>DASQEB010000124.1:0-4339 GCA_035633875.1 Thermoanaerobaculia bacterium
ACCGGCCGCGAGGACCTCCCCGTCGGCACCCCGATCGCCAACCGCAACCGGGCCGAGACGGAAGAGCTGATCGGCTTCTTCGTCAACACCCTGGTGCTGCGCGGCGACCTGTCGGGGGATCCCACGTTCCAGCGGCTCCTGGAGCGCACCCGCGAGGCGGCGCTGGCAGCCTACGACCATCAGGACCTCCCCTTCGAAAAGCTGGTCGAGGCGCTCCAGCCGGAGCGGAGCCTCTCCTGGACGCCGATCTTCCAGGTGATGTTCCTGCTCCAGAACGATCCGCCGGGCGACGTACCGGAGCTCGGAGGGCTGACTCTGTCGTCCCTGCGCCTGGCCGGAGGCGGGACCGCGAAGTTCGACCTGACCGTGGCCGTCGCCCCGATGGAAGAGGGCTGCCTTGCCGTGCAGGCGGAATACAGCCGCGACCTTTTCGACGCACCCACGGTTCTGCGCTCGCTGGAGCACTTCCGCATCCTTCTGGGGGAGGCGGCCGCGATGCCGGAGCGGCGGGTCTCCGAGCTTTCGTCCCTGACCGAGTCCGAGCGGCACGAGTTGCTCCGCGAGTGGAACGACACCGCGGTCCCCTACCCGGACCGCACGATCCAGGAGCTGTTCGCGGAGCAGGCCCGGCGGACGCCGGAGGCCGTGGCGGTCCTGTGCGAGGGCCGGAGCCTCTCCTACGCCGAGCTCGACCGCCACGGCAATCGCCTGGCGCACCACCTGCGCCGGCTCGGTGTGGGCCCCGAGGCTCGGGTTGGGATCTGCGTCGAGCGCTCGCTCGCCCTGGTCGTGGGCCTCCTCGGCATTCTCAAGGCGGGAGGGGCCTACCTTCCTTTGGACCCCTCCTTGCCGGCAGAGCGCCTGGCCTTCCTGCTGGACGACGGCCGGTTGACGGTGTTGCTGACGGAGGAGCGGCTGCTATCCCGATTCGTTGGCGGAGCGGCGCGGGTCGTCTGCCTCGATCGGGACGGCGAGGCGATCGGGCGCGAGAGCGACGCGGAGCCCGCGATGGATACCAAACCGCGGGGCTTGGCCTACGTGCTCTACACGTCCGGCTCGACGGGGCAGCCCAAGGGAGTGGCGGTCGAGCACCGGAGCATCGTCCGCCTGGTCCGGGGAGTTGACTACGCCGATTTCTGCGAGCGGGAGACGTTCCTGCAGCTCGCGCCCATTCCTTTCGACGCCTCCACCCTGGAGATCTGGGGACCGCTCTTGAACGGCGGCCGTCTGGTAGTGTTCCCGGCCCGGACCCCATCCCTGGAGGAGCTGGGAGAAACGCTCCGCACAGAAGGGATCTCCACCCTCTGGCTGACCGCCGGCCTCTTCCACCAGATGGTCGAAGCGCAGCCGGAGAGCCTGGCGGGCGTCCGCCAGCTCCTGGCAGGCGGCGACACCCTGTCGCTCCCGCACGTACGGCAGGCGCTGGCGCGGCTCGCGCCCGGCCACCGGCTGATCAACGGCTACGGCCCGACCGAGGGGACCACCTTCACCTGCTGTCACTCCATGGATGCGGCCAGCCCGGTCACGGACCCGGACCGGCCGGTTTCGTCCGTCCCGATCGGCCGTCCGATCTCCAACACCCGGGTCTACCTGCTCGACAGCGATCTCCAGCCGGTGCCGATCGGTGTTCCCGGCGAGCTGCACGCGGCGGGCGACGGCTTGGCGCGGGGATATCTCGACCGGCCCGAGCAGACGGCGGAGCGGTTCGTCCCCTCGCCGCTTCCCACCGAGCCGGGCGAGCGGCTCTACCGGACCGGCGACCTGGCGCGCCGGCTGCCCTCCGGGGAGATTGAGTTCCTCGGGCGGATCGACACACAGGTGAAGCTGCGCGGCTTCCGCATCGAGCTCGGAGAAATCGAGGCGGCGCTCGCCGCCCACCCGGCCGTGCGCGAGTCCGCGGTCCTGGCGCGTGAAGACCGGCCGGGGGACCGGCGGCTCGTCGCTTACGTGGCGCCCGGGGAGGGGACCGCGGTCACCGGCCCGGAGCTGCGCAGCCACCTCGCCCGCAAGCTGCCGGACTACATGATTCCCGCAACCTTCGTGCAGGTGAGCTCCCTGCCGCTGACCTCCAACGGCAAGGTGGACCGGCGGGCGCTCGCCTCCGTCGAAATAGAGCCGGAGGGGGCGCCCGGGGGCGAAACCGGCGCTCCCTGCGACGCCGTCGAGGAGCTGCTGGCGGAGATCTGGTGCGACGTGCTCGGGCGCGCTGCCGTCGGCGTCCGCGACGACTTCTTCGATCTGGGAGGCCACTCGCTGCTGGCGACCCGGGTGGTCTCCCGCATCCGGGAGGCCTTCGGCGTCGAGCTGCCGCTGCGGGCTCTCTTCGAGGCCCTAACGGTGGCCGGTCTGGCCGAGCGCCTGCGCGCCGGGAGCCGCGTTCCGGCGCCACCGATCGTGCCGCGTCGGCGGGAGGGCCGGCCGCCCGCCTCCTTCGCCCAGGAGCGGCTCTGGTTCCTGGACCAGCTCGGCGACGAGCGGGCCTCGTACAACATTCCGATCGCGCTCTCGCTTCGCGGGCCGCTCGATCCCGCCGCGCTCGGGTCCGCTCTCACGGAGCTGGTTGCAAGGCACGAGGCGCTGCGCACCACGTTCGCGAGCGAGGAAGGCCGGGTGGTGCAGGTCATCGCCCCGCCGTTCCCCCTGCCGCTGCCGGTCGTGGACCTCGAAAGGCGTTCCGAAGAGGTCTGGCGGCTGGCCCGGGAGGAGGCCGCGAGGCCGTTCGACCTCTCGCGGGGGCCGCTCCTGCGGACGACCCTCCTTCGGCTCGGGAGCGAGGAGCACCTGCTGCTGCTGACGATGCACCACATCGTCTCCGACGGCTGGTCGATCGGGGTGCTGTTGCGCGAGCTTTCGGCTCTCTACGACGGCTTGCCTCTGCCGGAGCTGCCGGTCCAGTACGCGGACTTCGCCATCTGGCAGCGGGAGTGGCTGGCGGGCGAGGTCCTGGAGGCCCAGCTCGGCTACTGGCGGGAGCGGCTGGCCGGAGCCCTGGCTGTGCTGGAGCTGCCGGCGGACCGGCCGCGGCCGGTGGTGCGCAGCGCCGCGGGCGGCCAGCTCTCCGCCGGGCTCTCCTCCGAGCTGTCGGAAGACCTCGACCGGCTCGCCCGCCGGCGTGGGGCAACGCTCTTCAGGGTTCTGCTCGCGGCCTTTCAGGGGCTGCTCTCCCGGCTGACCGGTCAGGAGGATCTGACCGTGGGCTCGCCGGTGGCCAACCGCAACCGGGCCGAGACGGAGGGGCTGATCGGCTTCTTCGTCAACACCCTGGTGCTGCGGGGCGACCTGTCCGGGGACCCGGGCTTCGGCGAGTTGCTGGCGCGGACGCGGGAGTCGGCGCTCGGGGCCTACGCGCACCAGGACCTCCCGTTCGAGAAGCTGGTGGCCGAGCTCCAGCCGGAGCGCGACCTCGCCCACTCACCGCTGTTCCAGGTGATGCTCATCGTCCAGAACTTCCCCGGGGCGGCGCGGGAGGGCTGGCGGCTCTCGGCGCCTCCAGGAGGGCAGGGGACGGCAAAGTTCGACCTGACGCTCTCCTTCGGAACCACGGAAGGGGGGCGCGTCGTCTTGGCCGAGTACCGCCGAGACCTGTTCGACGCCCCCACGGTCGACCGCCTGCTGGGCTGTTTCACGACCCTGCTCGCGGCGGCCGTGGCCGAGCCCGAGCGGCGGCTCTCGGAGCTGCCCCTGCTCTCCGAGCGCGAGGTCCAGCAGCTCCTCCGGGAGTGGAACGACACCTGCGCCGCGACAGGTCCGGACCTCTGCCTGCACGAGCGGTTCGAAGCCCAGGTGGACCGCACGCCCGAGGCGGAGGCGCTGGTCTGCGGTGAGGAGCGGCTGACCTATGCCGAGCTCGACCGGAGAGCGAACCGGCTGGCGCGCGGGCTCCGCCGGCTCGGCGTGGGGCCGGAGGTGCGGGTGGGCATCGCCCTGCCGAGGACGGCCGAGCTGGTGGTGGGCCTGCTCGCGATCTTGAAGGCGGGCGGCGCCTATGTACCGCTCGATCCGGCCTCTCCGCGGGAGCGCCTGGCGATGATCCTGGAGGACGCCCGGGCGAGCCTCGTGCTGACCCCGGAGAGCCTGCCGCATCTCCCGCCGGAGACCTCCGGCGAGCGGCTGGGCGGGACCGCCGGTCCCGGAAACCTGGCCTACCTGATCTACACGTCGGGCTCGACGGGCCGGCCCAAGGGGGTAGCCATCGAGCACCGGAGCGCTGCCGCGCTCCTGGACTGGGCGGCGGAGGTGTTCGTTCCCGAGGAGCTGGAAGGCGTCCTGGCCGCTACGTCGGTCGCTTTCGACCTCTCGGTCTTCGAGATCTTCCTGCCCCTCACCCGCGGCGGCACGG
>DASQEB010000125.1:0-9589 GCA_035633875.1 Thermoanaerobaculia bacterium
CGTAGATGTACTCCCCCGCGATGTCCAGGTTCAGCTCCTCGAGCAGGCCGAGGTAGGCATGGAACTGATCGCAGATGGTGGCCACCGGGATGTCGGTGATCTCCACCGTGTTGATCTTGATCAGGTGGAGGAGGAGGTCGAGGGGCCCTTCGAAGATGGGGAGCTGGACGCGCCAGGCCTCGGGCAGGAGCTCGCCGCCGTCGTCGGCCCTGGCGGGCTCGGCCGGAGGAGCCCCGTCCGGTGCCTCGTCCGCGGCCTGGGCCTTGCCGCGCTTCCGGGGGCGGATCTCCGAGACCGTGGCCTGCGGGGTCTCCGGAGTCTCCTCCGGGGCCGCCTCGAGGATCTCGTCCGGGGTCTCTTCAGGAATCATCCCGCGACCTTCTCCAGGACCTTCCGGTAATCGAGCCCGATGGCCCCGCGGACCAGCTCCATGGTCTCGCCGGCCCGCTCCCGGGCCTTCTTCGAGCCCTCGACGAGGATGTCGTAGACCGTGTCCCGGTCCAGCTCCGCGCGGCGCTTCCGCATCGGCTCCAGGTACTCGATGATGATCTCGGCGAGGAGCTTCTTGTCATCGACACAGCCGATCTCGGCCGCACGGCATTGGTGCGCGACCCGCTCCTGGACGTCCGCCGGCGACATCAGCTTGTGGAACTCGTAGAGATTGCACACCTCGGGGCGGCCGGGGTCCTTGCGCGTGAGGCGCTGGGGGTCGGTGAACATTTGTTTGCACTTCTCCCGGATAACCTCGGGCGGGTCGGAGAGGTTGATGGCGTTGCCGTAAGACTTGGACATCTTCCTCCCGTCGATGCCCGGTACCTTCGGGGTGGGCGTGAACAGGGCCTGCGGCTCGGGGAAGGTCTCGCCATAGAAGTAATTGAAGCGGCGAGCGATCTCCCGGCTGATCTCTAGGTGGCTCGCCTGGTCCACAGCCAAGGCCACGTATTGGGGGCGGTACACGGTGATGTCCACGGTCTGAAGGACGGGGTAGCCCAGGAAGCCGTAGGTCGCCAGGTCCTTGTTCTCGATCTGCTGGATCTGCTCCTTGTAGGTCGGCACCCGCTCGAGCCAGCCGAGGGGGGTGATCATGGACAGGAGCAGGTGGAGCTCGGCGTGCTCCGGGACCAGGGACTGGATGAAGATCACCGATCTCGCGGGGTCCAGGCCGGCGGAGAGCCAGTCGGCCACCATTTCGATGCCGTTGGCCGAAACCTGGGAGGGGTCGGCGTAGTCGCTGGTCAGGGCGTGCCAGTCGGCGACCATGTACAGGCAGCGGTAGCGGTCCTGGAGCTCCACCCAGTTCTTGAGGGCCCCGAAGTAGTTGCCCAGGTGGATCTTGCCGGTCGAGCGCATCCCTGAGAGAACGACCTTGGTTTCGTTCACGAACCTTCCTCCGAGTCCTCAGACGAGATTGATGACCAACGCCAGGACGCCATAGACCGGCACCAGGAGCAGCGGCATCCCGAGCAGGGCCAGGCCGACCCCGATGATAAAACCGTAGGGGCGGACCCCGGCAAGCCGGGCGGCCCAGTCCGGAGGGAGCAGGTGGAGAGCGATCTGCCCGCCGTCCAGGGGCGGCAGGGGGATCAGGTTGAAGACGGCGAGGAAGGCGTTGATCATGGCCAGCCGCACCAGGGTGAACATCAGCGGGAAGCCGTCGAGGGCCGACGCCTTGTCCGTGTCGTAGACCAGAGCCAGGAATGCGGCCTGCCTCGCCTCCTCGCCCATTCCCCGCACCGCGAGCACGATCCCGACCGTGGCGAGGCCGGCGAGCAGAAGGTTCACGGCCGAGCCCGCGGCGAGGACCAGCACGTCGTCGCGGCCGGGGCGGTGCAGTTTTTCGGCCGCGATGGGCGTGGGCCGGCCCCATCCGAACGCCGGGATCGGAGCGCCGAGGGTCAGCAGCAGGGCCGGGAAGAGCAGGGAGCCCAGGAGGTCGAGGTGGCGCAACGGATTCAAGGTGATCCGGCCGAGCGTGCGGGCCGTGGAATCGCCGTACAGGTCCGCCGTCCAGGCGTGCGCCGCCTCGTGGGCCGAGATCGACAGCCACAGGAGGAGGAGCTGCACTCCCACGATGAAGACGGCGTTCGCGTCCATGAGTCCTACGGGATCGACTCCCCCGCCTGGCGGCGCGGCACCGGGGTCTCCAGCCGGCGGTTGATGTCCGTCATCAGCCGCTCGTTGTCGGTCAGGACCCGGTTCTCCACCCACAGGGTGTAGACCTGGACCGCCACGGTGGCGAAGAACAGCGCGTGGTGCACCCAGTTGGGGACCGCGCCGGTGGCCGCTCCGCCCCCCAGGACGAAGGTGGCGATGACGAGGCCCATGGCCAGCATCAGCCAGGGATAGGAGGCGTTCTTGAAACGCTTCGTCTCTTCGATGAGCGCCGGCTCCAGGCCGTTCTCGTTGACCGCTTCCTTGATCGCCTTCCCCGTGCCGATCAGGTAGAACATGATCCAGCAGTGGGAGAAGAGCAGCAGCAGGCTCGCCGCGAGCGAGATCAGGACGTGGAGCGGCATGTTCGGATCGGTGGAGTCGGCCAGCAGATAGCCCACCACCGCGGAAGCAAGGATGCCCAGCGTCGCCATGGCGCCGACGATCAGCAGCGCGCGTCCCATCATGGATGAAATCCTCTCCTGCACCTCATGTCATTCCTCGAACGATGTCTCCGCCCTCCGGGCGAGCACCGCCTTTCTCCACGTCTCCGCCGCCACTGCGGGCCGGAAACGCTCGTCCACCCTTCGCCGGCCCGCCTCACCGCGCCGCCTCGCACCGTCCGGATCCTCCAGGACTCGGGCGAGGGCGGCGGCGAGGGCCTCGGGGTCCTCGGGCGGCACCAGCCAGCCCGTGATGCCGTCCTCCACCACCTCGGGGATGCCGCTCACCCGGCTCGCCACCACGGGCACCCCCGCCTCCATGGCCTCCAGGACCACGAGAGGCATGCCCTCGTAGGTCGAGGGCACCACCAGAGCGGCGGCGCCGCCGAGGAGGCCCCGGACCCGAGGTGCGTCGCAGCGCCCGAGGAAGACGGCCGCCGGCTCCAGCGCCAACTCCACAACCTTGCTCTCCAGGGCGGCCCGATGCTCGCCGTCCCCGGCGATCAGAAGCCGCGCTCCCGGGTGCCGCGCCCGCAGCTCCCGCAGAGCTTCCAGCAACACCTCCACACCCTTGCGGATGCGCAGCCGGCCCACGAACAGGAGGTAGCCCGGCGCGGCGGCCTCCCCCGTCCGGGGTGCGGCCTCGACATCCAGACCCCCGGTCACGTTCGGCAGCACGGCCACCTCGGCGGCGCCGTAGTCGCGGCGAACCTCCCCGGCCGTGGCCGCGCTCGGCGTCAACACCAGGTCGGCCACGAACGCCGTGAGCCGACCCAGGACGATCTGGAGGGGCGCCTTGAGCCACCGGAAGTGCAGCTCCACGCCGCCCGGCCGTCCCAGCACCCGCCCTTTCGCGACCAGCGGGCGCACCGCCCGCAGCTCCTCGATGTAGCTCACCTGGAGCAACGCGACGAGGAGGGGGCGCGGCACGAGGAGAGGCGCCACCACGGCCACCAACAAGGCGGCGAGGGCGCCATCGGACTCGTGCACCTGCACCACGTGGGGGCGGAACCGACGGAGGGCCCGCCAGACGGCCGGGACGACGGCGAGGGGAAAGAACACCTTCGGACCCGTGGCCCCACCCGGACCGCGGCCCAGCACCTCGACCTCGTCTCCGTTGCCCCGCAGACCGGCGGCCAACTGTAGCACCTGTTCGCCAACGCCGGAAACGTCCCGCGGGGGGAGGGTGTTGGCGACGAGAAGAACCCTCACCTCCTGTCCTCCTCTCCCATCGCCCTCCCCCCGACCGGGAGAGGAGGGACGAAACACAACCGTCCGTGCCAGCAGGGAATCTCAACGGACAAAGATGTGATCGTGTCTGATCTCGGCAAGAAAGCCCATCTGCGTCCCCCCTCTCCCGGGGGAAGGGAGGGCGATGGGAGAGGGGGACAGGGGGTGAGGTTCATTCTTTCCCCCTCCCCTCCTCCACATACGGCAGCATCCTCTCCCAGAGCGCCTCCAGACCGGGCTCGGCCATCCGGGGCAGCAGGTCGCGGGCGTCGTCCCGGGCCCGCTCCAGCCACTCCCAATCCTCGGGAAGGCGGGCAGCGGTGAGCGGCGGCAGGCCCGCCTGCCGGGTGCCCAGGAGGTCCCCGGGCCCGCGGATGGCAAGGTCCTCCTCCGCGATCCTGAATCCGTCCGTGGTGGAGGCGAAGACCTCGAGCCGGCGCACCCCCGCTTCCGAGAGGCGACCGTGGAGGGCGATGCAACGGGAGGGGCGGTCGCTCCTCCCCACCCGGCCCCGGAGCTGGTGGAGCTGGGCGAGGCCGAAACGCTCGGCGCTCTCGATGATCATCCAGGTGGCCTCGGGCACGTCGATGCCCACCTCGATCACGGTCGTGGCCACGAGCACCCGCAGCTCCCCGGCCGCGAAGGCCCGCATGATCCGGTCCCGCTCCTCCGCGGGCATCCTGCCGTGGAGGACCGCGCTCGGGAACCCCTCCAGGAAAGACCGGACCTCTTCGCCCGCCGCGGCCAGGGAGGCGGCGTCGATGCGGTCGCTCTCCTCGATGAGAGGGAAGACCACGTAGGCCCGGCCGCCCCGCTCCAGCTCCTCCCGCAGCCGGCGGTAGACCTCCCGCCGCTTCTTCGCCGGCAGCACCTCGGTCTGGACCGGGACGCGCCCTGGCGGCATCTCGTCGAGGACCGAGACGGGCAGGTCGCCGTAGGCCGCCAGGGCGAGGGAGCGGGGGATGGGCGTCGCCGTCATCACCAGCATGTCCGGATGGTCTCCCTTCTCCCGCAGGAGGCGCCGCTGGAGGACGCCGAAGCGGTGCTGCTCGTCCACCACGATCAGGGCCAGCGCCCGAAACGCCACATTCTCCTGCAGAAGGGCGTGGGTGCCCACGGCGAGCTGGATCTCCCCCGCGGCCAGCTCCTCCCGCAGACGGCCCGCATTCCGCACGCCGGAGGTCAAGAGACCGATCCGGTAGCGGTCCCCGAGGAGATCCCGGAGGTTCGCGGCGTGCTGCCCGGCGAGAATCTCGGTGGGGGCCATGAACGCCCCCTGATAACCGTTCTCCAGGGCGGTGACCAGGGCCAGGGCCGCGACGATCGTCTTGCCGCTCCCCACGTCCCCCTGGAGGAGGCGGACCATGGGGCGGGAGGCCCGGAGGTCGTCCAGGATACCTTCGAACGCCCGCTCCTGCGCGCCGGTCAGGGGGAACGGCAGCACCTCCCGGACCGCCTTGCGGAGACGCCTGTCGATCCGGTAGCTCCGGGTCCGGGGCGCAACCTCTTCAAGAGCGCGCAGAAGGGCGAGGGCGAGTTGGAGCTCCAGGAGCTCTCCGTAGATCACCCGCAGCCAGGCCGGGCTCCGCCGCTGATTCAAGGACTCGCTGTCGCTCCCGGAAGGCCGGTGAAGCTCCCGCAGGGCCTCTCCCAGCGGAGGCAGCCCATACCGGGCCAGGAGATCCGCCGGCAACGGCTCCTCGATCCGCGCGGCCGGGTCCAGTCCGGCCAGGATAATGTCCAGGATCTTGCGCACGGCCGCCGGCCCCACGCTTCCGGCCGCCGGGTAGACCGGCGTGATGCCGGCGCCCTGGAAGGCCCGCTCGGCGAGCTCGACCGAGGGGTTCAGCAACTCGAGCCCTCCCTTCTTCTCGCGCACCTTGCCATGGAGCAGATACTCCGGCCCCTCCAGCACCTGGCTCGCCAGGTACGGGCGGTTGAACCAGGAGACGGGCAGCTTCCCGGTGCCGTCGTCCAGGGTCGCCCGGACGATGCCGACCCCGCGGCGGCGGGTGCGGAGCATCCGCGCCCCGGCCAGGCGCCCCCGCAGGGTGAGCGAGCTCCCCGGGGCGACCCCCCCGATGGGCTGGACCGCGCTCCGGTCTTCATACCGTTGGGGGAGGTGGAAGAGAAGGTCGCGGACGGTGCGATAGCCGGCGTCCGCCAGGGCGCGGGCACGGGCAGGCCCCACGCCCCGGACCAGCCCGAGAGGGGTTTCCGGATTCAGGAGCTAGGGGACCTCGAAGCGCAGCGTCACGACGCCGCAGCGGAGCTCGTCCCCCGGGCGGACCTCGCCAGGGACTCCCGTCTCCAGGCGCGCGCCGTTGACGAAGGTGCTGTTCATCGTGCCGATCTCCTCGCCGAAGAAGAACTTGCTCCCACGGCGGTAGATCTTGGCGTGACGGCGGCTGACCGAGCGCTGGGTGTCCACCGGCGTGAGGTCGATGTCGGGGAAGATCCCGGTTACCGGGTCCTTGCGGCCGATGGTCGTCTCCGGACCGCTGGAGAGGAAGAACTCCATGCCGGAGGACACGTGGACCAGCCGCTCGGGCCCCTCCGCCACCACCTGGACCGCGGGCTTCGGCACCTCGCGGGAGGGTGTGACCTTGGTCCCCATGAGGGCCTTGAGCTGCTCGTCCGCTTCGCGCAGACGGCGGGAGAGCTTGCGCATCATGCGGACGGCGATCTCCGGGTTTCCCTGGAGCATCTGATCGAAGGTCGTGCCGTTGATCTGGAGGAGCCGGCAGTCTGTGGCCGCCCGGGCCGAAGCCGCCCGGGGCAGGTCCTCCAGAACCGACATCTCGCCGAAGAAGTCCCCCTTCTCCAGGACCGCGAGCAACTGCTCCTCGTCGCCGACCTGGTTCAGGATCTCGATCTTGCCCTCGTTGATGATGTACATCTCGGTGCCCAGATCGCCCTCCCGGAAGACGTACTCCCCCGGCTTGAGCTCCAGGGCATAGGCGCTCCTGCGGGTGCCGCCGCTTCCGCCGCTGGTGGTCTTGAAGACAGGGTTGGCCATGTTCTCATCCCTCGCCGAGCACGAGACGGCCGCTTCCGGCCTCGAGCCGCGCCGGCAGCCCCAGGGGCAGCGTGCGGTTCGGCGCGAAATGGCCGCTTTCCAGACCCCAGACCAGCGGCCAGGAGAAGTTGGAAAGGCTTTCCTGCACCAGAGCCGGCCAGTCTGCCGGGCTCCAGCCCGGATCCTCGCCGCCTCGAAGATGGCCGACGATCATTCCCTTGATGGCCGCGAGATTACCCGACAGTCCCAGGTGGGTCAACATGCGATCCACTCTGTACGGCGCCTCGTTGAGGTCCTCCCAGAACACCAACGCTCCCTCGAGATCGGGGAAGAAAGAGGTCCCGAGCGTGGCCGTAAGGAGGCTCAGGCACCCGCCCAGGAGTGGCCCGGAGGCGCCGCCATTGCCGTCCCGCAGCCACGCCGCGAAGGGCAGCTCGGCGGGGTACCGCCCGGCCAACGCGCCGAGGAGGGACGCCTCCTCTCCCGCGTCCAGGCCTCGGGCGAGGTCGGCGGCCACGAGCGGGCCGTGGAAGGCCGCGAAGCCGAGCCGCCGCACGACTTCCAGGAGGAATGGGGTGAGGTCCGAGTAGCCCACGTAGGCACGGGGACGGCGGCGCAGGAGGTCCCAGTCGAGGCCGGGCATCAGCCGCAGCACACCGTGACCGCCGCGGGCGAAGAAAATGGCGGGAAGATCGGGATCGGCCGCCAGGCGGTGGAAGGCGGCGAGGCGCTCGGCGTCGCTGCCGGCGAAGAAACCGTGACGGGAGGAGAGATTGTCCGCCAGGACCGGCTCGAAGCCGAGCCCGCGGAGGGCGGCGAGGCCCGCCTCGAGCCGGGCGGGATGGACCGGCCCCGAAAGAGCGGCGACCCCCACCCGGTCGCCGGGGCCGGCGGGCGGAGGGAGATGGATGGATTGGATCAAGACGCCGGAGAGCTCCGTAAGCCGAATTCTGTGTCCCGACGCCGAAGCGCCGGGCTGCGGTCATTCCTCTGGGACCGGCGTTGCCGCCGGCCTCCAGCAACCTACCCGGGAACGGCCCCAGGCCCGAAGGCCCGGAGGCGGGACGGGCAACCCGCAGATCCGTCCCCCTATTTGGTCTTGCTCCGCATGGGGTTTTCCGTGCCTCCGCCGTCACCGGCGGAGCGGTGCGCTCTTACCGCACCATTTCACCCTTACCGGACCCCCCGGAGGGAGACCGGCGGTATCTTTTCTGTTGCACTTTCCGTAGCGTCGCCGCTCCTCGCCGTTAGCGAGCATGCTGCCCGTTGGAGTTCGGACTTTCCTCCCCGCGCGGGCCCGAAGACCCCGCGGGGCGACCGCCTGGAGCTCTCCGGCGTATCTCTATCTTAACGGTTCGACGGGTCTATTTCTTCCGGCGGCGGGACTTGGAAGCGCCCTCCCCCGGCAGCGGCAGCTCGATTTCGCCGGTGGCGTCCGGGTCCAGCACGCGGACCTCCGGGTCGTCCCGCTTCGGCCGGGCTGCAATCCCGGGTGCTGCCTCCGCCTCGCCCGCATCCAGCCGGTCGATGACGCTCTGGAGAACGGCCGGCAGCTCCACGTCCCGAGCCCCCATGTCCAGGGCTCTGCGCAGGTTCTCGGCGGCGCTGCGGAGCCAGAGGGGATTCCTTGCCTGGAGTCTGCCGAGGAGGGCGTGGTACTCGGGCCGGGGGTCGATGTGCAGCGCCTGCTGGGCCAGCTCGATGGCGAAGTGGTATTCGTCCGCGACCGCCAGCTCCATGGCCCTCTCGTAATAGCGGCGCGCCACATCCCGGGCCTCCTCTTTCCGCTGGCCGGCAGCGGGAGCCCCCACGGCCTTCCACAGGTCCGGGCCGAGCTCGCGGTCGTACCGCTTGCGGCGGTCGGGCTGGGAGAGCGTGAGATAGACGGCGGTCACCCGCTCGAACAGGACCTCCAGCACGCCCTCCCGGCCGTCGAGACCCAGGCGACCGGCGTTCCGGGGGTGGACGAGACGGGCCACCCGGTCGTAAGCCTCGTGCACCTCCAGCGCCGTCGCCGTCGGGGCAATCGAGAGCGTCTCGTAGAAGCTCGATTCGCCGGACTGCCGCAGCAGGGCCGCGACCTGCTCCCGGTGGGCCGCCGGCGAGAGCGCCGGAGGCTCCTCCTCCAGCCGGCGTTCGATTCTTTCAAGGAAGAGCCGGAGCTCTTCATCGGAGGGTCGGTCGTACGGGCTGTCCATGCGGGTGACCCCATTCTAACCGGAATGCGACATGGCGCGAGATCTCTTCCTTAACGCCCGGCCTGCTCTTTTCGTAGGATAAGGCACCCATGAAACGGCCAAGGACCCTCCTCCTCTGGATCGCTCTCCTGGCCGTGGCCGCCGCGGTGCGTCTGCCCTCGCTTCCCGCCGGGCTGCCGTACATGAGCTACGTGGACGAGGGGCACGTCCTCCACCGTGTCTCTCATCTCCTCAGGGAGCGCACCTGGGACCCGAAGTTCTACATCTATCCTTCCCTGCCCTTCTATGCCATCGCCCTGCCGGTGGCGGCCTGGTCTCCGGTCTACGCCGCCCTCCACGACCGGCCGCTGCGGGCGGATCTGTCGCCGGCTCCGCGCCGCCGCTACGAGCTTCTCTACCCGCAGGAGCTGATCGTCGCCGGCCGGCTCGTGACGCTCGCCTTCTCCCTGGGCCTCGTCCTCCTCACCGGCCTCCTCGCCCGGCGGCTCGCCGGCCCGGCCGCCGGCTTCATCGCGGCCTGGCTCGCCGCCCTGCTGCCCGCCTTCGTG
>DASQEB010000126.1:0-4118 GCA_035633875.1 Thermoanaerobaculia bacterium
GCCGCTCGAGGCGGGCTCGAAGGAGGCCCCGAGGGGGGAGCCGGCCTCCTATTGGCTGGACCTCAGGGGGTATCACCCGCCCGCGGTGGCCAGGGAGCTGAAGCAGCCGTTCCTCATCCTCCAGGGCGAGCGGGATTACCAGGTCACGATGGAAGACTATGAGCTCTGGCGGAAGGCTCTGGCGGACCGGAAGAACGTCACCTTCAAGGCGTATCCGGATCTCAACCACCTGTTCATGGAGGGCAAGGGGAAGGCGACGCCGGAGGAGTACGGCAGACCGGGGCACGTGGCGGCAGGTGTCGTGGAGGATGTGGCGGGGTGGATCAAGTCGCCCCTTGCGGCCTCGGCCTGGCGGAAGCACCTGACTCCCGCGACCGTGGACGATCTCCACAACGCTTTCTTCGTGGACGACGCGACCGGCTGGGTGATCGCCCATTCCAGCGGAGTCGTGCTGCACACGGCGGATGGCGGCGAGTCCTGGATGGTGCAGGCGCACCTCGGGCCGGGCTTCCTCGAATCGATCACTTTTCTCG
This sequence comes from Thermoanaerobaculia bacterium, assembly GCA_035633875.1. GTDB lineage: Bacteria > Acidobacteriota > Thermoanaerobaculia > Multivoradales > UBA5704 > DATARR01. The sequence goes on from DASQEB010000126.1 coordinate 534, forward strand.
ACGCTCGGAGGGGCTGGATCTGCGGCAGCGAGGGCCGGCTCTTCCGGACGCGCGATGGCGGGCGGACCTGGGAGAGGCGGAGCCTCGGAACGGACGACGTGGCCCTCTACGCCGTGCGTTTCCTCGATGCGCGGAGGGGCTTCCTTGCCGGCGTCGACACGGTTCGCCGCGAGGGCGTCCTCTTCGAGACTTCGGACGGCGGCGAGACATGGGTCCTCCGGGAAGATTTGCCGTCCGCCGGCTTCTTCGCGGACGCCATGACCTTCCCGACGGCGTCGGCCGGCCTTCTCGCCGGCAGCAAGGCGATCCTCGCAACCCGGAACGGGGGACGGACGTGGGAGGTCGCTCTCGATCCGGTAGCAGGCATCGTGCGGGATCTGTGGTTCCTGGACACCCGAACGGGCTGGGCCGTGGGCCATCACGGGTTCGTGCTGCGGACCCGGGACGGGGGAGCCACCTGGGAGCGCCGGCCGGCATTCACCCGCAACCGCCTGCGCAGCGTCCTCTTCGTGGGCGAACGGACCGGCTGGGCCGTGGGCGACGCGAACGTGGAGCCGGGTGTGCTCTTCGAGACGCTGGACGGGGGCGAGACCTGGACGAAGGTGGAGACCGGGGCGGGGGACCTCCACCGCCTGGTCGAGAGCCCGGGGCGGGTGTGGGCGGTGGGGAAGGGTGGGGTCATCCTGTCGCGGGTGAAGAGGGCAGGATCTGCGGGGTCGTCCTCCTGACGGTTCTGCTCGGCAGTGGCTGGCCGTCAGGATTGGGAGAGGAGAGCGCCCGGTCTAGTTCTGCTGCCGCATCACCTCTTCCCGCCGCTTCGCGATCCAGGCGCGGGCCTCCTCCTCGCTGTCCAGGAAGGCGACGGGGGCTCCTGCGGCGTCCTCTCCCTTGAAGAGCTTCATGGCGGTGAGGATGAGCTTGGCGAGCACGCGGGCCTTGAGAGGAGCCTGGAAGATGGCCAGTCCCTGCAGAGGGAATTCCTTGATCGTCTCGGAGGCCGCCTTGCGGACCGGCGCGGGCACGCTCTCGAGCTCCGAGAAATCGATGAGGTAGAAAAGACGATCGCGTCCCTGAGCGTATTCCGTGTGCTTGGTGTTGATCGCCAGCCCCTCTTCGGCGGTCACGTCGCCGACCATCTTCATGAAGATGGTGTCGGGCTCTTCGAAATGGGTGGTCTGCTTTCCGATCCTCCAGGTCTCCGACATTGTCCCTCCTTCGCCGAGGAATCTCCGCAGGTCGGGGAAGACTCCCCCGTCCGGGCAACGGTCACAAATCGTAAATTAATGCAAGCATAGCCATTCGACCTGGGGAAAGCAATCCGGAACTGAAGGGAAGCTCAGGGTTCTGTCAGGCGGAAAATCTCCTCCCAGCTCAGTCCCGCTTCCCGCAGAACCTCGACGGTGTGCTCGCCCGGGGCGGGAGGCGGACGCCTGGGGAGAGAGCGCTCGCCATCGAAGAGAACGGGGGAGGCGATCGTGGGAAGCCTGCCGTAGGCGCCGGCCGGGAGCGTGGTGACCTGGCCGCGTTCCCGGGCGCGCTCCACCGCCTCTCCCACGGTGGCTGGCGGACCGGCGGGCACGCGGTGCTCTCGCATCACCCGGTTCCAATGGGAAGCCGGGTGCTCGGCGAACACCCCGGCGAGGATGGAATGGAGCTCCGCGCGATGGCGGACCCGGTCCTCGTTGGTGCGGAAGCGAGGGTCGTCCGCCAGCTCCGGCCGCTCGAGGGCGGCGCAGAAGCGGCGCCAGAGGGGCTCGCTGCCGACGCCGACGACGAACCAGCCGTCCGCCGCACGGAAAGCCTGATACGGGGTGAGGTTCGGATGGGCCGAGCCCAGGCGGGCGGGCTGGCGTCCGTCCGCGAGCCAGGACTGGGCTGCGTAGGAGAGGAAGGCGGTGCCGGCGTCCACCATGGAGACCTCGACCCGCCGACCGCAGCCGCTGGCGTCCCGAGCCCGGAGGGCGGCGATCACTCCGGACAGGCCATAGAGGGCGGCCAGGATGTCGACGACCGCCACCCCTGCGCGCACCGGCTCCCCTTCCTCGAAACCGGTGAGGGACATGAGGCCCGACTCCGCCTGGAGAACCACGTCGTAGGCCGGACGGTCGGCGTCGGGGCCGGCGGTGCCGTAGCTCGTCACCGTGCACTGCACGAGGCGCCGGTGGCGCCGGGTGAAGTCCGAGCCGCGGAAGCCGAGGCTCCGCCACTCGGACGGGAGGAAGTTCTCCACCAGGATGTCGGCTGTGGCGAGGAGCTTCTGGAACGCGCGGCGGCCGGCCTGGCTCTTGAGATCGAGCACGGCGGAGCGCTTGTTGCGGTTGGCCGAGGCGAAGTAGGCGCTCACCCGGCGGTCCCCCTCGCCGATGAAAGGCGGTCCCCATCCGCGGGTCTGGTCCCCGCCGCCGGGCTTCTCGATCTTGATCACGTCCGCCCCCAGGTCGCCCAGGAGCATGGCGAGGTACGGTCCGGCCAGGACGCGGGAGGCGTCGAGGACGCGGACACCGGCGAGAGGGGGCGGGCGCCGGTTTCCCCGGCGCCCCGGAGACCTCGTCAAGGTTCCATGTGCTCCAGCCGGTAGCTCCAGCGCCCCGGCCGGACCTCCTCCCTCCGCAGGCGGAAACCGAGCCCGAGGAGGGGCGAGAAGGCGCAGCCGTCCGCGTCCGGGGGAAGGGTCCTGTAGCCACCGCCTTCCAGGGTGCGGATCTCGAAGCGGAGCTGCTTGCCTCGCGCGGCCGCCACCCAGAGCTCGGGAATCCCGGCGGCGGCGTAGAGCGAGGGAAGACGCTTCAGGTCCTTCTTGACCGAACCGTCGCTGACGATCTCGACCACCAGGTCCGCGGCGCCCTCGAGCTCGATATATCGTCCCGGTTTTCCCGACTTTTTGGCGATCTCCCGAATCCGGCCTTGATCCAGAGAATCCCAGAGAACGACCGTCACGTCAGGCTCGACCGAAAGATCGGCGGCCGGGCTCGAGAGACGGGCTCGATCGATGAAGACATTCCCGAGTCCCGTTTCCGAGATCAGATGGAAGAGAGTCGAAGAGATCGCCGGTTTGACGGTCCCGTGGGTATAGAGGTCCTCGGGGCTCATGTCCACCTCCAGGTCGCCCGCGAGGTAGTCGATGCGCCCGCGCTCGGGGAAGCGGTCCGAGCGGGCCCAGCGCCGGAACCCCTCCAGGTCCCGGGTGGCCGCGGCCGGGATGCAGAAGGTCTCTTCGAGCAGGGCCTTCGCCATGGATGGCTCCTTTCGATCCGTCTTGACGTTACCATAGGGCTCACCCGTTCCATGCAAACCTCCGTTCCTCCAGAACCAGCAGGAGATCCTCCAGGCTCTCCGCCCGGTCGGCGGCCACGTCGGGCAGGCGGCGGGACATGAGAGAATCCCGGAGGAACTCCGTCCAGGCACGCCGCAGCTCCATCTGCCCGGGCTCTCGGGTGAGGGCCAGCAGACGCTCGATCCCGAGCCCGACCGCCTCGGGAGTCCGGCTCCGCTCGAGCTCGGCGAGGAGGCCGACCAGGTTGCCGGCCCCCGCCCGGACGGAGAGATGTGGTCGATCGATCACACAATAGCGCCCTCGCGGCACAT
>DASQEB010000127.1:0-5149 GCA_035633875.1 Thermoanaerobaculia bacterium
CTAGCTTGCAAGCAGAGGCCAGTTTTCAGGCCGGAACCGAAGCCCCGACATCGTATGCGGTGTTAGCCCGGGTTTCCCCAGGTTATCCCCCGCTCCCAGGCAGATTACCCACGTGTTACTCACCCGTTCGCCGCTCTCCGGCAGCCGAAGCCGCCTTCGCGCTCGACTTGCATGTGTTAAGCACGCCGCCAGCGTTCATTCTGAGCCAGGATCAAACTCTCCAGTTTGGTCCCTACCCCGCGCAGGCCGGCTCGACCCGCGCAGGTGCTTTTTCGGAAGTTTTAGCCGCTCGCTCTCTTCCTCTGTCTAGTTTTCAATGAACCGACGCGAAAGCTCCGGGCCGGCCCTTCGGGGCCGCCGGTCGCGCCCCCCTCTTGTCCGGAGGCGCCTCTTTCGAGCTTCAGGAGTCTACAACCGAGAGGACCCCGGTGTCTATTCCCAACCTGGGGTCATTGGTGAGCTTCGTTGTCAATGCCGCCCTTGCGGCTCCCCGCTCCACCCCGTCGCAAGAAAGTATAACCCAGAACCCGCCGCCCCTATTCCACCCCGGTTGGTTTTTTTCGTCCCCGCCTCCCCGTCCCTCTCGCGCAGGGGGGATAACCGGCCGCCGGGCGGGGTTATTTCCGGTCTTCGGCCTCAAAGAGGAGCCGCCGCCCCTCCACCCTCCACGGCTCGGTCAGGAGCCGGCGCAGGGCCTCGGGGTAGGCCTGGTGCTCCGCTTCCAGGATGCGGGCGGCCAGGGTCCCCGCCGTGTCGCCGTCCAGCACCGGCACGGCCCGCTGCACCACGATGGGCCCGCTGTCGAGCCCCTCGTCCACGAGGTGGACGGTGCAGCCCGAGACCTTGACCCCATGGGCGAGAGCCTGGGCCTGGGCGTCCAGACCCGGAAAGGCGGGCAGGAGGCTCGGGTGGATGTTGAGGATCCGCCGCGGCAAGGCCGCCAGGAAGTGCGGCGAGAGGAGACGCATGTAGCCGGCCAGGCACACCCACTCGACTCCCGCCTGCCGGAGGGCCGCGAGGACCTTCTCTTCATGGGCGCGGCGGCCGGGCTCTCCCCCGTGGGGGATGGCCTCGGCCGGCAGGCCCAGCTCCCGGGCCTTCGCGAGCCCCGGCGCGTCCGCCACGTTGCTGACCACAAGAGCGATCCGGGCGGGGACCTCGCCCCGCTCGACGGCGGCATGGATCGCAAGGAAGTTGCTCCCCCGGCCGGAGAGGAGGACGCCCAGCCGGGCGGTCACTCCACCGTCCCCTCGGAGGCCCGGTGCTCCAGGTCGTAGACCACGCCCGAGCCACCCTTTTGCACGCTTCCGATGAGGTAGCTCTTCTGCCCCATGGAGCGCAGCAGCCCCAGGATCTCGGCGAGCCCCGCCGGGTCGACCGCCAGGACCATCCCGATCCCCATGTTGAAGACCCGGAACATCTCCCCGGTCTCCACCTCGCCGCTCTCCTGAAGGAAGTGGAACAGCTCGGGGACGGGCCAGCTCCCCACCCGGATCATGGCCTGGGTGTCCGCAGGGAGGATGCGCGGCAGGTTGTCCGTGAGCCCCCCGCCGGTGATGTGGGCCATGCCGTGGAGGGCGCGGTGGCCGAGGATGAGCTCGAGCGGCTTCAGGTAGGAGAGATGGGGCTCGAGGAGGATCTCCCCCACGGTCCGCTTCTTCTTCTGCCAGGGGGCCTTGTCGTCCACGCCCAGGCCGAGCTGGTCGAAGAGGATCCTGCGGGCGAGCGAGTAGCCGTTGGTGTGGAGCCCCGAGGAGGGGAGGCCCACGAGGACGTCCCCGGCGGCGACCCTGGAGCCGTCCAGGACCCGGGGCCGGTCCACGATCCCCACGATGAAGCCCACGAGCTCGTAGTCGCCGGGCTGGTAGAAGCCGGGCATCTCGGCCGTCTCGCCGCCCAGCAGGGCGCAGCCGTTCTCCCGGCAGCCGTCGGCCACCCCGGAGACGAGCTCCACCATCTTCCCCGGCTCGAGCACCCCGGCGCCCAGGTAGTCCATGAAGAAGAGCGGCCGCGCCCCCTGGACCAGGATGTCGTTGACGCAGTGGTTGACGAGGTCCCTCCCCACGGTCGAGTAGTCCCCCGCCATCCGCGCCACGACGAGCTTGGTCCCCACTCCGTCGGCCGAGGCCACGAGGACCGGCTCGGCCATCCCGGCGAGGTCCGGCCGGAACAGGCCCCCGAAGCTGCCGATCTCGGTGAGGACCCCGGGGGTGAACGTCGACTTCGCCAGCTTCTTGACCCTGGCGAGGCCTTTCTCCTGGGCATCGATGTCGACGCCGGCGGCGGCGTAGGCGCTCTTGGGAGTGGGCTGGCTCATCTCGAACGGGAAATATACCGGATCGGCGGCCGGGCAGGCGCCTGCCGGGAGAAGGCGGCCCGGGGCAGCTCAGTGAACGCTGATGCATCCTGTCCTCCCGGAAGCTTCCGGGTCTTCTCCGGAAGGTTCCGGTGCGCTGCCGGAGAGCTCTGAACATCCCCGGAAAGCTCCGGCGCGAGGCCGGAGAGCTCCGACGCGACGCCGGAAGGCTCCGGGTCTTTCCGGAAAGCTCCGAGACACCGCCGGAAGACTCCGGTGTGCCGCCGGAAGGCTCCAAGACTCTCCGGAACGCTCCGGTGCGACGACGGAGGGCTCCGGCGCGACGCCGGAAGGCTCCGGATCCTTCCCGAACGCTCCGGGACGCCACCGGAAGGTTCCGGGGGGCTGCCGGAAGATTCCGGGCCCCTTCGGAAAGCTCCAGCGCGCCGGCGGAGAGCTCCAGTGTGCCGCCGGAAGCTTCCGAGTCCTTCCGGAACGCTCCGGGGCGCCGCCGAAAGATTCCGGGAGGCTGCCGGAAGCTTCCGGTAGGGCGCCGGAAGCTTCCGGGCCTCTCCGGTTCACTTGAGTCAACTCCGGCGCGAACCAGCGACAAGCTCACTCGCGGTCTGCTCGTCTCGCGAGGGCAGGCCCGGGATCTCGAGGACCGGCCGGATTTCGACGGTCCCCCGGCGGGCCAGGGGAATCCGCTCGGCGACGGCGACCGCCTCGTCGAGGTCTTTCACATCGATCAGGAAGAAGCCGCCCAACTGCTCGCGGGTCTCCGCGAACGGACCGTCGGTCACGAATCGTCTGCCCTCACGGACCCGGACGCTGGTCGCCATCGAGGTGGGGTGCAGCGGAGAGGCTCCGAGATATTGCCCCGCCGCGTTGAGCTGGTGCGTAAGCTGCGTGGATTCCCCGTAACATTGCTCCCGCTCGCTCTCGCTCAAGGCGTTTTCGTCCCCGTAGATCAGCAGCATGTATTTCAAGAGTTTTCCTCCATGTTCGCCAAAGTCAGCCGCCGGCCATGGCCCCGATGATCAGAAAGGGTTCCTCCCCGGCCGCGACCGCTTCGGGCAGGGGAGCGTCCGGCGGCTCATGGGACAGATCCTGCTCGCAGGCGAAGAACCTCAGGAACGGCCGGCGCCGCTGCGTGACGTGGTCGCGGATCGTACCACGCAGCACCGGATAACGGGCCTCGAGCACATCGAGAACCGAGCTCTGCGTGATCGGGCGCTCCACCTCCAGGGCGACCTCGGCGTCGACGCCCGCCAGCGTCCGCAGATGGAACGGTAGTCCGACGCGGATCATGGCAGCGTCTGGACCTCCACGGACAGGACGGAAGGAAGGTCCCGGACGATGGGAGCCCATGTGTCGCCGCCGTCGGCGGATCCGTAGACCTGCCCGCCGGTTGTCCCGAAGTAGATGCCGCACGGGTCGAGCGAGTCCACCGCCATCGCGTCGCGCAGCACGTTCACGTAGCAATCGCTCTGCGGCAGACCGTTGGTGAGCGCCTCCCACTCGTGTCCCCCCGTCCGGCTGCGGTACACGCGCAGCTTGCCATCGGGCGGAAAATGCTCGGAGTCGCTCTTGATCGGAACGACGTAGATCGTCTCCGGCTCGTGCGCGTGGACGTCGATCGGGAACCCGAAGTCCGACGGCAGGTTTCCGCTGACCTCGTGCCACGACTCACCGGCATCGTCGCTGCGCATGACGTCATAGTGCTTCTGCATGAACAGCACGTCCGGCCGCGACGGGTGCATGGCGATGCGGTGAACGCAGTGTCCGACCTCCGCGTCCGGGTCGGGAATGCCCTCCGACCGCAGGCCCCGGTTGATCGGCCGCCACGTCGTGCCGCCATCGTCGCTCCGGAAGGCACCCGCGGCGGAGATGGCGATGAACATCCGCCCGGGACGGCTCGGATCCAGCAGGATCGTGTGCAGGCACATCCCGCCGGCGCCCGGCTGCCAGGAGGGTCCGGAGGAGTGGTGACGCAGCCCGGAGAGCTCAGCCCAAGTCCGGCCGCCATCCATGCTGCGGAACAGAGCGGCGTCTTCCGCTCCGGCGAAGACGACGTCCGGATCGGTCAGCGACGGCTCGAGATGCCAGATCCGCTGGAACTCCCAGGGATGCTGCGTGCCGTCGTACCACTGGTGCGTGCCCGGGATCCCGTCGTACACGAACTCGTTGCCGACCGCCTCCCACGTCCTGCCACCGTCGTCGGAGCGCTGGATCATCTGCCCGAACCAGCCACTGGACTGCGACGCATAGATCCGGTTCGGCGCCACGGGCGAGCCCTTGAGGTGGTAGATCTCCCAACCTGCGAAGTGGGGGCCGCTGACATCCCATCGTCCGCGCTTGCCGTCCGACGTCAGGACGAACGCGCCCTTGCGTGTCCCCACCAGTACCCGTACTCCGCTCATCCTTCCTCCTTATTGGTCGTCGGAGAGGCTCTCCGGAAGCCTCTCGCCTGCTGGTAGTCGAACGAGCCGGCGTCAGATCGACATCTCGACGGAATCTTTCTCGCTCCCTGCCAGCTCTCGCAGCCTCCCCTCGAGGAACCGGCGTTCCGGATCCTGCCGGGCCAGGGCGAGCGCCTTCCGGTAGGAATCGGCCGCCTCGTCGGCCCTGCCGAGCCGGCGGAGGAGGTCGGCCCGCGCGGCGTGCGCGAGATGGTACTCGGCCAGCTCGCCGCGCGCGAGGATGGCGTCGACCCGCGCCAGGCCCACATCCGGCCCATCCCGCATCGCCACCGCCACGGCGCGGTTGAGCTCGACGACGGGGGAAGGAACGAGCCGCACCAGGATCTCGTACAGCCCGACGATCTGCCTCCAGTCCGTGGCCTCGGTGTTG
>DASQEB010000128.1:0-2179 GCA_035633875.1 Thermoanaerobaculia bacterium
CTTACGACCGCGCAGAAGCCGCTAAAAACTCCGTTAAGCCGCTTACGCCCCGCGTTAAGCGCCTCACGACCGCGCGGAAGCCGCTAAAAACTCCGTTAAGCCGCTTACGCCCCGCGTTAGGCGCCTTACGACCGCGCCGAAGCCGCTAAAAATCGTCGATACGGGCGGATCAGCGGCGCCGCCTCCACACCACGGCGTAGACCGCCACGTTCACCAGGATCACCAAGCCGCCCAGCACGAGCTGGACCTCCCGGGTGAGCCCCTCCGGGTAGAGGACGGCCGTGACGTACCGCTCGACGAACCCGCCGGAGTAGCCCGCCTCCCCCCCGAGCCGGCGGAGGCGGTTCTCCAGGGGGGTCAGCGGGCAGATCCCCTGGACGAATTCGATTCCCGCCCCCCAGAGCGCGGCGGGCAGGTGGATCCACGCGGCGCGCGGCCAGCGCAGGGCGAAGAGGCCCCCGAAGACCACGAAGAGCACGAAGGCGAAGTGGAGGACGACGACCAGGTCAGCGAGGAGCCGGTAGAGCACAGCGGTCTATTCTAGTGGTCTGCCACAAGAGAAGTGACAGGTTCGCGGAGGGCCGACTGTCTGGGACAGACCACTAGGACGCCCGGAGGTCGGCCCGGCGCACGGTCAGGTCGTCCACGCGGTTGAGGTCCACCTCGACGCCCATCCCAGGCCGGTCCACCGGGACGTTCATCCAGCCCTCCCGGTCCATCGTCCACTCGGGGGTGACGACGTCCTTTTCCCAATAGCGTTCGCTCGGGGAGGTGTCCCCGGGGAGGGTGAAGTTGGGCAGGGAGGCCAGGGCAACGTTGTGCGCCCGGCCGACGCCGCTCTCCAGCATCCCGCCGCACCAGACCGGGATGCCGTGGGCCGCGCACAGGTCGTGGATCGCCCGGGACTGGACGAAGCCGCCCACCCGGCCGGGCTTGATGTTGACGATCCGGCCGGCGCGCAGGGTGATCATGTCCTCGGCGCGGTCCACGCTGGTGATCGACTCGTCGAGGCAGATCGGGGTCTTCATGCGCTTCTGGAGCTCGGCGTGGCGCAGGATGTCATCCCAGGCCAGGGGCTGCTCGATCATCATCAGGCCGAGCTCGTCGAGAGCCGCGAGGCGGTCGACGTCCTGGAGGGTATAGGCGTTGTTGGCGTCCGCCATCAGGGGCGCCTCGGGGCCGAGGGCCTCGCGCACGGCGCGGACGTAGTCGACGTCCGTGCCCGGCTTGATCTTGATCTTGACCTTGCGGTACCCCCGCTCCAGGGCGGCCCGGGCCTTCCCCACCAGAGCCTCCGGGCTTGCCTGGATCCCCAGGGAGATCCCCACGCGGATGCGGTCGCGGGTGCCGCCCAGCTTCTTCGACAGGGAGACCCCCTCCGTCCGCGCCGCCAGCTCCCAGGCGGCCATCTCGATCGCGGCCTTGGCCATGTTGTGGCCCCGGAAGTTCTTCTCCAGCACCGGATGGATCTCCTCCGGCCCGGCGAAGGAGCGGCCGAGCACCCGGGGCGCCACCCACTCGCGGATGGCGAGCCAGGCCGTGTCGGCCGTCTCCGGCCCGTAGTGCGGGGCCTCGCCGGCCGCGCACTCGCCCCACCCCACGACGCCGTCGGCGCCGCGGAGCTGGACGAGCAGGATGCGGCGATGGCTCTGGGTGCCGGAGGAGATCTGGAACGGCTCTTTCAGGGCGAGGGCGATCTCGCGCAGGGTGATGCTCTCGATGTGGATCATCAGGATCTTTCCAGTCCGTAGAAACAGCGGCCGTCGGCCGGATCGCGGTAAAAGGCCTCCACCCGCCAGCCGTGGGCGAGGGATTCCTCGAAGGCGCGGCGGGTGGAGAGCCGCCAGGCGAGGGCCTCCTCCGGCCGCTCGCCCTTGAGCACCTGAACGTTTTCGGGGACCTCCACCCGCGCGAGATCTCCCGCGGGCAGCTCTCCCGTCGCACCGCCCGGGTTCACGACGGGAGCCTCCCGGAAGCGGCTGGGATCGGGCCGCTCTCCGGCGAGCACGCGGAGGGTCCGCTCGCTCCGGATTTTCCAGGAGACGATGAACCGGTCCGTGCCGATGCCGCGGGCGAGGTCGCTCCACATCTCGCCCTCGTACATGTCTTCCATGTACTCGGCGACCTCCACCCCCAGATGGTTGAAGTTGAGATGGGCGTTCCTGGACTCCAGCGGATC
>DASQEB010000129.1:0-4706 GCA_035633875.1 Thermoanaerobaculia bacterium
GTCGAAATCTTCTCGTCGATCTCGACCCTGCCCTCTTCGACGAGCATCATGATCAGCGCGGACGTGAATTGTTTCGTCACGGACCCGAGCTCGAAGACCGAGCTCTCGGTCACGGGCAACCGCCGCTCGAGATCCGCGAAACCGTAGGTGCGCACGGTGGCGATCCGGCCGTCGAGCACGACGGCGACGGCGAGCCCGGGGAGATGCATCCGGCGCATCTGCTTGCGCAGGTGCCTGTCGAGCTGATCGGCGCCCGCGGACGCCACAACGCTGAACAGGAGCCATCCCACGACCGCGCGCACGAACGTCGAAGTCATGAGCTCTAGCTCCCGCCCTTGAACACGCGGCCGTCCTTCATCACGAAGCTCACCCGCTCCATCACCTTGATGTCGGTGAGGGGGTTGCCGGGCACGGCGATGATGTCGGCGACCTTGCCAGGCTCCAGGGTGCCGAGGGTCTTGGCGAGGCCGAGCAGGTCGGCGGCCACGGAGGTGGCGGAGCGCAGAGCGGAGGCAGGGGGCATGCCGAGACCCACCATCAGGGCGAATTCCTGGGCGTTCATACCGTGCGGGCTCACCGCGGAATCAGTGCCGAAGGCAATCTTCACCCCCATGCGGAGTGCCCGGCGGAACATGTCCGAGCGGACCTCCACGGCGGCCTTGGCCTTGGCCGCGATCTCCGGCGGGTAGTGGCGGACCGCCGCCCGGCCGGCGACGTACTCGCCCGCGAGGAGGGTGGGGACCAGGAACGTCCCCCGCTCTTTCATCATCCGCAGCGCTTCGTCGTCCAGGAACGAGCCGTGCTCGATGGAGTCCACCCCGGCGCGGACCGCGGTCTTCGCCCCTTCCGTGCCGTGGGCGTGGGCGGCCACCTTTTTCCGCAGCCGGTGGGCCTCGTCGACGATGGCGTTCATCTCCTCCTGCGTGAGCTGCGGCGTGTCCACCTCGTCGGCCAGGGACAGCACGCCGCCGGTGGCGCAGATCTTGATCAGGTCGGCGCCGTACTTGACCTGGAAGCGGACCGCGTCGCGGAACTGATCGGCGCCGCTGGCGATGCCCTCTTCCGGGCCCTTCTCGGGGAAGAGCTTGTACGGGAAGCCGGACTCGTCGCAATGGCCGCCGCGAGCCCCCAGGGAGTGGTTCGCTGCCAGGATACGCGGCCCGGGGACGACGCCGTCGCGGATGGCGTTGCGCAGGCCGATGTCGACGGCCTCCCCGGAGCCGACGTCGCGGATGGTGGTGAAGCCGGCCATCAGCGTCTTGCGCGCGTGCTCCGTGGCGCGGATGGCCGCCTCGGGCACGGTCCGACGCATGTTGTTCATCGTATCCTGGAGCCAGTTGTCGCCCGACTCGCCGCTGATATGGGTATGGGCGTCGATCAGCCCCGGCAGCAGCGTCGCATCGCCGAGGTCGATCACCCGCGCGCCGGCCGGCACCGCCAGCCCCACCCCCACGGCCCGGATCGTGCCCCCTTCGACGATCACCACCCCGTTGGGGACCATGGCGTCGCCCTTGCCGTCGAACAGCCGGGCCGCCTTGAGGATGATCACCTCCGGTTTGTTCCCGCCCGCCGGCTGGGCGGTCAGGGCGGAGGGCAGCAGCAACAGCAGGACAGCGAGGAACGGGCGGATTCTCATCAGAATACCTCCTGGAGATCGGCCCCGGATGGTACCCGGTGTCACGCCGTCCGCGCAAACGTGCTGGCCGCTTGCCGCGCGCCCGAAGCTCGCGCAGCCGAGCGGCAGACGAAAAACGCGCTGACCGGAGGTTTGAGACGCTACGGAGCCGGAACCCGGCTCGCGGACCCCTCCATGAGACACGAGGAAGGAAGGTTGAGACGCGAACCAGCCTGGTTGAGACGCGAGGGAGGGAGGTTGAGACACGAAGCGGGAGGGTTGAGACAAAAGGGAAGGGAGTCGGAATGTCTCAACAAGCGGGATGAGACGCTACGACTCCGGGATGAGACGCCAGGGAAGGAGAATGAGATGCTGGGACGGCGGATCAGCGTCTCAACCAGCACTCCGGAGCGTCTCATTCCGGTTTCCTCGTGTCTCAACGCGGTTCTCTCGTGTCTCAACGTGGTTCTCTCGTGTCTCAACGCGGTTTCCTCGTGTCTCAATCCGGGTTCTTCGCGTCTCATCGCGGGTTCTCTCGCGTCTCATCGCGGCTCCGTAGCGTCTCATGACGGAGGATGGACGCCTCCCACGGGGAGCGTGGCGTCCCATCCCGGGTCCACCGCGTCCCGTCCACGTTCCTTCAGGCCCGCGACCGGCTGCGCTCCGCGGCCGGGACCTTTTTCGCCCGCTCGAGGTTGAGCCGAGGACGCTCTGATCCGGGCGGTGGCTGAAACCCGGTGCTCTCCCATCCCGTCTATACTGGCGATGACTACGGTGACGACCATGACCACGCCCGAGCCGACAGCCGTGCCCCCCCGTGCCCTCGACGGCGCCGATGCTCCCGAGGAGAATCCTGTCTCGGTCGAGACGCCGGCCCCCCCGCCCGCTCCGTCGATCGCGGACGGTGTCGAGCGCCCGCTGGACCCGCGGCACATCACGGTCAGCCGGATCGGCGGCTGGATCTTCACCGGCGCGGTCACGCTCGTCCAACTGGTGGCGACCGCCATCACCTGGGTTTCTCCCGCTCCGGGCTGGGTCACGGCTCTGGTCGCGGTGCTCGCCGTCGCCGTCACTCTGGCCCTCGGGTGGCTCTCGCACCGCTGGCCCGTGGTCGAGCACCGTCACGCCTCCTACAAGGTCGACGAGCAGGGGATCGAGATGCGCAGGGGAGTTTACTGGCGCAGGGTGATCAACGTGCCGCGGTCGCGCGTGCAGCACACCGACGTCTCGCAGGGGCCGCTCGAGCGCCGCTATGGGCTCGGCACGCTCGTCATCTACACGGCGGGTACCGATCACGCGAAGGTCGATCTCTCCGGGCTCGACCATGCCTCGGCGCTGGCAATCCGCGATCATCTCCTTCTGGGAGAGGGCGGCGATGCCGTCTGACCGCCGCCTCCACCCGCTCTCGATCCTGTTCGGCCTGGCCGCGCAGATCCGCTCGTTCGCGATCCCCGCGATCCCCGGGCTCGCCGTCCTCGTCACCGCCGGCGCGACCGGCTGGAACTGGTGGGACTGGGAGGCCTGGCCGCTGTGGATGATGCCGCTCCTCATCCCCTACGCGATCGTTACGATCGGCCGGTATCTCTCGTTCCGCTACCGCTACGAGCCGAACGAGATGGTGATCCGGACGGGTTTCATCTTCCGCAACGAGCGGCACGTCCCCTACGCGCGCATCCAGAACCTGGACGCCGTACAGAACGTCTTTCATCGGCTGCTGGGCGTGGTGGAGGTGCGCGTGGAGACGGGCGGCGGCGGCCAGGAGCCCGAAGCCAAGATGAGCGTGCTGCCGGTCGCCGCGTTCGAAGAGATGAAGCGGCGTGTGTTCGCCGGCAGGGGAGGGGAGGGAGCGCCGGCCGAGGTCGCCGCAGATGCCACCACGCAAGGGCGAACCCTCCTGCACCTGCCGTTGCGCGAGCTGGTGCTCAGCGGCCTGATCCAGAATCGCGGCGCCGTGGTTATCGCCGCGGGCTTCGGTCTGCTCTGGGAAGTGGGGCTGATGGACGGCTTCATGGATCGATTTTTCGACGAGCGGACCTTCGGGCGCGGCGTGGTGCGCGATGTCCTGAGGGCGGTGTTCGGGCAGGGCGGATTTCCGCTGGGCCGGATCGGCCTCACCCTCGCGGCGCTCGCCGGCCTTCTTCTGTTCATCCGGTTGATCTCCATGGTTCTGGCGCTCGTCCGGTTGTACGGCTTCCGGCTCACCCGCGACGGCGAGGACCTGCGCACCGAGTTCGGGCTTCTCACGCGGGTGGTCACGTCGATTCCCCCGCGCCGCATCCAGACGCTGACGATCCTGGAAGGGCCGCTGCATCAACTGTTCCGGCGTGTTTCGGTGCGGGCGGAGACGGCCGGAGGGGCCGGAGGAGAAGAAGGTGAGGGCAGCAAGAGACAGCGCGAGTGGCTCGCTCCGATCCTCCACCGCGACGCGCTGCCGGACTTCGTTCACGAGCTGCTGCCGGAGCTGGATCTCACAGGGGTCGCCTGGAACCCCGCCCATCCGCGCGCCTTCCGCCGGGCCTTCAAGGGCTCGATCATCTTCGCCGTCCTGGTCTCGCTGCCGTTCGTCCTGCTGTTGAAATGGTGGGACCTCGCCCTGCTGGCCGTGCTCCTGGCCTGGGGCTTCGTCGCGACGCGGATCTACGTCGCGCACCTCGGGTGGGCCGTGACCGACAGTGCGGTTCTCTTCCGCACCGGCTGGATCTGGCGGAAGATCACCGTCGTGCGGTTCACCAAGATCCAGGCGGTGGCGATCCACGAATCCCCCTTCGACCGCCGCAACGCCATGGCGCGGGTCCGGGTGGACACGGCGGGCGCGGGGGAGAGGTCGCACCGCGTGGACATCCCGTACCTCGCCCGCGAGACCGCTCGGAATCTTTGCAATTTGCTGGCGACGCAGGCCGCGCGCACGGCGTTCCGGTGGTGAGGCGGTTCTGATCACCCGCCCCTGAAACTTCTACGTTCCTCCGGCTGCCGACGTCTGCTGAGACGGACCAGCTCCCCGGCCGGGCGGGCCTTACCCGCCGGCCGGGGAGCGATTTTACAGCCCGTCGAACGTCACTTTATCCAGATCCGGACTTCGGCGGGCAGCCGA
>DASQEB010000130.1:0-10206 GCA_035633875.1 Thermoanaerobaculia bacterium
CGCTGGATGGTGCGGGCCGGCTGCCCCCTCCGCCGCCGCTCGGTGCGTACCGGCGAGGGGGGCTCGTTGCGGATGGCGTGGTGCATCCCTTCGACGTACTGGACGAGGGATTCCTGGGCGGAGACGACCTCCCGCTCGTGGGACTGGCGCAGGGAGTGGCCGGCGGCGTCGGCGCTGGCGCTCTCGGGCATGGCCCGGGCCGCGGTCCGGTCGTACTCTCCCCGGCCGCTGTCGATCGCCTGGAGGAGGCGCTGGCTCTGGGTCTTCTGCTGGTCCCGCTCGTGGCCGGTGCGGTTGAGCCGGGTCGAAAGGTCCCGGAGCTGTTCCTGGATCTGGCGCAGGAGGGCCTGGCGGCCGTCGATCTGGCGCGTATTCTCCCCCACGGCCCCCCGGGTCTGCCGGTTGTGCGCCTCCTGCCGGGCCTGAAGGTCGTCCGCGCGGGCGGAAAGCCGCTGGACCTCGCGGCGGATGGCTTCGAAGGCGGCCTGGCGGACGGCGAATTCTCCGGCGAGCCGATCGATGCGACGGCGGATCTCCGCGAGCTGCCCACGCACCTCGTCGATCTTGCCCTGAAGGCGGCGGTGCTCGGCCTGGGCCTCACCGATCCGGCGCTCGCAGCTCTCGATCTCCCGGGCGCAGCTCCGGATCTCCCCTTCCGCCCGGGAGATCCGCTGCGAGAGGTCCCGCAGCTCGCTCTGGTGGTCATCCACCCGGCTCCGGTAGTCCTCCAGCGAGCGGGCGTCGCGCTCGGGATCCCCGGTCGAGGACGGCCTCGACGGCGGATGGTCTGCCAGGTACGAATGGCGGCTCTGGAGGCTGCTCACCTCGCTGCGCGCCTGGGCCAGGGAGGAGGCGGCCCGTTGCCGGTCCCGCTGCAATCCCTCGATCACGGACTCCTGGTGCCGTTGCTGGCGCACGAGGTTTTCGATCACGCCGTGGACCCTTTGCGCCTCGGCGTGCTCCTGGCGCATGCGGCCCTGGAGGTCGCGCAGGAGGACCATCTCGCGGTCGGCCGCGGCGATGGCCTCGACCAGCTCGACGCGCACCTCTTCCAGGTCCACCTGGAGCTCGGAGGTGAAGATCCAGCTCTCGGTGAGGAGGAGGTCGCGCTGCTGGAGCAGCTCCTGGACGGCGAGGCCGTTGTCCACCCGCTCGGCCTGGACGGCCACGGCCCGGGCGCCCAGGTTCGCCACCTCGTCTTCGAGCTGCACGATCCGCGCGTTGCTCGCCGTGAGGTCGTCCCGCAGGTGGAGGAGCAGGCGCCGCTGGCGCTCGCGCTCGACCTCCAACGGGTAGCCGGACTCGACGAGCGCCGCCTCGGCCGTCTGCCGGACCTCGGGGTCCGCGTCGTCGAAGGCGAGGCGAAGCATGGGCCCGAGGGCGCCGCCGTGGTCCTGGACGGCCGTGTACTCCCGGGTCCTCCGGAAGAACCCGGCAAGGGCCCGCAGCCGGGTGCGTCGCGCCTCCACCGGGAGAGCGCCCTCGAACAGGCCGTCCCAGCCCGCAAGAAGCGCCTCCCAGAGCTCCCGCCGGTGCGCCCGGCCGGACTCCTCCAGTGTCGCGAGCAGGAAGCGCCCGCCGTGTTGGAGGACGCCCTCGCGCTGCAGCTCGACCCGGTCGTCCGGGAGGCAGCGCAGGAGCACGCGCCAGGCGGACTCCCGCACCCGGGCCTCGACCTCGGCGTCGTGGCTCAGGGGCAGGCTGGCGTCGGTCGCCAGGCGGTAGAGCAGGTCTCGCAGCCTCCGGTCGTGCTCCAGGAGATGGCGCAGCAGCCGGTTGCGCCTCTCCTCGCGGCGGTCGAGCTCCTCGCGGGTGAGGACGAAGTCCGCGAGCCCGGTGACGAGGCCCTCGACGAGGCCGAGGAACGCGTCCCAGACGGCCGCGCCGCGACGCATGCGGGCCGGCGCGAGGATGAAGTCGCAGAGCTCCTGGGAGCGCAGGCGCACCAGAGGCAGCCGGCGCAGCAGCTCCAGGCCGCGGACCAGGATGTCCTCCCCCTCGGCCGCGTCGTAGCGGGTGGCGAGCTGGCGCAGCAGGTCCTCCGGGTGGTCCGGACCGGGGAGGATCTCCAGATGGGCGTCGAGCTGGCGGCCGATCGCAGGCGTGAGCTCGATGCGCGGCACGCCGATGCGGGCGCGCTGGATCACCTCGCCGAAGGTCTCCTCCCGGGTCCGCGGCGTTTGGGGGGTCTGGTCCAGCCAGTGGATGAGATTGTCCAAGGCTCCGAGGATGGCCCTCCGGGCGCGCTCCTTCGTCTGGCAGGCGAGGAGCATGCGGTACGCCTGGAAGAGCTCCTGGGTCACCCGCTCCAGGGGCAGGCGCCGGTCCTGGGAGAGATAGGCCAGGAGAGAGGGCTCGGTCGCCTGGGGGGAGGTGTAGAGATCCAGCTTGCGGCGGAGCCCGATCTCCGCGGCCACGAGGTCGTCGCCACGCTCCCCTTCCGCCAGCAGGGCCTGGAACTCCACCACCGCCGCTGCGAGATCGCCGCGCCCCGCGAGGTGCTTGAGCTCCCGCGCCCGGGAAAGGAGCCGCGAGCGGTGGTGCTCCAGCCCGGGATCGCGGTCGCGGAGAAGTCGGGTGACAGCCTGGATAAGCCGCGCCGCGGCCCGCTCCAGCCGGTCGGCCCGGCGCGTCTCCTCGTCCCCCGCGTCCCGCAGTCCGCGGGGACGGCCTGACAGGTTGAGGAAGCAGGCATCGAGGATGGTGGCCATGAACCCGTCCTGCTCCTCCATTCCGGGCAGCCGGCCCAGGCGCTCCACCGCGGCCTGGACGGCCGCTTCCGCCACCTCGGGCCAGCGGCTGCGCAGGCCCGCGAGGAGGCCGCGGTGCCACACCTCCTCCGGCGGCGCGTCGCGCAGCACGGCCACGGCGGCGAGGGCGTCCGCGGCGGGCGGTCCGGCCGGGGCGGCGAGTTGCGAGGCCGCGAGGACCTGGACGGCTTCGGCGAACCGCCGGATCCCGTTCTCTTCCGACTGCCGGTGCTCAGGCATGGCGCGCCTCAACGGGAGAGGACCACCAGGAGGACCGCGGTCAGCACGACCTGCGCTCCGAGGAGCGCCATGGAAACGAGTTGGAAGCGCCGCACGGGCAGGCCCTCCAACATCCTGCGGACATCCGCGATCAGCCCTTCCTGCTTCTGGGCGATCTCCTCCTCGCGCCGCGCCGCGGCCTCCTGGCGGGCCTGGAGCTGGGCGAGCGCCTTGCCGTGGGACTGGTGGAATTCCTGGAGGAGAGCCTGAAGGGCGGAGAGCGACCTCGAGAGCTCCTGGCGGGTCTGTCCCAGGGACTGGGAGGTCGCCTCGGCGATCTGGCCGACGCTCTCGTGGAGCTTCTTCAGCCCCTGATCGGCGTCCTTCTGCCAGCGCCCGAGCTCCTTCTGGGCCGCCTGCTGGGACCGGATGAGCTCGTGGTGCTGGGTCTGCGTCTGCTTGCCGAGATCGATCAGCTCACTCGTCCGCTGCACCGTGGCTTCGACCGAGCGGGCCAGTCCCGCCTGGGTTTCCAGGGTGTTCCGGCTCGCGGTCTGGAGCTCCGAGAGGGAGTGCGCCACCGCGGCGTTGGTCTCCGCCACCTCCTCCAGCCGATTCATGATGCGGTGCTCGATGTCCCGCAGGTGGGTGGTCTCGGCGGCGGCCGAGCGCTCCACCGTCTCGGCGAACCGTTGGAACGCGTGGACGACCGCTTCGCGCTGGCTGGCCCACTGCTCGACCAGGCCGCTGGTGGTGCGCAGGACCTGGCCGGCCGTGTCGTAATGGCGCTCGATCGCGGTGCTGACCGCCTGGAGGGGCTCCACCGCCTCGCGGATCCCCCCCACCCACTCTCCGAGGCTGCCATCCTGATCCAGCGTCAACACGGCCCGCGAAAAGTGATCGTGGCTGCGCGCCAGGGACTCCGAGAGCGGTTTGACCTCGGCGGCGACCGTCCCCGCGACGGTCCGGGGCAGCTCCTGGACGGCTTTCCGCTGCGCCTCGATCGATTGCGTCAGCGCCCCCTGGGTCTCCACCAGCCGATCGACCAGACCCTTGTCGGGCAGGATGCCCCGCAACTGCTCCAGCAGCCGCGAGGAGCGGAACGACAGAACGGCCAGGACCACCACGCCGGCCGCGGTGGCGATGAGCGCCCCCTCAAGCATCGGGATGTCCCTCCATGTTCGAGATCGGATTCGATTCCTGAAGGATCCGGGCCATGGCCTCCAGACCGCCCTGGCGGATCCGCCGCCTTGTCTCAGCGAACGCCTCCTGGTCTCCCGCCGCCCGCGCGGCGGCCGTCTCCGCTTCCGCCTTGGCGCGCCGGAGCACTTGGAGCGCCACGTCCCCCAGACGCTCGTCCCCGGCGGCGGCGGGGAGCCGCCTCTCGAGCTCCCGGCGCAAGGTGAGGAACTCGTCGAGCACCTCCAGGACCTCGGCGCCCGAAAGCGGCAGGCTAAGCAGCCGCTCCCAGCCGGCACACCAGGAGCGCAGGTCCACCTCGTTCCGGGGGATCTCGCCGAGGGCAGCCATCACCCGGGCCATCTCCCTCTCCCGGAACGGGCAGGCCAGATCGAAAAGATCGGGGACGGCGGCGCTCAACGCGCGGAGCCGGTCCCAGCGCCTGCCCCGGCGAAGCGCTGCCACGTAGGACCGGGCCGCCCTGCGCACCGGTTCCAGGGAGAGAGGGGCACCCTGGAGCCGGGCTTCGAACTCCTCGACGAGCTCCGCGTCCGTTGCCTGCAGGAGCACCAGGAACGCTCCGGCGAGATACCGGTACCCGTCCAACCCGGCGAGGCTCCGCCAGCGAGCCCGCAGCCCCAGCCGCTCCGTCCACTCCTCCTTGAGGAGCGGCGGGCCTCGCAGGGCGGCGCCGGTCGCTCCGACCAGCACGCGCTCGTCCCGCGGGCTCTCGGCGTAGAGCGCTCCCCAGGCCTCCATGTCCGCCCTCCGCGGCTGTCCGTTGCGGGCCAGATCGCGGCAGAGGAGCACCCAACCGGGAGTCTCTTCGGTCATCCGGGCAGTCTCCAGGAGATGCTTCTCCAGGTCCGCCTCGCCCCTCTGCTGGAAGACGTAGAGGAGCCGCTCGGGGTGGGGAAAAGGCCAGGAAGCCGGCATCCACCGCGCGCGGTATGCCTCCACGACCTCTTCATGGCGGTCCAACTCGGCCAGGGAGACGAGCGCGAGGGCGAGGATCTTCGGCCTCTCCGCCTCGTCCAGGTCCCCCCTCCCGAGCAGCGCCTGGCCGAGAGCGGCCACGGAGTCGAAGTCGCCGAGATGGAACGCCGCGTCGAGCAGCCGCAGCAGCGAAGGACGGTCCTGAAAGAAGAGCCCCACGGCCGTGCGCACCGCCTCCCGGGCGAACGTCTCCAGGCCGGCGGCCCGGCTCGCATCCTCCACCTGGGCCGGAGCCCCGGGATGGAACAGCCCCTCCCGAACCCAGATGGGACCGAGCCGCCCGACCAGCTCCCGGTCGCCGATCGCCGCCGCCGCGAGCAGGCAGTCGCCAATCGCCGCCGGGGCCGCCGAGAGCCAGACAGCGAACCGGGAACGGAAGACGGGGTCCCCCAGGCCCGGCTGCTCCGGACGGAGCCGCCAGGCCGTCGCCAGCACCTCCTTATGGGCTCTCCGGACCGGAACTAGCCGGGCCAGCCCGCCGGGCAGGGCGAGATCCGTCCCCCTCCGTTGGGAAACGACGAAGGCCAGGGCCGCCCCGGATGGACGTTCGAGAAGATCCGGCGGCCACGCGGCGGAAGGGTCCGGGACCGTCGCACCGGTCCGGATCAGGAGAGAGGCGAGGTCCCACTCGAGGACCGCCCTTCCCGAGAGGTCCTCGTACCCCTTCAGAGAGGTTGCCAGAGCTCGGACGCCGTCCCCGGCCTCGACAAACCGCTGGATCTCGGCTCGCTTCCCGAGACTGGCCTCAGGATCGGCCAGAAGCTCCATTCATCCCTCCAGGCCACCATCATACGTGCAACTGATGATGAAGACACCGGAGGGATGACTTTGATTGGAAGCTGAGAGGCGGTCAGGCTACTTCGCCGCCTTCTCCTGCACCCTGTCGGCCTCAACGTTGATGTTGATCTTGATGTCCTCGCCCAGGACGGGGCCGGCGTCGAGGACGCGGTTCCAGACGATGCCGTAGTCCTTGCGATTGATGACGAAGCTGGTCTCGAACCCGGCCTTTTCGCCGTTCGGGGTCTTGAAGGTGCCCAGGACGTCGACCGGGATGGTGATCTGCTTGGTCGTGCCCTTGATGGTCAGATTGCCGGTCACGTCCAGGGTGTCGGCGTCCTTCGGGGTCACCTTGGTGCTGGTGAAGGTCATGGTGGGGAACTTCTCGACCTCGAAGAAGTCGGGCGAGCGCAGGTGCCCGTCGCGGTCGTCGTTGTCGGTGTCGATCGACGCGGTCTTCACCGTGAACTCGACGCTCGACGCGGCCGGATTCTGCTTGTCGTACTTGATCGTCCCGCCGAAGTCCTTGAACCGGCCCGGGGTGTTCGAGACGAAGTGACGGACGGTGAAGTTGACGCCGCTGTGGGAGGTGTCCACCTTGTAGACAACGGGCTCGGCCGCCGCGAGCGCGGGCAGCAGGAGCGCGACGGAGAGGGCCTGGACCAACGTTCTGGTGCGCACGGTATATCCTCCTCGAGAGTCTGGTTTCGAACCTGCTCCCCGGCCCCGGCGGTCTCCCGAACCGGGAGTCCTGGGATGAACGGAAGGGGACCGGGCGTTGGGAGCCATACTCTACACCGGCTCCACACCGCCCGTCACCGGGGGGAGCAGTCTTTGAGTGAGTCCCGTCAGCTCACCATAGGGTTCAGCTTCTCCGGATCCACCCCCAGCTCCTCGATCGCCCGGCGCACCACCGAGCGGTCGACCGCGCCCCGGAAGGCGAGCTGGTGGAGGGCCGCGATGGCGACGCTCTCGGCGTCGATCTCGAAGAAGCGCCGCAGGGCTTCCCGGGTCTCGCTCCGGCCGAAGCCGTCGGTCCCCAGGGGGAACAGGCGGCCTGGAAGCCAGCGGGAAATCTGGTCCGGCACCAGCTTCAGGAAGTCGGAGACGGCGACGATCGGGGCGTCGTCCCCCTCCAGGACCTGGACGACGTAGGGCTTGCGGGGCTCCTGGTCCGGATGCAGCAGGTTCCAGCGATCGGCCTCCAGAGCGTCCCGGCGCAGCTCTTTGTAGGAGGTGGCGCTCCACACGTCGGCCGCCACCCCGTAGCGCTCGGCCAGGATCTTCTGCGCCCGGAGGGCCTCGCGCAGGATCGTGCCACTGCCGAAGAGGTGCACCCGCGGCCGGTCGCCCGGGCCCTCGGGGGCGGGCTGGAATCTGTAGAGCCCCCGCAGGATGCCCTCCTCCACCCCCTCCGGCATGGGCGGCATCGGGTAGTTCTCGTTGTAGAGGGTGATGTAGTAGAAGATGTCCTCCCGGTCCGTATACATCCTCTTCAAGCCGTCCCGGATGATCACCGCGAGCTCGTAGTGGTACGCCGGGTCGTAGGCCCGGAGGTTGGGGACGACGCTGGCGAGGACGTGGCTGTGGCCGTCCTCGTGCTGGAGGCCCTCGCCGTTGAGGGTCGTGCGCCCCGCGGTGGCGCCCAGGAGGAACCCGCGGGTGCGCTGGTCGGCGCCGGCCCAGATCAGGTCGCCCACCCGCTGGAAGCCGAACATGGAGTAGTAGATGAAGAACGGGATCATGTCGATCCCATGGGTGGCGTAGGAGGTGCCGGCGGCGATCCAGTCCGCCGTGGAGCCGGCCTCGGTGATCCCTTCCTCCAGGATCTGCCCGTTCCGGGCCTCGCGGTAGTAGAGCAGCATGCCCTTGTCCACCGGCTCGTAGAGCTGCCCCACGTGGGAGTAGATGCCGAACTGGCGGAAGAGCGATTCCATGCCGAAGGTGCGGGCTTCGTCCGGCACGATGGGGACGATCCGCTCGCCGATCCCCTTGTCCTTGAGGAGCTGGGTCAGCATCTGGACGAACACCATCGTGGTGGAGACGTCGCGGTTGACCGGCTGGAAGAAGGTGTCCCAGAGGCCGGTCATGGGCGTCTGCAGGGGCTCCGTGCGGACCCTGCGCTGGGGAACGGGGCCACCCAGAGCCCGGCGGCGCTCCTTGAGGTACTGGACCTCCGGGCTGTTCTCGCCCGGGTGGTAGAAGGGGGCCTCGGCCAACTCGCGGTCCGAGATGGGGATGTCGAAGCGATCGCGGAAGAAGCGAAGCTCCTCCTCGTTGAGCTTCTTCTGCTGGTGCGTGACGTTCCTCCCCTCGCCCGCCTCGCCCAGACCGTACCCCTTGACCGTCTTGGCCAGGATCACGGTGGGCGAGCCCGTGTGCTCGACCGCAGCCTTGTAGGCGGCGTACACCTTGACGGGGTCGTGCCCGCCGCGGCGGAGGGCGTGGAGCTGCTCGTCCGAATAGTTCTTGACCAGCTCCAGCAGCTCGGGGTGTTTGCCGAAGAACTCCTTCCGGATGTACGAGCCCGACTCGACCACGTACTTCTGGTATTCGCCGTCTAAGACCTCGTTCATGCGCTGGATGAGGAGGCCGGTGTTGTCCGCCTCGATGAGCGGGTCCCAGTCGCTCCCCCAGATCACCTTGAGGACGTTCCATCCGGCGCCACGGAAGGCGGTCTCCAACTCCTGGATGATCTTGCCGTTGCCGCGTACCGGGCCGTCCAGCCGCTGGAGGTTGCAGTTGATGACGAAGATCAGGTTGTCGAGCTGCTCTCGGGAGGCGAGGGTAATGGCCCCGAGCGTCTCCGGCTCGTCCGTCTCGCCGTCGCCCAGGAAGGCCCACACCTTCCGGTTCTGGGGATCGCGGAGCCCGCGGTCCCGCAGGTACCGATTGAACTTGGCCTGGTAGATGGCGCTGATCGGCCCCAGGCCCATGGACACCGTGGGGAACTCCCAGAAGTCCTGCATCAGCCAGGGATGGGGATACGAGGAGAGTCCGCCGCCCTCCGCCAGCTCGCGCCGGAAAGCCTCCATCTTCTCGAGGGGGATCCGCCCCTCGAGGAAGGCGTGGGCGTAGATGCCCGGGGAGCCGTGGCCCTGGAAGTAGATCATGTCGCCGTCGAACCCGCTCTCCCCCCGGCCGCGGAAGAAGTGGTGGAAGCCGACCTGGTAGAGGGTCGCCGAGGAGGCGAAGGTGGAGATGTGGCCGCCAAGACCCGGGAACTTCTTGTTGGCGCGAACGACCAGGGCCATCGAGTTCCAGCGAACGATGCTCTTGATCCGCCGCTCGATCTCCCGGTCTCCCCCGTAGGGGGGTTCCTGGGACTTGGGGATCGTGTTGATGTAGGGCGTATTGCCGGTGAAGGGAAGCACGACATTCTTTTCGTAGCCCTTCTCCAGCAACTTCTTGAGGAGGAACTGTGCCCGCTCGTGTCCCTCGAACTGGATGACCTGCTCGAAGGCGGTCAGCCACTCCTCCGTCTCGCCAACGTTCGTATCGGGAGCTCCCCCGGTATACCAGTTGAGGGGAGTCTGGTCCGGCTTGTTCATCCTCTCCTACCTCCTCGATCCAGTGTGGGTCCGCCCGCACGGCCGGGCGCGTGGCGGACCCCAAGGTTGTCACGTCCCCGGAGGGGACGGCAACCGGAGAGGATCTACGGAGAGGGGGACGGCAGAAACTTCAGCCGGTGACCGCGCTGCGCAAGACCACCTGCGGCCGGGGCAAGAGCCGGTAGGAGCGCTGGACGGTGGTCCAGTCGTCCTCCCCTGCCCCCTGCTGCACTTCCCGCAAGCCGCCCTCCATCAGCGAAGTCAGGAGCTCGGTAAGAGAGCTGCCTCGTCCCGTCCGCAGATATCCTGGCTGGAGCAGGACCTTGAAGTCCGCAGGTTGCGTGGTGATGAACAGCTTGAAGGTTTCCCGCCCTTCCAGGGAGCGGGCTCCCAAGTAGTGCCAGGAGGACGAGAGCTCCTCCGGGAATCGGAGGGTAAGACCCTCCCCCGGCCGGTCTCCCACCCGGATCGTGCGACTGGGGCTGGAGAGGGACAGCACGTCGGGATCGACGCTGAACGCCTTTTGGGCACCCTGGACCGGATAGAGCTGGCTCACGCTGCCTCCGGACCCGAGGTTCATCAGATAGACGTGAAGCGGCCGGTCGTATCGATTGGTGATTTCGAAACAGATGGGGTCCCCGTCGTAGAGAATCGGCTCACTCTCTCCGCCCGCCTCAGGCTCGACCCAGACGCCGCCCTGGCGGCGGAGAAGCTTCATCTCCACCACTCCTTCG
>DASQEB010000131.1:0-7558 GCA_035633875.1 Thermoanaerobaculia bacterium
GCTCTTCGAGCTGCGCCAGTGTTTCCCGGGCGATTTCCGGCCGGTCGCCCACCAGGGCGATGTTGAACCGGGCCTGGAGAGGCCGAGGATCGTCAGGGGCCAGGGCCCGGGCCTGGCGCACGAAGGCGAGGGCCCGGTCGCGGTAAGAGATCTCCCGGGTCGACTCGAAGAGGGTCTGGGAAAGAGCGGCGGCCATGATCCAGGCCTGGAGGAAGCGTGGGGAGGTGCGGAGGATTCCTTCCAGCCGTGCGAGCTCCGCTTCGAGCTGCGCCTTGCCGGAGTCGACGCGCCGCTTGATTTCGAGGAAGGCGGTGTAGTCCTCATCCCGGGCACCGAGCTCCAGGGATTCCTCGCGCAGCTCCCGATCGGGATAGCCCCGGCTCAGCCGGGACCCGACCGCATCCGCCAGGAAGCGGAGGTCCCGCGCTTCGACGGAGATGTCGAAAGCGTCCGTCCACAGGACCCGTCCCTCGGAGCCGGCGACGCGCCGGAGCGTCACCCGGCCCAGATTGCCCGCGCCCTCCACTGTCGCGACCAGGACCTCGTCCGCCGCTAGGGATTTCGCCGCCTCGCCGGCGGTCTCCTCCGTACCCGCGAGCTGGCGGGGTTCGAGCGGTGCCACGCCTTCGAGGGCGGTCAAGGTGTTCAGGGAGGCTGCCAGGACGCCTGAGGCGGCCAGGGCGAGGCGGGGGTCGTCCCCCTTCACCTCCGGCTGCTGGACCAGGACCCGCAGGGACTCCGCCGGACGGTGGAGCAGGACCCAGGCGGTCCCAGACATCGTCAGGACCGCCGCGAGGAGGGCCGCGACGGCCATCCGGCTCGGAAGGCCGGGCGAACGAGGAGCCGACGGCCGGGGATCCTCTGAGGTCCCCGCCTGGTTCGCCCCGAGCGCCGCGGCAACCTCGGCCGCGCTGCCGGGGCGGTCGTCCGGGTCCTTTTCCAGCAGGCGCTCGATCAGATCGCTCAGGCGGGCGGGGACCTCCGGCCGGATCGTGCTCACCGGCGGGGGTTCCACGGTCGCCAGCCGCTTCAGGGTATCCAGGGCGTTCGTTCCAAGGAAGGGGGAGCGCCCGGTGAGCATTTCGTAGAGGAGCACCCCGCAAGAGAAGAGGTCGGACCGCGCGTCGACCTCCCGGCCGCTCGCCTGCTCGGGCGACATGGCGTGATACGTCCCGAGCACCACTCCGTGCTGGGTGAGGCTCTCGCCCGGCGGTGTCGAGACCCTCCGGGCCAGGCCGAAATCCAGGATCTTGGCGTGGCCCGCAGGGGTGACGATCACGTTTCCGGCCTTGAGGTCGCGATGGACGATCCCCGCCGCGTGCGCCGCGGCCAGCCCTTCGGCGACCTCGCGGGCGAGCCGCAGAGCCAGGGGGAGCTCGAGGGGGCCGTCGGACAGGTGCTCCGCCAGCGTGCGGCCTTCGACGTGCTCCATCACGATCGCGACGCCGGAGGCGTCCTCGAGGAGGTCGTGGACCTGCACGATCGCCGGATGATTGAGGCCGGCGGCGGCCTGCGCCTCCTGGAGGAACCGCTTGGAGAGGTTGGAGACGCTCGAGGAATCCCGGCGGATGCGCTTGATCGCGACCCGCCGCTTCAGCCGGTCGTCCCAGGCGAGGAAGACCTCGCCCATTCCACCTTTCCCGAGAAGGGATTCGACGCGGTACGCACCGAGAAAGGTCCCCTCGGGAGCCCCGCCGGACGGGAGCGCCGGATCGAACGGCAGGATCGCGGTTTCCGTGGGGGCTTCTGGAGGACGTTTGGCCTCGGACATTGAGAGCTTCCTCGGCTCGGGAGCGCGCGCGATTCGGCCTGGAGCGTTCCAATTCTACTCGGATCGCACCCCGGATTTTCTTCGGCTAAGCTTGCGCGCCGTATGGTCTGGAGCCGTCTTCTTTCCTGGGGCCGCCTGCTGGGGGCTGGAGCGCTGATCCTCGGCGCTGGTGCCCTGCTCGCCGCCGGGCGGCTGATCCTCGCGTTCGCTCCGAAGACGTACCTCCGCTGGCGGGGGTGGCTCTTCCGCAGGGGATCGCAGAAGGTCCTCGCCGTTCTGGGCTTTGACGTCCGCGTCTCGGGGCCTGCCCCCCGGTCCCCCTACCTTCTGGTGACGAACCATCTCAGCTACATGGACGTCCTGGTCCTTGCGAGCCAACTGGGCTGTGTGTTCGTGGCCAAGGCGGAGATCCGCGGCTGGCCGGTGCTGGGGCCGATCTGCCGGTGGTTCGGCACGATCTTCATCAACCGGCAGGAACGCCGGGACATCCCCCGGGTGACCGCGGAGCTGGAGGCGGCGCTCGGCAGGGAGCTGGGCGTGGTGATCTTCCCCGAGGGGACGAGCTCCGCCGGGGCGGGTCTCCTGCCGTTCCGCTCGCCGCTCCTCGCGCCGGCGGCCCGGCTGGGAATCCCCGTCCACTACGCCGCTCTCGGTTACGAGACCGTCCCCGGGGACCCTCCCGCCTACCTGGCGGTCTGCTGGTGGGGCAACACGCCTTTCGCGCCCCACGTGGTGAACCTGGTGCGTCTGCGGCGGGTGACGGCCACGATCGATTTCGGCGAGGAGCCGATCGTGGAGCCGGACCGCAAATTCCTCGCGGTCCGCCTGCGCGAGGCCGTTCTGGAGAAGTTCCGGCCGGTTACGGACGAGGATCCGGTTCCGGACGCCTGACCAGGAAGGTTTCCTCTCCCACGACCTCCGGGTCCAGCGAGAACTCGTAGAGATCCAGCCCCCCGAAGAGGGCGCGGACCCGCGGCCAGCCGGCCGACTGCATGTGCCGGGCGCCGTCCACGGCCAAGGAACCGTCCTCGTCGAAGAGGACCACGTCTTCGTCCCGGGGCGGGGACCATTCCGGGCCGGGGTAGGGGATGGCGCCCTGGAGGCTCAACGGCCCCGGCTCGGGCCGCACGTCGACCAGGAGCGGAGGCTTGCCCTCCTTCATCCGCCGGAACAGGGCGAAGGGCGAGACCTCGAGCTGGGGGTCGAACTGGACGACGGGGGTGGAGTCGTCGAGATAGCGGGTCGGCACGGCCGTATCCTACCTCTCCTGAACAGGAGGAGAGTGGGAAAGGACACAAAGGACGACAAGGACACCAAGGGCGCGAAAAGGCTGGAGCTCCCCTGTCCTTGCTGTCCTTTACGTCCCTTCTATTTGACCACCACCACCTCCACCTCCCCCTCCCGCCGCTCCAGGTGGACTCCGACGTCGTCCCCGTGGCGCCGCAGGACGAGGTCGACGGAGGCCTTTCCCACGGTGAGGTTGCGGATCGAGACCGTGTTCAGCCCTTCCGGCAGGACGGGGTGCTGGAGGCAGATCCGTCCGGCCGGCGCGTCGATGTCGAGCCCCAGACAGGACTGGAGGAGGAGGAAGACCGATCCCGCGGCCCAGGCCTGGGGCGCGCAAGCGACGGGGTAGAGGGTGGGGCCCTCGCCGGCGCGCCGGCGGAAGCCGCAGAAGAGCTCGGGCATACGGTAGAGGTCCATTTCCTGGCTCGCGTCGAAGAGCGCGGTCAGGATCTTGAGCGCGCCGTCCTTGATCCCGTAGCGCGCCATCCCCGAGGCCACGAGGGCGTTGTCGTGCGGCCACACCGAGCCGTTGTGGTAGGACATGGGGTTGTAGCGGGCCTCGTTGGCGTCCAGGGTCCGGATGCCCCAGCCGGAGAAGGAGGATTCGTTGAGCAGCGTATGGGCCACACGCCGCGCCCGCGGGGGGCTCGCGATCTCGGCGAACAGGCAGTGGCCCGCGTTCGAGGTCCGCACGTCGCAGCGACTCTTACGTCCATCCAGGGCGAGGGCGTAGGTGGAGATCTGCTCGCTCCAGAAGGAGCGCTCGAACTTGTCTCGCAGCTCCCCGGCCTGGCGTTCCAGCCGCGCCGCCCGATCCTCGTCTCCCAACACGCGCGCCAGCGCGGCCGCCTGCCGGCGGGCGGCGTACACGTAGGCCTGGACCTCGCAGAGGGCGATGGGACCCTCGGCAAGCGTTCCGTCGCGGTGGAAGACGGCGTCCAACGAGTCCTTCCACCCCTGGGAGGTCAGGCCGTTGGCCGATCGGCGGGAGTACTCGACGAAGCCGTCGCCGTCGAGGTCGCCCTGCTGATCGATCCAGGAGAGGGCGTTCTCGAGCGCGGGCCAGAGGGACTCGATCAAGGTCCTGTCCCCGGTACGCCGGTAGTAGGCGCCGGCGAGCACCACGAACAGGGGAGTGGCGTCCACGCTGCCGTAGTAGCGCGCGAACGGGACCTCGCCAAGGACCGCCATCTCCCCCTTGCGCATCTCGTGAACGATCTTGCCCGGTTCCGCGTCCTGCGCAGCATTCAGCTCCCGGGCCTGCGTCGCGGCGAGGAGGGAGAGGACGCCGCGAGCCAGGGCAGGGTCGAGCCAGAGGGTCTCGTAAGCGGTGAGGATCCCGTCCCGGCCGAAGACGCTGCTGAACCATGGCACGCCCGCGTACGGGTAGAGCCCGTACGGGGTCTCGGTGATCATCATCTGGAGGTCGTTCGCGGAGCGGCCCGCCCACAGGTTGAACGACTCGTTCGAGGTCTCCACACAGGCGCCGGAGGAGCGGCGCGCCGCGACCTCCGCGGTCGCGCGCTCCAGGGCCTTGTCGAAGCCGAGGACGCGGGGCGCCTCCCCTGCGTTCTCGAAGGAGATCGTCACGGACAGCAGGGTCTCGCCCCGGGGTGGGAGGCTCATGCTGAAGCTGGCGGCGGAGTCCGTGATCTCGTGGGGAGTGGGGGAGAAGGTGATCCGGGTCCGCCGCGTCCGGGCATCGAGCCCCTCGTATCCCAGCACCACCGTCTCCCGTCCCACGACCGGGGACAGCTTGTGCCCCTTGCGCTCCCGCCGGGTCCCCCGGATCTCGAAGATGTCCGCGTAGTCGGCGGCGAAGCGGAGAGAAAGGCGGAGGTCGAGCGGGGAGAGGGAGTAGTTGTGAAGCCGGAAGCGCATGTAGCAGGACGCCTGCCAGAGGAAGGCGGTGGCGAAGATGTGCAGGGTATCCCGGGGGAGCGCCACGCCCTCCTTCCCCTCGATGTCGGGGTTCGTCAGATCGACGATCAGGGCGTTGTCCGCGCGCACGGTGGAGCTGAGGAGCAGAGGCCGGCAGCTTTCGAGGAACAGCTCGAAGACGCTCAAATAACGGGTTCCCTCGTGGAAGAGTCCCATCTCGCCCAGCCCTACGGGCCGGATTGCGCCGCAGCGGTCGAAGACGGCGAAGCTCTCACCGTCCTTCAAGACCCGCGTGCGCTCGCCGGCGCGGGGGGCCGTCGCGAGGATGTAATGCTGTTCCTGAAGCTGGACGATCTCCTCCATGAACGGTCCTCCCGAAAGGTAGTCCCTGCAAGCAATTTTCCGGCTGCGCCCTTCGGGCACACTGCACCGCCGTAAAGCAGAGGCAAAGCTCATGCCTGCATTGCGGCAGAGCCCCCGCCCGCTCCCCTCACCACCCCGGCCCTCTGCCCGGTCACGCTCTCAGAGCACCTTCGACTCGTGATCGGCCCAGACTAGGCCGGACATCACCTTGGGGAGGAACCGGGTGGACTTCGGGGGCAGCATCTCGCCGCCTGCAATGGCCGCGGCAAAGGCGGCGGGTTGCATGGGCGGGAGCCAGAACCCGGTGCCGAGCTCGCCCGAGGCGACCTGGCGCCACAGCTCCTCGGGGTTGGAGCGATAGACGATCGTGCCGTCCGTCGCCGCCTCCGGAGGGAGCCCCAGGGCGGAGAGGATGGTCTTCTGGAAGAGCTCGACCACGAGCTGCGGAACGCCGGGGGAGGGTGCGTCCGGCACCGTCGTGGGGTCGAGGCGCCAGATCTCGGGCTCGCGGCCGTGCACCCAGACGCCCAGGGCAGGCTGCTGGGCCGCGGCCACCGCCGCCGCGAATTCGACGCCGCTCGCGCCGCGGAAGGTCCCGGTCCTCGCCGGCACGCCCGCGAGCTTCGCGAGGTCCGCCGGCTCCTTGAGCGCCCGGTGGATGGGATCGATGGTGAGCGCCGGGGCCTCCAGGCTCGTCACCACGGCGAGCTTGGCCGCGGCGGCCGTGCCGGGCTTGGCGCCGTGGGACTGGGCGAAACGCTGGGCCACCTTGTAGCGGTGGTGCCCGTCGGCGATGGCGGAGGGGACGTCCAGCGCCTCCCGGTAGAGAGCGATTCGCGCCGGATCGTCGATCCGGAAGAGGAGATGGTGGTTGCCGTCCGCGTCCCGGTGGCGGACGACGGGTTGGGCGCCCTGGAGGTCCTCGGCGAGAAGGGCGTCGAGCCGGCCGCCGTCCTCTGAGAGGAGGAAGACGGGCTCCAGGTCGACGTGCATGGCTTCGAGCAGGGCCAGGCGGTCGGCCAGGGGTTTGTCCAGGGTGTGCTCATGGGGCCGGATCGTCGTCGCGTCCGCAAGCTCCACGAGCCCGCAGAGCCCCAGCCGCCGTCCGCCGTCCGCCAGCTCGATGACGTAGGGATAGAGGGCCGGCCGGGGATCCCGCTCGACCCTTCCCTCCTCCAGCCAGCGGTGGTGGAGGGCCCTGGCGTACTGGTACGGATCCCCTCCCTCCATGGCGACCGGCCGGGTGAGATGGACGAACTGGTGGGGGGACTGGGCGTGGAACCGGTCCCGCAGCGAATCGTTGATCTGGTCGTACGGCGGCGCCGCCAGCTCTCCGGCGTCGCCGGCCCGCGGCGTATAGTGCAGTCCTTCGAAGGCAAACAGGCGCATGTCGGTCTCCTCCCGGTCCGTCCAACGTCCGGTGCGTATTGTATCCGCCCCTCGATTGGTAGATGATCGCTCGCCTCATAGCGTAAGATTCTTCAAAGGCCACCGGTAGGAGCTCAAACTTGATCAATCGCGCCGTCCTCCTGCTCCCACTCGCCCTCCTCCTCCCGGCCGCCTCGCGGGCTGCCGAGCGCCCGCTCCAGGTCGGCGATCCGGCGCCCCCGCTCCACCTCCAGAAGCTGCTCCAGGCGCCGGAGGGCGTGACGACGAGTTGGGACGCCCTGCGGGGCAAGGTCGTGCTGCTGGAGTTCTGGGGCACCTGGTGCCCGCCGTGCCTGCCGGCCATGGAGCATCTGGACCGCGTTGCCGGGGAGCTCGCCGGCCGTCCCTTCCATGTCATCGCGATCACAACCGAGCGGGAGGAGCCCGTCGCCCGGTATCTGGCGAAGAACCCCTCCCGCCTCTGGATCGGGCTGGACACCGCCAACGCGACCTGGAACGCGTACCAGGTCGGCGGCGTTCCCCACACCGTGATCGTGAGCCCCGAAGGGAGGATCGCCGCGATCACCCACCCCACGTACGTGACCGCGGAAGCGATCGAGGGCCTGCTTGCCGGCAGGGGGCTCGACCTGCCGGCCAAGGCCGGACGGGATGTCGAGACAACCTCTCGGAACGACGGCGAGGAGGCCCTTTTCAGGGCGCTCCTCCGGCCTCTGCCGTCATCGGGGCAGGGGGAGGTGACGTTCGACTCGACCGGCCGCTGGATCTCCGTGATCGGGCCCCCGAAGCTCCTGGTGCAGACGGCCTACAACGTGTCCCACACCCGCATGGTGTTCGAGACCGACATGACCGACCTCCCCGCGGCCCTCT
>DASQEB010000132.1:0-13472 GCA_035633875.1 Thermoanaerobaculia bacterium
TGAGGTCTCACGGCAGCGATTTGACCTTGCCGATCAGATCGCTCGTGGCGTGATCCTTGGGATCGCCCACGAGAGCCGTCCTGCCGCCATAGGCTTGTACGGTCTCGTACTCTGGGACCCGTTCGGGAGTGCCGTAGTCGGTACCCTTGCAGTGGACGTCCGGCTGGAGATCGGAGAGAAGAGGAGCGGGGGTGTCCCCTTCGAAGATCACGACGAAGTCCACAGGTTCCAGGGCGGCGAGGAGCTCGGCCCGCTCGGACGCCGGCACGATGGGCCGGCCGGGACCCTTGAGACGCCGGACCGAGTCGTCCCCGTTCAGGCCCACCACGAGGACATCCCCCTCGGCCTTTGCGGCCTGGAGATAGCGCAGGTGCCCCACGTGGAGGAGATCGAAATGACCGTTGGCGAAGGCGATCCGCTTGCCCTCACCCTTGAGGGCGGCGATCCGCTCCGCCAAGTCCGGGAGGCTCAGAACGGTCCCCACCTGAGCTCCTCGAGCGGACGGGGATCGGTCGCCACCGCCCGCCGGAGCTCCTCGGGCGAGCAGGTGGCCGTGCCCATCTTCATCACGACGACCCCGCCGGCGTAGTTGGCGAGCAGGGCCGCCTCCAGGGGCGTGCCCCCGGCGGCAAGGGTGAGAGCGAAGGTACCGATCACCGTATCGCCGGCGCCGGTGACGTCCGCCACCTGGTCCGTCCCCGAGACCGGCAGGTGGGCCGAGGTGTGGGGGCGGAAGAGGCTCATTCCCCGGCTCCCCCGGGTGATGAGGAGGAAGCGGGCCCCGAGCCGCTCGCGCAGGAGAGAGCCGGCGACCTCCAATCGCTCGGGATCGTCGTTGATCGCCGATCCGAGGAGAGCCTCGGCCTCCTCCTCGTTCGGAGTGGCCCCGTCGAGGCCCACGAAGTCGCTGAGCCGGTAGCGACTGTCCGCCACGAGCGTGGCTCTATCCCCTAGGGCGGCCCGCACCCGGGGGAGCATGCCGGGCTCCACCGCGCCGTAGCCGTAGTCCGAGAGGATCGCCACCTTGAGGTCCCCGGCCCACCTCGCCAGGAGACCCCAGAAATGGTCCCGCTCCCCCTCCGTCAGCTCCAGCTTCTCTTCGATGTCATAGCGGACGATCTGCTGCTTGATCGAGTGCTTGCCACCGCCCAGGATGCGGACCTTCGTCGGGGTCCGGTAGCCGTGCCGCACGAGGATCCCCTCGGTCTTCACCCCCCGGCTTTCCAGATCCGCCAGCAGCTTCAGGCCGTGCGGGTCGTCCCCCACTACGCCCAGCGGCAGCGGCCGTCCCCCGAGCGCCGCCACGTTGGCCACCGCGTTCGCTCCGCCGCCAGGGATGAGCTGTTCGCCCTGGTAGGAAAGGATGAGCACCGGCGCCTCCCGGCTGATCCGCTTCGGTGTGCCGGTGACGAACACGTCCGCGACGAGGTCGACCAGCATGGCCACGGGCTGGCCCGCCAGGGCGTCGACCAGGCGCAGGAGCCGGTCCGTCGTGGGAAGGAGCTCGATGTGGGGCATGGATGGGGCGGATTGTAGCAGGGAGTGAATTCACCCCCGGTACTGCTCTTCCGGAACCGGCTCCAGCCAGGTCGTCTCCAGGTCGATGTTCAGCGCGATGTGCACCATGGGCGCCTCCGGCGTGGCGCCGTGCCAGTGCCTCTCGTCCTTGGGAATGTAGATCGTCTCTCCGGGGCCGGCCTCCTCGACCGGCCCTCCCTGGTGCTGGAACCGGCAGCGGCCTTCGATTACGAAGAGGACCTGCACGCCGCTGTGGGTGTGCCAATTGGTCCGCGCCCCCGGGCTGAACTCCACCCGGATGAGCTGGACCGGCACGACGTCCGTGTCCGCCGCCATCTTGCGGAGGGTGACGGCGCCGGTGAAGTAGTCCGGGTTCCCGGGATTGCCGCTCAGCTTCGTGGGGTCGATCGCATGCATCGCGTTTCTCTCCTCTCAGACCTCTTCTCTGCCGGCGATGTCCTCGTCCCAGACGTCCGGTTTCTCGCGAATGAACCGGCTCATCAGCTCGATGCAGCGCTCGTCGGCGAGCAACCGGACCTCGACCCCGTGCTCGCGCAGGAAGTCGATGTTTCCCGGGAAGGTCACGTCCTCCCCGACCACGACGCGGGGGATGCCGAACTGGAGGATGGTTCCCGAGCACATCATGCAGGGGCTGAGCGTCGTGTACATCGTCGTGCCGTCGTACCGGCGCCTTCGCCCTGCCTGCCGGAGGCAGTCCATCTCGCCGTGAGCGATCGGGTCCCCGTCCTGGACCCTCCTGTTGTGGCCGCTCGCCACGACGCGACCGTCCTCGACCAGGACGGCGCCGATGGGGAGGCCGCCCTCCCGATAGGACTTCTCCGCCTGCTCGAGAGCGAGGGTCATGAATTGGAAATCCTGATCGCCGGGTCTCTGCAAGGGGAGTCCATCCTTTCTCTGGTTGTCGGATAGGATCGCGAGAGCCGTCCCAGCAACCTCCTGCCCGCCGCCTCCCCCCTCCGCGACCGTATCCTCTCCGAAGGCCCCCTTCCGTTCGCCTGTTTCAGGGCGGAGGCCCTCTACGGGGAGGGAGGCTACTACAGCCGGGAGGAGGTTCCCATCGGCGAGGAGGGGGACTACGTCACGGGAGCATCCCTTTCCCCGCTCTTCGGGCGGGTGACGGCCCGGGTTCTCTCCCGGCTCGACCGGGCGCTGGGAGGGAGGGCGGAGCTCTTCGAGGCGGGGTACGGGACCGGAGCCCACCTCCGCAACGTGCTCTCCTCTCCGATCGATACGGAATGGGGGCCGCGCCGGGTCCGGGCCTGGGACCGTGTCGCCCGGGCCGTACCCGAGGGGGTGGAGCGGGCCGGGAATCTCGCCGAGGTGGGGGAGGTCCATGGCCTCATCTTTTCGTACGAGCTCTTCGATGCCCTGCCCGTCCACCGGCTGATCGGCCGTCCGGATGGGTCGGTCGGGGAGCTGTGGGTGGACGTGGGGGATGACGGCGAATTTTCCTGGAGAGAGAGGGAGGTCTCCGACCCGGCTCTCCCCGCGCTCCTCGGAGGGGCGGCCCTCGCCCCCGGGCAGGTGGCGGACGTGGCGCCCGGCTGGGGGCCTCTCTACCGGGAGCTCGCCCGGCGGCTCGGGCGGGGGCTCCTCGTCACCTGCGATTACGGCTACGACCGGGAGCGGCTGCTAGACCCCCGCGTCCGGTTCCATGGCACCCTCGCCTGCTACACCCGGCAGCGGGTCCATCGCAATCCCTTCGTCCTCGTGGGAGAGCAGGACCTCACGGCCCATGTGGATTTCACCACGCTGATCCGCAGCGGGGAGGAGGAGGGGCTCACGACCGTGGGCTTCACACGGCAGGCGTTCTGGCTCACCGCCGCCGGCCTCTTCGAGGAGCTCCAGGGGGCGGACCTCGCGACCCGCCACCAGGCGATGGCCCTCCTCGACGGCGAAGGGATGGGCGAGGAGATCCGCGTGCTCGTCCAGGCCAGGGGGATCGAGCCCCGGGACGTGCTCGGCCCGGGGCTGCCGGGGTTCGGGTGATGCCCTTCCAGTCTTGACTTGGATGCGCAGAGGGGTATCTTTAGCCACCCCCCGGGGTGTGCCAGGCCGTGCTCTGTCCGGGAGGAGTTGGCGAGAGACCCGATGCCGATCCCGTCCTCCATCGCAGCCCGCAACTGCCTGCTGACCGAGGTCCTGCGCCAGCGCGCCGCGGAACACCCCGAACGGCTGGGCTTCTCGTTCCTCGACGGGAGCGGCGCCGAGGTCGAGACGCTCACGCGGGGCGAGCTGGACTTCCGAGCCAGGACAGTGGCGGCGGCTCTGCAGCAGGCCGGCGCGGCGGGCGAGCGGGCGCTCCTTCTCCATCCTCCCGGTCTCGGGTTCGTCGCCTCCTTTCTGGGTTGCCTCCAAGCCGGGACCGTGGCGGTTCCCGCCTACCCTCCAGGGCGCAACCGCCCGCCGGCGCGCCTGCGAGCCATCGCGGCCGACGCCGGGGCGCGGGTGGTCCTGGCGCCGTCCTCCCTCGCCTCCGATCCCGAGGCGCTGGTTGCGAAGGTTCCGGAGCTTGGGAGGGCTCTCTGGATCGCCACGGATGCCCTCCCGCCGGAGCTCGCCCACGCTTGGCGCGAGACCTCGCCGGCTCCGGACGATCCGGCCTTTCTCCAGTACACCTCCGGCTCCACGGCCGACCCCAAGGGGGTCGTGGTCACGCACGGGAACCTCCTCCACAACGAGGAGGCCATCCGCGATTCATTCGGCATGTCGGTGTCTTCGGTGGTCGTGGGCTGGCTCCCTCTCTACCACGACATGGGGCTGATCGGGAACGTGCTCCAGCCTCTCTATACGGGAGCCCGGGCGGTCCTCCTGGCGCCGCTGTCGTTCCTGCAGCGCCCCGCCCTCTGGCTGGAGACGATCTTCCGCTACAGGTCGACGACGAGCGGCGGGCCGAATTTCGCCTATGACCTCTGCGTCCGCAAGGTGGGGGAGGCGGAGAAGGCGGGGCTGGACCTCTCAAGCTGGACCGTGGCGTTCAACGGCGCGGAGCCGGTGCGGGCAGAGACGATAGAGCGCTTCGCTGCGGCCTTCGCCTCCTGCGGGTTCCGGCGCGAGGCGTTCTTCCCTTGCTACGGTCTGGCCGAGGCCACGCTCCTCGTGTCCGGCGGCGCGCTCGCGGCCGCTCCCGAAAGCGGGGACGCGGTGAGCTGCGGCCGGGCGGCAGCGGGGCAGACCGTGGTGGTCGTGGAGCCCGAGGCCTGCACGCCCTGCCCGCCCGGCGCGGTGGGGGAGATCTGGGTGGCTGGGCCGAGCGTTGCCGCCGGCTACTGGGGCCGGCCCGAGGAGACGGCGCGCACCTTCGGGGCCCGGCTCGCCTCGGGCGAGGGACCGTTCCTGCGCACTGGGGACCTTGGGTTCCTCGCGGACGGGGAGCTCTTCGTCACCGGTCGGCTCAAGGACCTGATTATCCTCCGCGGGCGCAACCACTACCCGCAGGACCTGGAGTGGACCGCCGAGGCGAGCCACCCGGCGCTGCGGCCAGGCTGCGCCGCAGCTTTCTCCGTGGACCGTGAGGGGGAGGAGCGCCTCGTCCTCCTCTGCGAGGTGGAGCGCTCCGCCGCCGATCCCGCCGGGATCGCCGAGGCGGTCCGCCGCGCTGTGGCGGAGGAGCACGAGATCACGGTCGAGGAGGTCGTGCTGCTGCGCGCCGGCACGATCCTCAAGACGTCCAGCGGAAAGATCCGCCGCGCCGCCTGCCGGGCGGCTTGGTTGGCCGGGGAGCTGGCGGTGGTGGCCCGATCCAGGGCGGTTCCGGAGCTCCCGGCGGAGGGAAGGGGAGAGGATCTCGGGGCGGCCCTCCGCGCGGAGGCGGGTCGCGCCCTGCGCCGGGAAACCGCCGGGATCGATCCGGACGTCCCTCTGACCGCCTTGGGCCTGGATTCCCTGGCCGCCGCCGAGCTACGGAGCGCTGTCGAGGATCGGCTCGGGGTTGCGGTCCCCCTGCCGGCGCTGCTGGAGGGGATCAGCCTGCGCGGCCTGGAGGCGGAGGTGCGGGCGGCGACTCCCTCGAAAGCCTTGATCTCTCTGCCTGCGGGTCTCGACGCTCCGGGCGAGCACCCGCTCTCCGAAGGGCAGCGGGCCCTCTGGTTCCTGGACCGCCTGAATCCCGCGGCGGCCGCCTGCAACCTGGCGGGAGCGGCGCGGGTCCCTCAGGGGATCGATCTGGAGGCCCTGCGCCGCGCCCTCACCCTCCTCGCGGAACGCCACTCCGCGCTCCGCACGACCTTCGAGGCCCGGGGAGGCGAGCCGGTGCGGCGGATCCACCCATTCCTGGAGCCCGACCTGCGGGAGGGGAGCCTGGAGGACGCGTACCTCCCCTTCGATCTGGAGCGGGGACCGCTGCTGCGCGTCCGGGTCTGGAGTCTTCCCGAGGGCGGGGCTGCTCTCCTGATGGCGGTCCACCATCTGATCGTAGACTTCGCGTCCGTCGCAGTGCTGCTGCGCGACCTCGCGGCGCTCTACCGCCAGGAGCGCGGTGGGGCTCCGGCGCGCCTGTCACCCCCGGGCGTGGGGTACACGGCGTGGCTGCGCCGCCGGGAGGAGGAGCTCGCCGGCGAAGAAGGCGAGCGGCTCCGCTCCTGGTGGCATGAGCGTCTGGCGGGGGACCTACCCGCCCTCGACCTGCCGGGGGATCGCCCCCCGCCTGTAACCCGGAGCTGGCGCGGGGTCGTCCGCACCCTTCGCCTCCCCGGCGCGGCGGCGGGCCTCCGTTCGGTGGCGCGGTCCCGTGGCGTGACGCTCTACGCAGCTCTGCTCGCCGGTTTCCAGACGGTCCTCCAGCGCTGGACCGGCCAAGGCGAGATGCTCGTGGGCGCCCCTGCGGCGAGCCGTGCGGCGGGTCTCGACAACGAGGTCGGCTACTTCGTGAACCCGGTGCCCTTGCGCCTTGATCTTGCGGGCGAGCTTTCCTTTGTCGAGCTGGCGGCGCGGGCGGGGGCCGTGGCGGTCGAGGCCTTCGCGCACGGCGACTACCCCTTCCCTCGGCTGGCCCGGGAGCTGCGCCTGGATCGGGACGCCGGCCGCTCGCTCGTCCGGGCGATGCTCGTGCTCCAGCCCGGGCGGAGCCCGGAGGAGCGCGCCCTCGCCCCCTTTGCCCTGGGGAAGGACGGAGCGCGGGCGGACTTCGGCGGCCTGGCCCTCGAGGCGGAGGCCCTGCCGGAGATCAGGACCCAGCTCGACTGCATGCTGATGGCGGCGGAGGTCGAGGACGAAGGGCTCGAGCTCTCCCTTCAGCTCGACGCCGATCTCTTCGATGCGGTCACCGCCGACCGTCTCGTCGGCCACCTCGGCAGGTTCCTGCGGAAGGCGGCGGCTGAGCCCGGGAGGCCGGCCGCGGCGGTCGAGATCCTCTCGGAGGCCGAGCGTGTCCAGATCGGCGCCTGGAGCGCGGGACCGCCTCTGGAGCAGGACGGTCACTGCCTGCACGAGTTGATCGCGGAGCAGGCGGCGCGCACGCCGGACAACGCAGCCCTGGTCCATGGAGAGGAGCGGCTGACCTACCGGGAGCTTTGGAACCGGGCCTCCCAACTGGCGGACCACCTGCGCGGGCTGGGAGTGGGCCCGGAGGTGCGGGTGGGGGTCTGCGCCGGCCGGTCGACAGGGATGGTGGCCGGTCTGCTGGCCGTCCTGGAGGCGGGCGGGACCTACGTGCCTCTCGATCCGGCGTATCCGGAGGAGCGGCTGGCCTATCTCGTGGAGGACTCGGGAGCGGCGTTGCTGCTGACGGACGGGACGGCCGGGGAGCGGCTCCGGGCTGACCTGCCGCGGATGCGCCTCGACGAGATCACCGTCCGTGGCGGCCCCGTCCCCTTCCCGGGGCGCCCGTTGCCGGAGAACCTCGCCTACCTCATCTATACCTCAGGCTCCACGGGCCAACCAAAGGCGGTCGCCATCCCGCACCGGAGTGCGGCGGCGCTGGCCCGATGGGCTCGGGATGCCTTCTCGGCCCGCGAGCTGGACGGGGTGCTTGCCGCCACCTCGATCGGGTTCGATCTCTCGGTCTTCGAGCTCCTGGTGCCGCTCTGCTGGGGGGGACGCGTGGTCCTGGCCGGGAGCATCCTCGACCTGCCGGAGATCCCGGCATCCGCCGGCGTCCGGCTGGTCAACACCGTGCCCTCGGCCTTGGCCGAGCTGCTGCGGGCGGGGAGGCTGCCGGCGTCGGTGGAGACGGTGAATCTCGCGGGCGAGCCGCTCCGGCGGGACCTGGTGCGGGCCCTGTTCGCCGCGGGTGTCGGCCGGGTGGTCAACCTTTATGGGCCGTCGGAGGACACGACCTACTCGACGGTCGCCGACCAGGAGCGAGACGGAGAGGGGGAGCCGCCCATCGGCCGGCCTGTGGCCGGGACCCGGGCCCGGGTGCTCGACGCCGCCCTGCGGCCGGTGCCGCCCGGCGTGGCCGGCGAGCTCTTCCTGGGCGGGGCGGGTCTGGCCCGGGGCTACCTCGGGCGGCCGGACCTGACCGCGGAGCGCTTCGTCCCCAGCCCTTTCGCCGGCGACGGGCCGGGGGCCCGCCTCTACCGCACCGGGGACCGGGTGCGATACAGGGCGGACGGGGAGCTGGTCTTCCTGGGGCGTCTCGACCATCAGGTGAAGATCCGGGGCTTCCGGATCGAACCGGGGGAGGTCGAGGCGGCGCTCCTGCGCCATCCGGACGTGGAGCAGGCGGTGGTCCTGGCGCTGGGAGAGGGTGGGGAGAGGCGGCTGGTGGCGTATGTCGCGCCACCTCCGGCCGCGGACCTCCGTCAGTTCCTGGCGGAGCGCCTGCCGGAGCACATGGTCCCTTCGGGCTTCGTCGTCCTGAAGGTCCTGCCGCTGACCCCCAACGGCAAGGTGGATCGCAATGCCCTGGCGAGCCTGGCGCCTGGGCCGGCCGTGCGGCCCGCACATGAGCCGCCGCGCAGCCCCTTGGAGGCGGCGGTGGCGGCGGTCTGGGGGGAGGTCCTGGGGATCGACCAGGTCGGCGTCCACGACGACTTCTTCCACCTGGGAGGTCATTCGCTGCTCGCCGTGCGCGTGCAGTCGCGGGTGCGGGAGCGGCTGGGGGTGGACCTGCCGCTCGCGGCCGTGTTCCGGGCCCCCACGGTGGCTGGCCTCGCCCGCGTGGCGGCGGAGGCCCCAGTGTGGAGCCTCCCGCCGCCCGGCCTGCGGCCCAGGGACGGCTCGCCGTTCCCTCTCTCCTTCGCCCAGGAGCGGATGTGGCTCCTCCACCGCCTGGACCCGGGCTCGCCCGCCTACAACGTGGCCGGAGAGGTCCGGCTCGCCGGCCCCTTGAAGGTCCCGGCTCTGGCAGGCGCGGTCCGGGATCTGGCGCGGTGCCACGAGGTCCTCCGGACGCGATTCCCCGAGGGGGAGGGCGGGCCCGTCCAGGTCGTAGACCCGGCTGCGCGGCTGGACATGCCTGTGGTCAGCCTGGAGCTCCTCCCCGCGGAGCTCCGGGAGGCCGAGGCGGAGCGCCTCGCGCGGGAGGCGGCCCGCCGGCCGTTCGACCTTGCCACGGCGCCTCCCGCGCGGGCGGCTCTCCTGCGGCTAACGGAGGACGAGCACCGCCTGCTCCTCGCCTTCCATCACGTCGCCGTGGACGAAGCTTCGCTCGAGATCCTCGCCCGGGATCTCGGGGACTCCCTGTCCCGGGGTCCGCTGACGCCGCCCCCTCTCCAGATCGCCGACGTGGCCCTCTGGGAGCGGGAGCGTCTGCGGGGAGAGGCCCTGGAAGCGCGGCTGGCCTGGTGGGAGGAACGGCTGTCCGGTCTGTCGCCGCTCGACCTGCCGGCCTCGTCCGGGGATCGGGGAGGCGCCGTGTCCGCCCCTCTCCCGGCGGAGACGGCGGAGCTCCTGTCCGCTCTGGCCCGGCAAACAGGCGCAACGCTCTTCATGGTCAACCACGCCGGGTTCCAGGCGTTTCTCTCCCGGCTCTTCGGCGCGGTCGACTTCGCCGTGGGCTCTCCCTTTGCCGTCCGTGGGCATCGGGCTCTGGAGGGTGTGGTCGGCCCGCTGCTGAACACGCTGGTGCTGCGGGCGGACCTCGCCGGGGATCCCTCCTTCCGCGAGCTGCTCGGGAGAGTCCGGGAGGGGACGATCGCCGCCCACGAACGGGCCGACCTCCCCTTCGAGCTGCTGGTGGAGCATCTGCGGCCCGAGCGCGATCCGGGAGCGAACCCGCTGTTTCAGGTGATGTTCGTGCTCCACCGCCCTCCCGCACCATTCCACTCCGCCGG
This sequence comes from Thermoanaerobaculia bacterium, assembly GCA_035633875.1. Lineage (GTDB taxonomy): Bacteria > Acidobacteriota > Thermoanaerobaculia > Multivoradales > UBA5704 > DATARR01. Next base: position 9,756 of record DASQEB010000132.1, read on the forward strand.
CCTCGCGATAGAACCGCGGTCGGTCCCCACGGGCACGGCGAAGCTCGCCCTCACCCTTTATGCCCTGGAGCGAGCGGAAGGGATCGAGCTGGAGCTCGAATACGCCATCGGTCTCTGGGACCGGGCCACGGCCGCGCGCCTGCTGGAGGACCTTGCGAATCTCCTCGCCGGCGTTGCGGCCGATCCGGGGCTGCGGTTCTCCGAGCTGCCGGTCCTCGGCCGATCCGGGATCGTCGCGAGGACGCCGGAGCGCCGGCTCACCGGCCCGGGCGGTGTCGCGCCGCGCAGCCCTCTGGAGCAGCTCCTGGCGGGGATCTGGGAGGACCTCCTGGAGTTGGAGCGGCCGGATCTCCACGACGATTTCTTCGCCCTGGGCGGCCATTCCCTCCTTGCTGCCCGGGTCGTCTCCCGGCTGCGGGCGGCCCTGGGGGTGGAGCTGCCGCTGCGCACTCTTTTCGAAGCACGGACCCTCGCGGGTCTGGCCAACCGGGTGGAGGTCGCCAGGGCCGAAGGGGGGCGCGTTACGGAGCCGCCCCTCGTCCCCGTACCCCGGGAAGGCGGGCTTCCCCTCTCCTTCGGCCAGGAGCGCCTCTGGTTCCTGGACCGGCTCGACCCGGGAAGCCCGGTCTACAACATGCCGGCGGCGGTCCGCCTCGACGGTCTCCTGGAGCCGGAGAGACTGCGCGCCGCCCTGGACGGGATCGCCGCCCGGCACGAGGTGCTGCGGACCGGGTTCCCCGCTCCCCAGGGGACGCCCGTCCAGGTGGCAGCACCGCGGCTCGGACTGGGCCTGCCGCAGGTGGACCTCTCGGGTCTGCCCGGGCAGGCGGCCGGTGCCGAGGCGCTCCGGCTGGCCGCGGCTGAGGGTCTGCGGCCGTTCGATCTGGAGACGGGACCGCCGCTGCGGGCCTCCCTCCTGCGGCTCGATGACGAAGAGCACGTCCTCCTGATCACGGTCCATCACATCGCTTTCGACGGCTGGTCCCAGGGGATCTTCCTCCGCGAGCTGGCGGCCCTGTACGGCGGTGAGCCGCTTCCCGCTCTCCCGGTGCAGTACGCCGACTTCGCCGTGTGGCAACGGCGGTGCCTGGAGGGGGGCGACCTGGCGGGCTCCCTCGCGTGGTGGCGGGAGCGGCTGGCCGGGGCGCCGCCGGTGCTTCCCCTCCCCCTGGACCGCCCGCGTCCACCCCTCCAGACGTTCCGGGGCGGCAGCGTCCGGCTGGAGCTGCGGCCGGAGACCGTGCGGGCGGTGCGCGATCTCGGCCGCCGGCTGGAGGCCACGCCCTTCATGACGCTCCTCGCCGTCTGGGCCGCCCTCCTCGCCCGCTTCACAGCGGAGACCGACCTGGTGGTGGGCACGGCCGTGGCCGGCCGCGACCGGCCCGAGCTCGAGCCGCTGATCGGCCTCTTCGCCGGAAACCTGGCGCTGCGTCTCGATCTGGCGGGGGACCCGGCGTTCGCGGACGTCGTGGCCCGGGCCCGCGAAACCACGCTCTCGGCCTGGGCCCACCGGGAGGTTCCCTTCGAGCGGCTGGTGAGGGAGCTGCGGCCGGAGCGCGACCTGAGCCACACGCCGCTCTACCAGGCGGTGCTCACCCTGGACGCCTCGGACCGCCCGCCCCTGGAGCTGTCCGGGCTGCGGCTGGAGGAGCTGGCCATGGAGAGCGGCACGGCCAGGTACGACCTTGCCCTGTACCTCGAGGACCGGCGGGGCCGGGTCGCGGGCCTGCTGGAGTACAACCGCCTCCTCTTCGACCCCGCCACGGCCGCGCGCCTGCTGGCGGCCTTCCTGCGCCTGACGGAGGCGGCCTCCCGCGACCCGGAGCGGCGCGTCTCCGAGCTGCCGGTCCTGTCCGCCGCCGAGCGCCACCAGCTCCTGGTCGCGCTGTCCGGAGCGCCCGCGCCCCCGGCCCCCCTGGTCCCGCGGCTCGTCCGGGCCGAGGACCGTCCCGCGGTGACCGCCGGCGGCCGAACCCTCTCCTATGCCGAGCTGGACCTCCAGGCCGGCGGGCTCGCCGGGCGGCTCCGCGCTCTGGGCGTGGGGCCGGAGGTCCGGGTGGCCGTCTGCCTGGACCGATCGCCCGAGCTGATCGTGGCGTTGCTCGGGATCTGGAAGGCCGGGGGCGTCTACGTCCCCCTGGACCCCACACACCCGGAAGAGCGCCTGGCCTGGATGGTCGAGGACTCCGGAGCCGCGGCAGTGCTGGCTTCGCGGCGGGGACCGGCCCCTCCCGTGGGGGCTCCGGCCGTTCTTTTCCTGGAAGATGTTTCGCCGGGGGACGCTCCGCCCGCGCCTCTCCTCCTGGAGAATGCAGCCTACCTCCTCTACACCTCCGGCTCCACGGGCCGGCCCAAGGGCGTCGTGGTCTCCCATGGAGCCCTGGCGGCCTACGCCGCGGCCGTTGCGGGCCTCTACGGCATCGGCCCCGGTGACCGCATCCTCCAGAACGCCGCCCTCGGATTCGACCTGAGCCTCGACGAGATCGTCCCGTGCCTCGCCGGCGGGGCGGAGCTGGTGATGCGGGACGATGCCATGCTCGCCTCCGCCGCGGCCTTCCTCCAGGGCTGCCGGGAGCGGGAGATCACGGTGATGAGCCTGCCCACCGCGCTCTGGCACGAGATCGCGGCGCGGTTGGAGGGGGAGGATCTGGCCCTCCCTCCGGAGCTGCGCCTGGTGATCCTGGGGGGCGAGCGGCTCCTGCCCGAGCGGCTGGCCGCCTGGCAACAGCGCTTCCCCGCGGGCCCGCGGCTCCTCAACACCTACGGCCCCACGGAGGCGACGATCATCGTCACGGCGACGGACGTGACCGCTCCGGAGAGCTCCGGCCGGGGGGAGGCACCTCTCGGCCGCCCGCTGACCGGCGTCGGGATCTGGCTCCTCGGGCGGAACGGCGAACCGGTTCCGCCGGGCGTTCCGGGGGAGGTCTGCATCGGCGGAAGCTTCCTCGCCCGGGGCTATGCGGGTCTGCCAGACCGCACGGCGGAGCGTTTCGTGCCCCATCCCTTCTCCTCCGAGCCGGGCGCCCGGCTGTACCGGACGGGCGACCTCGCTCGCTGGCTGCCGGACGGCGCCCTGGAGTTCGCGGGCCGGGTGGACTCCCAGGTCAAGGTGCGCGGCTACCGGGTGGAGCCGGGGGAGGGGCAGGCGGCCCTGGCGCGCCATCCCGGGGTAGCCGGGGCGGCGGTGACCGTCTGGGGGGAGGGCCAGGACAAGCGGCTGGTGGGGTACGTGGTGCCGCGCCCGCCGGCTCCGTCCCCCGCCGAGGTCCGGGCGTTCCTCGCTGCGTCCCTCCCCGAGCCCCTGGTCCCCTCCGAGTTGGTCTTCCTGGAGGAGCTCCCCCTGAACGTCCACGGCAAGGTGGACCGCAAGGCCCTGCCGCCACCGACGGGTGAGACCTCCAGGGCCGGCCACGTGCCGCCCCGGGACGAGAGGGAGAGGGCCGTGGCCGCGCTCTGGAGCGAGGCGCTGGGGGTGGAGCGGTTGGGGATCCACGACAACTATTTCGACCTGGGCGGGCACTCCCTGGTCCTCGCCCGGGTCCACGTCCTCCTGCGCGAGCGGCTCGGCCGGGAGATCCCCATCGTGGACCTCTTCCGCCATCCCACGGTAGCCTCCCTGGCCCGGCGCCTGGCCGAGGGCGAGACCGGTGCGCCGCCTCCGGTCCCCCTCGAGGTCCAGGTGCGCGCCGAGCGGGGCCGGGCGCGCGCGGCGGCGAG
>DASQEB010000133.1:0-7053 GCA_035633875.1 Thermoanaerobaculia bacterium
GGCGCGGAGGGCGGCGTTCCCGCTCCGGCTCTGGCGCACGCCGCGGCGGCGGGGAGGGCGACGCCGCGGACGGTTCCGCATCCACCGGACCGGACGGCTCTCGCGAGAGCATCTCCGCCGGTGGAGGCGGAGGTGCGGTGCGCGCGGCCGGCGGCAGGCTCGCCGGGGTCTCCCGGCGGGGAGCGTCCGGGTCCACCTCGATCACCACCTTGCGGCGGACCTTCAGGAACCCGTGCTTCTTTTCGATGCTGCGGTACGCGATCTCCTGCGGATCGAGGTTGAAGTAGTTGGCCGCCTGGACCAGCGCCTGCTGGAGGCTGTCACCGGAGAAGAACCGTCTCTTGGATTCATTCATGTCCATTGTCAGCTCTCGAGGGATGGGTGCCTCCGGCCTCATGTCTTCGGCCATAGACGGTTGTAGACCCACTGCTGCGCGATGGTCAAGACGTTGCTCGTGAGCCAGTAGAGCACCAGGCCGCTGGGGAACCCCAGGAACAGGAAGGTCATGAAGATCGGCATGAGCTGGAAGATCCGCCGCTGCATGGGATCTCCCGCCTGCGGCGCCAGGCGCACCTGCAGGAACTGGGTCGCGCCCATCACGATCGGCAGCACGTAGTAGGGGTCGTGCACCGAAAGGTCCCGGATCCACAGCGTCCAGGGTGCACCTCGCAGCTCGGCGGCCGTGCTCAGCAGACCGTAGAATGCGAAGAGGATGGGCATCTGGAGGAGGATCGGCAGGCACCCCCCCGCCGGATTCACCCCGTGCTCTTTGTAGAGCCCCATGACCTCCTCGTTCATCTTGCGCTGCATCTCGAGATTGGGCTTCCCCTGCTTGTCGCGGAGCTTCGTCCGGTACCGCTCCCGGATGGCCTGGATCTTCGGGTTCAGATCCTGCATCTTCTTCATCGACTTCGTGCTGTGGTGGGTCAGCGGCAGGAGGAGGATGCGGATGAGCACCGTCATCAGGACGATGGCCCAGCCGTAGTTGGCCACCATGTTGTCGTAGATCCAGTGGAGCCCGGCGAGGAGTGGGCGCGCGAGGAAGCCGAAGAACCCGAAGTCGACGGTCCGCTCCAGGCCGTAGGGGAGCGCGGCGAGCCGGTAGAACTCCTTGGAGCCCCAGTAGGAGAGGAAGGAGAGGCGGTCCGACTCCGGCTCCAGCGTCAGCGCGAGCTCGCGGCTCATGTCCTTCTGCGCGTCGGTCATCCGGTCCTCGGGAGGAAGGGGGAGGAAGCGCGCGTCCCGGTCCCCCGCGCCCTCGACCAGGACCGGCCGCAGCACCGCCCCGTCGAGGCCGGCCCGCGGGATCACGGCCGAAAGGAAGTAGTTGTCCTCGAGACCCACCCAGGAGAGCCCGCGGCCGGGGATCTCGACGGTCTCCTCCGCGCCCTGGGCGTCCACCCGCTGCACCTCGCCGCCTCCGAGGTATACCCCGGAGCGCCGCGCGAACTGGCTCTCGAGCTCCTCGGCCGTCGGGTTCCGCACGCCCGGGCCGATCAGCAGGCCCCACCGGTCCTGGCCGAAGACGCGGACCTCGACCTCCAGCAGACCCTGCTCGATCCGGAACCGCTTCTCCGCCCGGCCCGCCGGGCCGCTGTAGACGAACACCGCGGAGCGGCCGCCGGCGCCTTTCTCGACCGTGAACAGCGCCTGGTTCAACGGGTGAGGCTGGAGGTCCCCGATCGTCAGCCCGAACGGAAACGGTCCCTCCTGGCGGGCCCGCACCAGCTCCAGGGTGCCGGCGCCTTCAGCCGACCGGGCGGGCACCTCCAGCGACGTGAGCTGCGCCCCCCGGTTGGTGAGCACGGCGCGGAGACCTTCGCCTTCCAGGGTGACGCGCTCCTCCTGGACCGCCTCGATCCGCTGCGCGGGCGGCGTGGCCGTGCCCGGCCGCGGTTCCGCCGGGCGGGCGGGCGCACCGGTCTCCCCGGAAGGCGCGGGCGCCACCGGCGCTTCCTGCCGGGCGTCCGGCTCCACCGGAGGCCGCGGGGCGGGCTTCGGCGGGAACAGGGTGTACCAGGCGAAGATCACCACCATGGAGAGGAGGAAGGCGAGAAACAGACGGCGATTGTCCACGGAGCTTGGGTCCTCTTTCTTCTATCTTTTTGCGTTCGTTTAAGGGGTCGCTGCCGCTAGGGCAGATCGATCCCTCCGGGGTGGAAGGGGTTGCAGCGCAGGAGGCGGGCCGCCGTGAGAGCGCTGCCGTGCCAGAAGCCGTGCTTCAGATAGGCGAGACGGGCGTACTCCGAGCAGGTGGGAGAGAATCGGCAGGCTCGCGGGAGCAGCGGCGAAATCCGGCGTTTGTAGACGCCGAGCAGCCAGACGGCGAGGCGGGTCATCCCGCCCGCTCCCTGCGGCGCAGAAGATCGGAGAGCAGGCGCAGAAGGTCCGCCTGGAACGTCTGAAAGTCCGCGCCCCGGGCTTCCGGCTTCAGATGGATCACCAGGTCCAGGGCCGGGAGCTTGCCTCGATCCTTCCATCGCCGGTAGATCTCTCTGATCCTGCGCTTGAGCTTCTGGCGAGCCACCGCCTTGCCGACCTTGCGGCTGGCGGTGATCCCGATGCGCGGGTGCCCGAGCTGGTTCGGAACGAAGTAGAGGATCGCGAAGACCCCATGGCGTCGGCGACCCGTCCGGTAGCTCCTGAGATAGTCCGCCCGCCGCCGCAGCCTTTCTCGCGCCAGCAGGCGCTCACGGTTCCCGCCGCGAGCCTCGTCCGGCGGGACCCGGGAGCCGGTCATCAGACGCTCAGGCGGTGGCGTCCCTTGCGGCGGCGGCGCGCCAGAACCGCACGGCCGTGGCGGGTGCGCATCCGAACCAGGAAACCGTGGGTCCGCTTGCGGCGACGGTTGTTGGGCTGGAAAGTCCTCTTCATGAGCGTATCTTCCGTGCAAGACGATGATGTGGATGCAAAGTGTTGCGAGACCGCCGGCTGGTGGAACCCGCCCCGCTCCTTCGAACGAAACCCGTAAAGTATTTCACCTGGAGCCCGGCCGTCAAGGAGGCCGGAGCACAGGCACGTCGATGGCGGAGAGGGTGGGATTCGAACCCACGGACCGGTTGCCCGGTCAACGGTTTTCGAGACCGCCCCATTCGACCGCTCTGGCACCTCTCCGTGATCACTCGGAATGTGGCGGAGAGAGTGGGATTCGAACCCACGGTAGGGTTTCCCCTACACACGCTTTCCAAGCGTGCTCCTTAAGCCACTCGGACATCTCTCCTGATCTCTTCCAAAGAACCTTGGCGCGGCTCAGGCCTTACGCCGGAGCGACGCGAAGAAACCGCGCAGCAACTCCGCGCTCTCGCTCTCCAGGACCCCCGCCGTCACCTCCAGACCGTGGTTGAGCCGCGGATCCTGGACGATGTTGCCGAGGCTGCCGCAGTAGCCCGCCTTCGGATCGGCCGCCCCGTAGACCAGCCGCTCGACGCGGCTCGCCACCAGGGCCCCCGCGCACATCGGGCACGGCTCCAGGGTCACGTACAGCGTGCACCCGGTGAGCCGCCACCCGCCCATCGCGCCCGCCGCCTGCCGGATCGCGAGGATCTCGGCGTGGGCCAGCGGGTCCCTATCGATCTCCCGGCGGTTATAACCGCGCCCGAGCGCCTCCCCTTCCCGGACGACGACGGCCCCGATGGGCACCTCGCCGAGCGCGGCGGCGCGCCGCGCTTCCGCGAGCGCCTCCGTCATCCACAGCCGATCGTCCGGTCTCTCCATGGCGCGGAACTCCCAGACGTCCGCCTGGACGGGACGCGTAGTGTACCCGAGAACCCGGTTCCGGCAAAGCGCGCTCCGAAAACACCGCGGAATGCTCCGGAGCTCTCCCGGAAGGCTCGCGAGGCGTCCCGGAACGTTCGGCGGGCGTCCCGGACCATCCGCAAGGCCCCGGGAACGCTCCGCGTCCGCTCCGGAGCGTCCGCCAGGCGCTGCGAAACGCTCCGCGGGCTGTCGGGAACGCTCCACGGGTCCTCCGAACGACGACGTCCCACGTGGGAGCTTTCCGCCACGGCTTTGGAGCGTTCCGGAGAGCTCGCAGACGGTTCCGGGGAGCTCGCCGAGCGTTCCGCGGAGGCGTCCGAACGCTCCACAGGGTCTTGGCTGGAATGCCACCCCCCTCCCCGCCTGTTTTCTAGAGTCCCGGCCAGGGGGGCGCTTGCGGAAGGCGCCTTTACTTCCCTCACCTCAGGTCGTAGCATGAGGCCCACGTCAGTGGCCCACGAAGGGTTCGGGTCCTGTGCATCGGTCGCTACCGAACCTCGTCAGGCCCGGAAGGGAGCAGCGATAAGGTTGCCGGCCGAGTGCCGCAGTCACACCGGAACCCTTCGTCGACCACTGTCACATCGCCATGACGTATCAGGTCCTCGCCCGCAAGTGGCGCCCGCAGAACTTCTCCAGCCTCGTCGGCCAGGAGCCGATCGTCACGGCTTTGCGCAACGCCCTTCAGGAGGGGCGGATCGCCCAGGCCTACCTCTTCTCCGGCATCCGCGGCGTCGGCAAGACCACCGCCGCCCGCGTGCTCGCCAAGGCGCTCAACTGTGAGCGGGGCCCGGCGGCCGATCCCTGCAACGAGTGCACCCCCTGCATCGAGATCACCCGGGGATCGGACCTCGACGTGATCGAGGTGGACGCCGCGACCTATTCCAAGGTGGAGCAGGTCCGGGAGCTCACCGAAAGCCTGAAGTACGGTCCGGCCCGGAGCCGCTACAAGGTGGTGGTCCTCGACGAGATCCACCGCCTGTCGCGCCAGGCGTTCGACGCGCTGTTGAAGATCGTCGAGGAGCCGCCGGCCCACCTCGTCTTCATCTTCGCCACGACCGAGATCGATGCCGTGCCGGCGACGATCCTCTCCCGCTGCCAGGAGTTCCACTTCCGGCGCGTGCCCTCGGCTGTCCTCGCCGCGTACCTGCGGACGATCTGCGACGCCGAGGCGATCACGGCGAGCGACACGGCCCTGCGGCTGATCGCCCGGGCCGGCGAGGGGAGCGTGCGGGACTCGGTGGCGATCCTCGACCAGCTCGCCACGTTCGGCTCGGGGACGATCTCCGACGAGGACGCCATCCGACTCCTGGGCGGCCTCGATACCGCCCTCTACCATCAGGTGCTCGCGGCGGTCCTGCGCGGCGACGGGGTCGCGGTCTCCGAAGCGGTGCGCCGGGTCGAGGAGGAGGGCTGGGACCCGCGGCACGTCTACGCCCAGTTCCTCGCCTTCTGCCGGGACGCCCTGCACCTCGCCATGGGCGGCCAGCCCGGGGCCGTGGACCTGCCCGCGGAGGAGGCCCAGGCCCTCGCGGCCATGGCCCGCGAGGCGGGATACGAGAACCTGCTCCGGTTGATGAGCCTGCTCCTGACGAGCGAGCCCATCGTGCGGCGGAGCGAGACGGGCGCCCTGGCCGTGGAGATCGCCTGGCTGCGCGCCGCGGAGCTGCCGAAGCTCGTCCGGGTCGAGGAGATCCTGGCCGGCGGCGCGGCCCTGCCGGCCCCCGGGGCCCAGGCTCCTTCCCGCCCGGCCGCCGCGGCGCCGCCCCCCCGGTCCGCTCCGGCTCCGGTCCCCGCGCCCCGCCCCGCGGCTCCACCGCCCACCGTGGCGCAGGCGCCCGCCCCGCGCCCGCTTGGCGGCCCGGCTCTCCGGGCTCCGACGCCGCCGGTGGGAGCCTCCGTGCCGCGCGATCCCGTCCGCGCCTTCATCGAAGAGGTCAGCAAGCGCCGTCCCCACCTCGCCGGCTATCTCGAATCGGCCGAGGAGATCCGCTTCGAAGAGGGCGCCCTGGTCATCGTCGTCCCTCCCGAGGATACGATTCTGGAGTCGCGCCTGCGGCAGGAGGCGAACCGGCAGGCGGTGGAGGAGTCGCTCGCGGCCGTCCGGGGGGCCGCAACCCCCTGGAAGCTCGTGGCCGGCGCCGGCAAGCCGAGCTCGCACGCCGCGGAGCCGCACGCCGGGAGCGGGCCGGCCGCGGACGAGCATCCCATGATCCAAACCGTCCTCCAGATCTTTGGAGGCGAGGTCGTCGAGGAACAGAGGAGTCTCACGGAGGACCGAAACGTATGAGCAGCATGCGCCAGTTGATGAAGCAGGCCCAGGAGATGCAGGAGCGCCTCCAGCGTGAGCTTGCCGAGACCGTGGTGGAAGCGAGCGTGGGCGGAGGGATGGTGACCGTGAGGATGACCGGCCATCGGCAGCTCGTCTCCTGCAAGATCGACCCGGAAGCTATGGACCCCAACGATCCCTCCATGCTGGAGGATCTCATCGTCGCCGCCGTCAACGAAGCCGGCCGCAAGCTCGAGGAGACCATGCAGGGGAAGGTCGGGGCCATGGCGGCCAGCCTGCCGGGCCTCTTCTGAGCCCCGATCGATGTCCGACCCTCTGGCCCGGCTCATCGGCGAGCTCTCCCGGCTCCCGAGCATCGGCCCCAAGACCGCGACCCGCCTCGCTCACCACCTGCTGAAGGTGCCGGCACCCGAGGCCCAGGCGCTCGCCCAGGCCATCGTCGACGTCAAGGAGAAGCTGTTCCACTGCTCGGTGTGCAATGCCATCACGGCGGTGGATCCGTGCCGGTACTGCTCCGACGAGCGGCGGGAGCGGGTGCGGATCTGCGTCGTCGAGGAGCCGTTCAACATCGAGCCCATCGAGCGCACGGGCGAGTACCAGGGCCTTTACCACGTCCTCCTCGGAGCCCTGTCGCCCCACCGCGGCATCGGCCCGGACCGCCTGGCCATCCCCGGCCTCCTCGACCGCCTGGATGGGATCGAGGAGGTCGTCCTCGCCACCAACCCGAACGTCGAGGGGGAGGCGACCGCCCTCTACCTCGCCCGCATCCTCAAGCCGCGGGGAATCCGGGTCACCCGCCTCGCCTTCGGCATGCCGGTGGGAGGCGACATCGAGTACACCGACGAGGTCACCCTCGGCCGGTCGCTCGCCGGCCGGCGCGAGATGTGACCTTCGGAGACCTCCTCCCGCGGATCGTCTCGCCCCCGCCGGGGCCGCGCTCCCGCGCCCTCTCGGGCGACCTCCACGAGCTCGAAGCCCCCGGCGTCAACACCCTTCCCGGAGGGGAACCC
>DASQEB010000134.1:0-3274 GCA_035633875.1 Thermoanaerobaculia bacterium
AATCCGCTGACATGATCCAGCTCATCCATGAACTGATTTACGGTTCTCTCGTGACACAACGATTTGTCTCCGCGAAGTCTTACCGCCGGTCCAGGGAATCCTCGAAGTATGACATATTTTCTCGCACTCAGAGGAGTTGCCTCTTGACGGAAGCCCTCAAGGGTACGAGCTGAGAGCTCACCCTATGCGGCCAGAAGAGGCGTCTCAACCGCCAAACGGCATGGAAGGACACTTCGCGGGCAGGAGGCAGGGATACTCCCCCCCGTACTGGCACGCCTCTTGCCAGATCCGGACCCCGTGAGGGAGGAACGATGGTGCGAACGAACGGAACAGTGAAGATCGCCGCTCTGGCGGACCTGCATTACACCCGGACGCCGGAGCCCACCTCGGTGCGGGACCTGCTCTTGCGGGCCGCGCGGGAAGCGGACGTGCTGCTGCTCTGCGGGGATCTGACGGACCACGGTTTGCCGGAAGAGGCGCACGACCTGGCGCGGGAGGTCCAATCCGCGGTGAGCATCCCGGTGATCGCCGTCCTCGGCAACCACGACTTCGAGGGTGGCAAACAGGAGGAGATCAAGAAGGTCCTCGGCGAGAGCGGCATGAAGGTGCTGGACGGCGACGCCGTGGAGGTGCAGGGAGTGGGGTTCGCCGGGGTCAAGGGCTTCTGCGGCGGGTTCGGCAAGCGGGCCCTGGGGGCCTGGGGGGAGGAGTGCATCAAGGCGTTCGTCCACGAGGCCGTGGACGAGGCCCTGAAGCTGGAGTCCGCCCTGAACCGGCTGCGCCGGGTGCCGCGCGTGGCCGTGCTCCACTACTCGCCGATCCAGGAGACGGTGGAGGGCGAACCGCTGGAGATCTATCCCTTTCTCGGATCGAGCCGCCTGGAGGAGCCGATCAACCGCTACGCGGTCCACGCCGTGTTCCACGGCCACGCCCACCGCGGCCAGCCGGAAGGGAAGACGTCGGCGGGCGTGCCGGTCTTCAACGTCAGCGTCTCGCTCCTCCGCAATTCCTACCCCGACCGCCCGCCGTTCCGCCTCTTCGAGGTTCCTGTGGAGGTGCCCGTGGCGAGCGGCGGTGCCTGAAAGGAGAACGTCATGCCTTCCTGGAGCGCCAAGGACGAACGGATGTACGAGCACATCAAGGAGAGCTCGCTCGAGCGCGGCAAATCGGAGGACCGCGCGCAGGAGATCGCCGCCCGGACGGTGAACAAGAACCGGCGCGAGGAGGGGCGCACCCCCAACAAGCGGACCCAGGGGACGGGCAACCCCAACACCGCCCTGGAAGAGCGCAAGGTGGACGAGCTCCAGAACATCGCCCGGGACTTGGGAATCCGGGGCCGGAGCAAGATGAAGAAGAGCGACCTCGTCCAGGAGATCAAGAAGAAGAGAAAATAGCCCCCGTCGAACGCGCCCCCTCCGCGGGTTCCGCAAGCGACACGCCCTGTCGTCTCTCGCCACATCCTCTTCGGCCGGAGGTCTTGCTGAATTTGGCTATAATCTACATTGAGGCCGCCTACGATGTGAGTCGCCGATGAGCTCTTCGCGTGCTCGGTCCGCTCCTGTCCGGAGACCGCCGGCCCGGGCAGATCTTTCTTTCGGAGCGGCGAAACGGTGAAGAGAGGCGACTCGGGCGCCCGCCGGCTGGCGGCCGAGCACGGCGTCACCCATGCTCTTGCGCGAGCCCGGAGCCTCGAGGAGGCCACGCCGGGCATCCTGGAGGCGATCGGCCGCAGTCTCGGCTGGGACGCCGGTGCGTTCTGGCAGCGCGATCCCGAAGAAGGCAACCTCTTCTGCGTGGAGGTCTGGTACGCCCGGTCCGAGCTGCGGTCGTTCGAGGAGGTGACGGCGCGGGCTCGTTTCGCGCCCGGGAAGGGGTTGCCGGGCCGGGTCTGGCAGACCGGGGGACCGGTCTGGGTCCGGGACCTGGCGTCCGATCTCCACACGGTCCGCCGGGAGCTGTCGGCGGTGCTGGGCCTGCGCACCGCCCTCGCCTTTCCCGTTCTCGTCGAGCGCGAGGTCCTCGGAGTCCTGGAGTTCTTCTCCCAGCGGCGGGCCGAGCCGGACGAGCCCCTGCTCGGGATGATGGAGGCGATCGGCAGCGAGATCGGCCAGTTCGTCAAGCGGACCCAGGCGGAGGCGGCCCTGCGGGAGAGCGAAGAACGGCTGCGCATCGCCCTGCAGGCGGGTCGGATGGGCACCTGGGACTGGGACATCCTCGCCGGACGCCTGCGCTGGTCGGAGGGACTGGAGCGGATCTTCGGCTTCCCTCCCGGGGGGTTCGGCGGGACGCTCGACGAGTTCCTGGGCGCCATCCACTCCGAGGACCGGGAAGCGGTCATGGCCCGGATCACGGCGGACCTGGAGGGGCGCAGGGACCACCACGCGGAGTTCAGGATCCTCCGCCCGGACGGCTCTCTGCGATGGATCGAAGGGAGGGGGCAGATCCTGCTCGACGAGTCGGGACGGCCGGTGCGCATGGTCGGCGTCTCCATGGACGTGACGGAGCGCAAGCGGATCGAGGAGGCGCTGCGCCTGCTCGCGGAGGCGAACTCGGTCCTGGCGGTCTCCCTCGACCCGGAGGAGGTCTTCCAGGGGGTGGCCCGCCTCATGGTGCCGGTGCTCGCCGACTTCTGCTTCGTCGACGTGATCGAGCGCGGCACCATGCGCCGGGTGGCCGCCGTCCACGCCGATCCCGGCCGGGAGGAGCTGATGCGGGAGGCCCAGAGCTTTGCGCCCGACCCGGAGACGCAGAAGGACCACCCCGTGATCCGGGCGATCCGTTCTGGCGAAATCCAGCTCATGGAAATGACGAGAAGTGCCTACCAGAGCCTCGCCCGGAGCTCGGAGCATCGCGTGCTCCTCGAGCGGCTCGGCCCCAGCTCCATCCTGTCCGCCCCGCTCGTGGCCCGCGGCAAGACCCGGGGGGCGATCACCCTGGTACGCTCCGAGTTCGGCCGGCGCCACCGGCCGTGGGACGTGGAGCTCGCCCGGGAGCTGGCGCGGCGGGTGACCCTGGCGGTGGACAACCTCTACCTCTACCACACCACCCGGCAGACAGTCCGAGCCCGCGACCAGGTCCTGGCGGTGGTCTCCCACGACCTCCGCAACCTGCTCGACCCGATCTCCCTGAACGCCGCCCTGCTCCTGGAGGACACGCCCGCCGGCTCCCTCGCCCGCCGGCCCCTGGAACGGATCCGGCGGGCGGTGGAGCAGATGGGCCGCCTGATCCACGACCTCCTGGACGTGGCGAGCATCGAGGCGGGCCGGCTGGTGCT
>DASQEB010000135.1:0-4398 GCA_035633875.1 Thermoanaerobaculia bacterium
TGGGCACCGCCGAGCACGTCCTGAGCGCCACCGCCGACATCTCGGACCTGAAGCTCGGCGACCGGGAACCGATCCTCGGCGAGCCCTTCCGGCGGCTGGTCCAGGCGCTCCGCGACACCAGCCAGGAGCTGCCGCCCGAGAAGGTCCTCGTGGGGGCCTCTTAGTGGCGCCTCGGCCGCCGCGGCAGCCTGGTGGAGGATGTACTCGCCGGTGTCGACCCCCGCCCGGTGGACGCTCGGCCGCTCGCTCGTGGGGGTGCGGACGGCGTTCAGGCGCGGCAGGAGCGTGCGGACCCGCTGGCGGATCTGGGCGATGTCCCCCAGGCGGAACTCCTCCTTCTGGAGCTGCTTTTCGAAGCGCTCGATCTCCTCGCGGAACTCGGCGAGCTCCCGGTCCAGCTCGGTGTTGTAGGGCACCTCCCGCTCGAGCTCGAAGACGCGCTGGTACTCGGCGACGATGCGCTGCTCCTCCTGGCGGTAGAGCTTCTGGATGCGGCTCTTGAAAACAAGGTTCGTCCGCTGGAGCTCGAGGAGGAGCTCGGGGTGGAAGTAGAAGTCGCCCAGGTTGTGCTTGAGGTCCCGGTAGCGGCGGATCAGCCCGGACTCGTTCAGGGTGTCCAGGTCCGCCACCTCAGTCATCCCGCGGCGGATGCGCTCGATCTCCGCCCCCCTCTCCTCCACGATCTGGTCCGGCGGCGGAGCGACCCCCAAGAGCATCCAGAGCCCCTGGAAGATCTCCTGGAGCTGGCGGTGGTCGCGCAGCACGAGCTCGCCGCTCCGCTCGTCCACCTCCTCGGAGAGCCGGGCGAGGAGGAAGTCGACCTTGTCGAGCCGGTCCGGCAGCCAGGGAGCTTCGGCGGGATGCGCGTAGAAATGGAATTTCACGAGCTGGGTGAGGATCTTCTCGTCGTAGCTCTTCACCCGGCGGAAGAACTGCCGCAGCAAATCGGGAGTGACTTTGTTATCCTCCGCGTCGAGCGCTTCGATGAGCTCGGTGAGGCGGTGGTCGATGGCTTCGATCCTGCCGCGGACCCGCTCACCTTCGGACGCGTTCAGGCTCTGCGAGATCTGCTTCAACCCGGTGTAGAGCTCCTGGAACTCGGCGGAGTGCCGATCCTCCACACGCTGGAAGAGGGTCTTGCCCAGGCTCTGGAGGAACTGGTGGAAGGCCCAGCCCGCCCGGAAGCGATGGGACACGTCGGCATATCGCCGATGGAGGAGGTTCAGCTCCTGGACAGTCGTCATCTTGGACCCTTATAAGGCTTTGGCAATATTACTCCATAAAGACGGCGGAGGGAAACAGACCGTGCGCATCCTGATTCCCAGGGAGGACGTGGAGACGAGGGTGGCCGAGATGGCCGCCGAGATCGAGCGGGACTACGCGGACTCCGACCGGCTCGTCTGCGTCGGCCTGCTCAAGGGGTCGGTCTTCTTCATGGTGGATCTGCTCAAGCGCTTCACCATTCCGGTGGCCATGGACTTTTTCCAGACCTCCAGCTACGGCTCCAGCACCACCGGCGGCGAGGTCCGCATCCGCAAGGACCTGGACATGTCCATCCGCGGCAAGGACGTCCTGCTGATCGAGGACATCGTCGACACCGGCTGGACCCTGCGGACCATCCTCGACCTGCTGCGCTACCGGGGGGCCCGGAGCATCCGCCTTTGCGCCCTGCTGGACAAGGCGGAGGCCCGGGAGGTGGAGATCACGATCGACTACCGCGGCTTTACGATCCCGAAGCTCTTCGTGGTGGGCTATGGCCTGGACTTCGACGAGCGGTACCGCAACCTCCCCTACATCGGCGTCCTCGACGAGGAGGGGGAGACCGCCGAGGCCGCTCCGCCCTCCCCCTCGTAACCCCGGATTCCCAAAGGACGACGACCATGCGCTTTCACCACACCGATGACGCCCCCAAAGCCATCGGCCCCTACTCCCAGGCCCTGGAGGTGGACGGCTGGCTCTACACGTCCGGGCAGATCGCCCTCGACCCCGCCACCGGCGAGATGGTAGAGGGCGGCTTCGAGGCCCAGGCCCAGCAGGTTCTGAAGAATCTCCGCAAGGTGCTGGCCTCCGCCAACTGCACGTTCAGGGACGTGGTCAAGGCCACAGTCTACGTGGTGGACCTTGCCGACTTCCCCAAGCTCAACACTCTCTATGCCGAGGCCATGGGCGACCACCGCCCCGCCCGCTCGACCGTGCAGGTGGCGGCGCTGCCCAAGGGGGCCCTGGTGGAGGTGGATCTGGTGGCGACGGTGCCGTAACCTCACCCCCTGTCCCCCTCTCCCATCGCCCTCCCCCCCACCTGGAGAGGGGGAACGATTCCCAGCCGGCCGCTCGAAAAGGAAGCATCCACTCCTCCAGAAGGGGTCAACAGTTGACTTCGGCAAAGCCGCCTGCATGGGTCCCCCCTCTCCCGGGGGATGGGAGGGCGATGGGAGAGGGGGTCAGGGGGTGAGGTTTCGAATCCGCCCGATCGCCTCGTCAACCTGCCCTCTCGACACATCCCGGTGCGTTACCAGCCGGACCTGGTCACGGCTGACCGGCACCCCCAGAACCCCCGCCTCTCTCAAGCGCCCCAGGAAGTCCAGGGCGGGTTCCCGGGTCACGCGGAAGATGACGATGTTGGTCCGCACCGTGGCGGGGTCGATCTCGATCCCCGGCATCTCGGAGAAGGCACGAGCGAGGCGGGCGGCGTTGTCGTGATCCTCGGGGAGGCGGGTGGGGCCCTTGCGGAGGGCGAGCAGACCGGCAGCGGCGAGGATGCCCACCTGGCGCATGCCGCCGCCGAGCATCTTGCGCACCCGCCGGGCTTCCTGGACAAAGTCCCGGCGGCCGCAGATCATCGAGCCCACCGGCGCTCCGAGCCCATTGGAGAGGGAGAACATCAGCGAGTCGAAGCCTGCGGCGAGGGTCGCGACCGTCGTGCCCAGGGCCGCAGCGGCATTGAAGACCCGGGCGCCGTCGAAGTGGACCGGCAGCCGGTGCCGGCGGGCTACCTCCAGGATCGCCTCCAGGTGCGGCCGGCCGTAGACCGTGCCCCCGGCCATGTTGTGGGTGTTCTCGACGGAGATCAGGACGGTGCGGGCGCGATAGGAGACGTCCGGCGCGATGGCGGCCTCGACGTCCGCGGGATCGAGGAGCCCGCCGGGTGAGGGGATCATCCTGGGGAGGAGCCCCGAGAGGGCCGCCATCGCTCCCATCTCGTAGTTGACGATGTGGCTCCCGGCGGCGCAGATCACCTCGCCGCCGGGCCGGCCGTGGAGGTGGAGGGCGATCTGGTTGCCCATGGTGCCGGAGGGGACGAAGAGGGAGGCCTCCATCCCCACCGCGGCCGCAGCCTCCTCCTCCAGCCGGGCGACGGTGGGGTCCTCGCCGAACACGTCGTCCCCCACCTCGGCCTCGGCCATGGCCCGGCGCATCTCCGCGTCGGGCTTGGTGACGGTGTCGGACCGCAGATCGATGAGCTCCATTCCTCCCCTTTCTAGAACCCGAACCCGACCTTCACCGCGCCGGTGACCACCTCGCCCTTCTCCACCTCGACGACGATCTTGGGGAGGAGGAGGTTGATCACCACACCACCATAGAAGATTTCCCGGGTCTCCTCGTCCTCGAAGGTTCCGTTGCCCGAGGATTCGAACCTCCCCTCGCTGTAGACGACTCCCCCGCCGATGTAGGGCGTGACCACGGTGAACCCCTTGCTGAGGAGCAGCTCGGCTCCGTACTGATCCAGCTCGTAGTCCTCTGCATCCAGCGTCCGGGTGCCGGTCACCCGCACCGAAAGGGCGGGGGACACGGTGCCGCCTTTGAGAATCGCGTACTGGAGGTCGGCCGACAGGAGCTTGATGTCCGTGTCCAGGGCCCGGCCGTAGGCCACGCCCAGGTCGATGCCGCCCGGCAGCCCCTTGCGCACGCCCACCCGGCCGACGACGAGGAAGTCCCCCAGCAGATCGTCCCCCAGGACCGTCTCGACATACGGCTCGTCCCCGAAGTCCTGGTCCACGGTCGCGTCGGCGTAGACCTCGAAGCCCACAAGACCGAGAGGGGCCGCCCCGTGCCGGGGATAGTGGTACGCCGCCGCGCTGAACCGGCGGTGGAAGGCCTGGAAGTCCTCCTCGACGTCCTGGGCGCGGAGGGCGGGGGCGGCGAGCAGGAGGAAAAGGAAAAAGGCTTTTTCGGGTCGTCTCATGCGGCGTCCTCGGTCACATAGTCTTCGATCAATCGGTCCAGCATCTCCGACTCCCCCTCCTCGACGATCTCCTTGACGATCCCCCGGCTCTCCGGATCCAGGGGGAGGATTCCCAGGTTGCCTTCCCGGGCCAGGGCCTCGACATCGTAATGGGTGTCGTCCACCCAGCGGGCGGCGCGGAACAGGGCCTGGCCTGGCTCGACGGTCTTGCCGAG
>DASQEB010000136.1:0-2944 GCA_035633875.1 Thermoanaerobaculia bacterium
GTTTTTCTCCCTCTCCCTCCGGGAGAGGGTCGGGGTGAGGGCCGAGGCGGGCAAGCCGCTTCAGCTTCTCTGACCTGCCGCGGGCTCACCGAATGCAGTTGGAGTGAAATTCCGGCACTCCCCTTGCTTGCATCAATGGCATGGACCCGCGCGTCCGCACCCCTGCCCCCACCCTCGATCTCCCGGCGGCCCCTGCGCCTCCTCCGGCTCCGGCCAAGGGCGCCGCGCCGCCGCGCTCGTCCCGGGCCGAACGCGTCCCGGGGTGGAAGAGCCTGGACATCCTCCGCGCCGCCGCCCTGGTGATGGGGCTCTACCTGGTCCTGCGGCTCCTTTGGATCGCGCACCAGCTCCTGCTCGTCGCCTTCCTGGGGGTTCTCTTCGGACTTGCTGTGGCCCGGGCAACGGACTACCTGGAGCGGGTCCGGATCCCCCGGGGAGTCGGCGCCTCGCTGATCGTGTTCGGTTTCCTGGGCCTGCTCTACGGGCTTGGCGCCTGGTCGGCACCGACCCTGCGGCAGCAGTTCACCGAGTTGCGGAAGGCCTTCCCCGAGGGACTGAACCAGGTCGAGGGCTGGCTCGAGCGGCGCAGGGCCGGCGTGCTGGGGCAGATGTTCTCGGAGGACCGCCCCGGAGTCGCGCGGGAGCAGGCGCCGGGACCGGCCGCAGCCGCCCCGGAGAGGCCGGCCGCGCCGCGAGGGACCCAGGGATCCGCCCCGCCCGGACAGGACTCCCCCGAGAGCGGGAGCCTCCCGCCGCCTGCGAGCGAGGCCCCGGACTCCGGCGGGAGCCTCTCCGATCTGCCGAAGACCCTTTCCGGCCAGTTCGGAGCGTTGACGAGCTACCTCTTCTCCTTCCTGTCCTCGACCGTGGCCGTGATCGGGGGGATCATCCTGATCCTCTTCACCGCCATCTACATCGGTGCCGAGCCCCGGCTCTACCACAAGGGGCTCCTGCACCTCATCCCCCACCAGGCGCGCCGGCGGGGGGAGGAGGTGCTCGCCGCCATCGGCGTGACCCTGCGCCGCTGGCTCGTGACGCAGCTCATCGCCATGGTGGTGATCGGCGTCCTCACCACCATCGTGCTGAAGCTGCTCGGCATTCGCGCGGCGCTCTCGCTGGGGATCATCGCGGGGCTCTTCGAGTTCATTCCCCTCGCCGGCCCCCTCCTCTCCGCCATCCCGGCCGTGGCCATCGGTTTCCTCGACTCGCCGGAGAAGGCCCTCTTCGTGGCCCTTGCCTACCTGGGCATCCAGCAGGTCGAGAACCACATCCTCATCCCCATGCTGATGCGGGAAGGATTGGACCTGCCTCCCCTGGTCACCCTGGTGGGCCTCGCCCTCTTGGGGATCGTCTTCGGCTTCCTCGGCATGCTGGTAGCCGTCCCCCTCCTTGCCGCCATCATGGTGGCCATCAAGCTCCTCTATGTGGAAGACGTGGTGGGGGACGAGGTGGAGACCGGGCTGGATTCGGGGTAGTGCACCTCTGAGACTACGGCCCGTTCGGCTCCGCAGACCCCGGCTCCGCCATCCGCTTCGAAGCATTCAGAAATCCGGGAATAAGGTAGCCCTCCATGGGGAGGGCGGGACATCCCCTGCCGGATGGACCTGATCCGGCACTCTGGAGAGGGTGGTTCGTCTCCTGGAGAGGTCGGCTCGCGTCGTGGAGCGGCTGGTTCGTCGCTCGGACCGAACCGGTCCGGAGTCTGGAGCCCCTGGCCAACGACCGGACCAGGTTGGTGCCGGCCTCAGGAGAGCCGCTTCGCTCTGCGGAGAGGCTGATCCGGGCGCCGGACCAAGCTCTTCCGGGGCGGAGTGAGCCTGGTCCGCTCCCCGAACCTCCCTGGTCCATCCCGGGAAACCGGTCTCCCGAACGGAACCAATGATGAAAATTGGATCGAAATAGGGTGTTGACAACCACCTTGGGGCTATGCATAATGCGCCTCACTTCTTCTCTGGAACACGACACCGGGTCACGAAGAAGTTTCCATCCCCAGTTTTCCTTTGTCGGGGCCAGCCGCGGTCTGAGAGGAGGTGAGGCGTTTACCTCCGCCGCTTCTGGATAACTCAAGCTGCAATGTCAAAAGGAGAAAGGCCATGGCAGCGAGAGGTAGTGCACGTTCTGCGAAGTTGAGTCGTTGGGGTATCACAGTGGACAACCTGCGAGAGAACCTGGAGCAGTTCCCGCACATCACTCCGGATCTGGAGGAGATGGAGAAGATGCTGAGCCAGGGGAGGGAGCTCGAGAGCCGGATCGACGCCCTGCGGGGCCAGTGGCGGGAGGTGGCGGCGGAGCTTCGGCTCCTGACGGCCGAGGGCGAGAAGCTCCGGGCTCGTCTCGGGGCGCATCTCAAGGCGAAGTACGGCTTCACGAGCGAGACGCTCGTGCGGTACGGCTTCCGCCCCCTGGTCGTCACCCGCCGCCGCGCGGCCCCCAAGCCCGAGGAGCCCACCCCGCCCCCTGCGGGGGAGGAGCCCACCGAGAAGGCGCCGGCCAGGGCGTAGGCGCCGGCGCAGGATTGTCGTCGAACGTTGATTGGGGGCCGCGAGGGCCCCCCTTTTTGGGTGCAGGGATCTTTGACAACTGAATCGGCGAGGGCGCTCCCGGGCGGGCGGGGGCGCCCTCGCACCCTCTGGGTGGAACATCCTCCTGGAGGGGCGGCCCTCGAAACGCCCCCGGACCGCCGGTGACCTCCGAAGGCCGTTGCCGCACAGGGGCGGCCTACCCTCCGGAGACGTCCCGCCGGTGGTGGCCTCTGGAGGGCGTCACGGTGAGAGGGCTGATGGTGGTCTTGGGACGGCTTACCATTGCGGGATGGGACGTCTCTACGGCGAAAGCATCCGGGCGCTTCATCGGCAAACCATCCCGGGCGGCGACCTGGCGAACCGTTCCGTGTGCTCGTATTGACGTAGAGACGTCCCCTCCCGCAACGCACAAACGTCCGCAG
>DASQEB010000137.1:0-3902 GCA_035633875.1 Thermoanaerobaculia bacterium
CGACCACCAGGTAGTTGGTGTAGGTCTTGTCCTTGTACCGTTTGGTCGTCTTGCGGATGAACACAGGGCTTCTATACCAGAAACCCGGGACCCTCTGGTTTCGTCACTATTTCCCGCCAACCGTACCCTGTCACACCTGGACTCAATAACTTACAGCCCCGAAGACGCCCAATTTAGCCTCTTCGGGGCGGTGGACCGTGGAAGTTGGGTTAGCAGGTAAGTCTCTGGCTTGCCAAGGAACGGTGCTGCGGCCAGCAATTCATCGTTGAAGCTTTGGTGCCCTTCCTTGCGTAGGAGACCGTAATCCTTTGGTAGGGAAGTGAGCTACGGGAAGGGCTGAGAAGAGCTTCGCCGGTCCTCGGGGACGTTTTTGGTAACGCCGCGCGAAGTCGTCCATCTGTGAGTCTGCCATCGGATACGGATAACCTCATCTACTCCCCCTCCACCGGAAGACCAAACAACGCCGCCAGCCGAATCTCCAGCCCTGGCAGCATGGGAGTCGTGAGCACGTCCCCCGCCGTGGTCGAGAGATCCGCAACCCGAACGAAGTCCCCCACCCGCAGCCGGTACACCGTAACGGCCTTCCGGTCGGGATCGACCAGCCAGTACTCGCGGACGCCAAAGCGCTCGTACCGGCGAAGCTTCAGCCCCTGGTCACGGCGCCGGGTGCCCTCCGAGAGGACTTCGACGACCAGATCCGGAGCCCCCCGGACGTACCTCTTCTTGAGGATGTGCGCCTGCTCGGCGGAGACGAAGAGGAGGTCCGGTTGGACGATGTCGTGAGGCGAGAGGAGGACGTCCACGGGGGCGATCAGGAGGCGACCCAGGTCGTTTGTCTTCAGGAAGGCCTGGACATCGAAAGCAAGGGCGACGACGAGGTCCTGGTGCCGGATGAACGGCGTTGCGGTCGCGTAGTGCCGCCCATCGATGACCTCGTGGCGCCTTCTGTCCTCCGGGAGGAGGATGTAGTCCTCGTAGGTCAGCTTGGGGGCAGGAGTGTGAAGAGGCATCGTCGTACCGCCTTTTGGCGATCCTCATCCTAGCATTGCTTCGGGGGAGAATCTTCGCCACACGGAAGCCGCTCGGAGAGCCGTGGTATCCTCCTTCTGATGGGAAGCTTCGTCTACCAGGTCCATGCCGATTGGGATCCCGAAGCCGGGGTCTGGGTCGCCACGAGCGATGACGTGCCGGGGCTGGCCACGGAGGCGCCGACCGTCGAGGCGCTCGCCGAGAAGCTTCGGACCATGATCCCCGAGCTCCTGGAGGCAAATCAGCTCGACAAGCGCTTCTGACTGCCTGCCCGGTCAGGATCGATCCCCAAATCCCCGCCCGGGAAGACCGCCCGGGTGGGGAGGGGCACCCCTACTCCACCGTCACACTCTTCGCCAGATTCCGCGGCTGGTCCACGTCCGCCCCCCGCCGCACGCCGATGAAGTAGGCGAGGAGTTGCAGGGGGACGACGTTGACGATGGGCTGGAGGCACGGGGAGACGGTGGGGACTTCGATGATCTCGTCGCAGATGTCTCCGAGCGATTCGGGGTCGCGGTCGGTGAGCGCGATGACGATGCCGTCCCGGGCCTTGACCTCCTGCATGTTGCTGATGGCCTTGTCGGCGACGTGGTTGCCGGTGGCGAGGGCCACGACGGGCATGTTCTCGTCGATCAGGGCGATGGGCCCGTGCTTCATCTCGCCGGCGGGGTAGCCTTCGGCGTGAATGTAGGAGATCTCCTTGAGCTTGAGGGCTCCCTCCAGGGCGATGGGATAGTTGATCCCCCGGCCGAGGTAAAGGAAGTTCTGGGCCCGGTGATACTTCCGGGCGAGCTCGTCCATGTGCGACTCCTGACGGCGGATGACCTCGTCCACGGCCTGGGGGAGGCGGGTCAGGTCGTCCAGGTAGTGGCGCTCGAGCTTGCCGAAGCGGCACTCGCGCAGGTAGAGGGCGAGGAGGTAGAGGGCCACGAGCTGGGTGGTGAAGGCCTTGGTGGAGGCGACGCCGATCTCGGGGCCGGCGTGGGTGTAGATCACGCCCTCGCTGATGCGGGTGGCCTGGCTCCCCAGGACGTTGCAGACGCTGAACAGGCGGGCTCCGCGCTCCTTGGCCGCCTCCATGGCCGAAAGCGTGTCCGCGGTCTCGCCGGACTGGGAGATGCCCACGGCCAGGACGCGGTCGGAGACGATGGGGTCGCGGTAGCGGTACTCTGAGCCGTAGTCGACCTCCACGGGGATGCGGGCGATCTCCTCGATGAGGAACTTGCCCACCAGGGCGGAGTGCCAGGAGGTGCCGCAGGCCAGCAGGTGGAGGCGCTCCATGCGCTGGATCTCCTCCCGGGTCAGCTTGACCGTGTCGAAGAGGATCTGGGCGCGCTCGAAGTCCACGCGGCCGGCGAAGGTATCCTGCACAGCCTGGGGCTGCTCGTGGATCTCCTTGAGCATGAAGTGCTTGTAGCCGCCCTTTTCGGCCTGGATGGGGTCCCAGTTGAGGCGCTGGACGGGCCGCTCGACGGGCCTTCCCTGGCGGTCCTGGATGTCGACGCCGGCCGGGGTGAGGCGGGCGAGGTCGCCGTTTTCGAGGAAGACCACGTCCTTGGTGTGGACGAGGAGGGCCGCGGGGTCGGAGGCCAGGAACTGCTCGTCCCGGGCGAGGCCGATGACGAGGGGCGGACCCTGGCGGGCGGCCACGATCTCCTGGCCCTCGTTTTCGACGGTCACCACGGCGAAGGCGTACATGCCCTCGAGCTCGGCGACGGCCTTGGCCACGGCCGACCGGAGGTCGCCGTTCAGGTAGGAGGAGATGAGGTTGGCCACGACCTCGGTGTCGGTGTCGGAGTTGAAGGTCCAGCCCTCGGCCATCAGGCGCTTCTTGAGCGGCAGGAAGTTCTCGATGATGCCGTTGTGGATGAGCGCCAGGCGGCGCCGGGAATCCACCATGGGGTGGGCGTTCCGCTCGCTCGGTGGGCCGTGGGTGGCCCAGCGGGTGTGGCCGAGGCCGTAGCGGCCGGCCAGGGGGTGCTTCTCGAGCTTCTCCTTGAGCCGGTCGAGCTTGCCTTCGGCCTTGGCGGTCTGGAGCTCGCCGTCGAGCACGGCGACCACGCCGGCCGAATCGTAGCCCCGGTACTCCAGGCGGCGGAGGCCGTCCATCAGCAGGGGAACCACTTCACGGTTGCCCACGTACCCCACGATTCCGCACATAGGTTCTAGCCTTCCTCTTTCCGGGCGGCCCGGCGGCGCAATCCGCCGGCGCGGCCCTCCAGGTTTTTCTGCCGCACGCGTCCCACGGCCAGGGCGCCGTCCGGGACGTTCTTGGTGATGATCGAGCCCGCCGCAGTGGTGGCGCCGTCGCCCACGCGGACGGGCGCCACCAGCATGGTGTCGCTGCCGATGAAGGCCCCGCGGCCGATCTCGGTCGTGTTTTTGCGCACGCCGTCGTAGTTGCAGGTCACGACGCCGGCCCCGAGGTTGGCCCCCTCGCCCACGATGGCGTCCCCCACAGAGGAGAGATGGTTGGCCTTGGCTCCGGGGCCGAGCTGGGAGCTCTTCACCTCGACGAAATTACCCACGCGAGTACCCTCAAGCAAGCGGGATGCCGGGCGCAGGCGGGCGAAGGGGCCCACCCGGCAGCCATCTCCCACCTCGGCGCCGTCCAGGAGGGTATACGGCTCGATGGACACGCCGTTTGCCACGACCGTGTCCCGGAGCCAGGCGCCCTGGTGGATGGTGCAGCCGGAGCCGACGGTGGTGCGGCCCAGGAGGGAGGCTCCGGGATGGATCACCGTGTCGCTCCCGACTCTCACGGTGGGCTCGACGACGGTGCGGGCCGGCTCGAGGATGGTGACCCCGGCGAGCATCAGCTCCTTCAGATGCCGGTCCAGGAGGATGCGGTGGACCCGCGCGAGCTCTACCCG
>DASQEB010000138.1:0-2027 GCA_035633875.1 Thermoanaerobaculia bacterium
CGACCACCAGGTAGTTGGTGTAGGTCTTGTCCTTGTACCGTTTGGTCGTCTTGCGGATGAACACAGGGCTTCTATACCAGAAACCCGGGACCCTCTGGTTTCGTCACTATTTCCCGCCAACCGTACCCTGTCACACCTGGAATCAATAACTTACAGCCCCGAAGACGCCCAATTTAGCCTCTTCAGGGCGGTGGACCGTGGAAGTTGGGCTAGCGGGGGCTGAGTTCTCGGTGATCCATCGATCCTGCTGTGACAAACCACTAGAAGCCCCTCCCTCCCCTCCTTCCGCTGGGAGCTTGACGTCCTCCCCGGGCAGTGCTACTTTCGTAGCATGATGCTACTTTTGCAGCACAACGGCGAAACAAAGGCGCTCTCCCGGCGTAGGCCCAGGAGGGGAGAGAACGGATGAAACCCAGATCCCATCTCGACCTGAGCCGCCGGGAGCGGCAGATCATGGAGGCGGTCTACAAGCTGGGGAGCGCCACCGTGTCGGACGTAATGGCCGAGCTGCCGGACCCGCCGAGCTATTCGGCGGTGCGCGCCATGCTCGGCAAGCTGGAGGCCAAGGGCTGTCTCGAGCACCGGCAGGAGGGCCCGCGGTACCTCTATCTCGCCACCGTTCCCCGCCAGGAGGCCCGCGAGTCGGCGCTCCAGCGGCTGGTGCGGACGTTTTTCGACGGCTCGACGGAAAAAGCGGTCACGGCCCTCCTCGGCATGTCGGCCGGGGAGATGACGGACGAGGAGCTGGACCGCCTCTCGACTCTGATTGAAGAGGCTAAAAAAGGAGGACAGTGATGCTCGATCTCTGGCTCGCAGCGCTCCTCGACTCCTCGCTCAAGGGGCTCGCCCTCTGCCTCGCCGCGGCAGGGGCCGCCTTCGCGCTGCGCCGGGCCTCCGCCGCCGCCCGGCACCTGGTCTGGCGGATGGCGTTCGCCGGGCTGCTCGCGCTCCCGCTGCTGGCGGTCCTCCTTCCGGAGTGGCGGGTGGGGGTGCCAGGGCTCGCTAGAGATGCGGGGGTGGAGCCCGGGGCAGGTCTGGCGAGCAATGCGGCGGTGTCTCCGCCCCGGGCCCTCACCCCGGCCCTCTCCCAGAGGGAGAGGTTGCAAAACCAGTTTGCCGGGTCCCCGGTCGATTCAAAGGAAACCCCGTCTAACCAGTTTTTCTCCCTCTCCCTCTGGGAGAGGGCCGGGGTGAGGGTTCCCGGGCGGGGGGTCTGGCAATCCCTCGCCTTCGGCCTCTGGCTCGCGGGCGTCGTTGTGGTCCTCGCTCCCCTCGCGATCGCCCTTCTGCGAGTGCGGTGGCTGCACCGGCGGGCGCGGCCGGTGGAGGATCGGGAGTGGATCAGGCTTCTCGAGCGCTTGCGGGCGGAGATGGATGTGCGCTCTCCCGTGGAGCTGGTCGTGGGGGACGAGCGGGCGATGCCGATGACGTGGGGGTGGCGCCGGCCGGTGGTGATGCTTCCGGCGGCGGCCGAGGGGTGGCCGATGGCGCGGCGCCGGGTGGTCCTGCTGCACGAGCTCGCCCATGTGGCGCGGGGGGATTTCCTGACGCAGATCGTGGCCGAGGTGGCGCGCGCGCTCTACTGGTTCAATCCGCTCGTCTGGCGGGCGGCCCGCAGGCTGCGGCTCGAGAGCGAGCATGCCTGCGACGATCAGGTGCTCGCGGCCGGGGCCCCGGCCGCCGACTATGCCGGCGACCTGCTGGAGATTGCACGGTCGCTGCGCGCCAGCCGGGTCGCCGCGCCGGCCGGGCTCGCCATGGCGTGCCCCTCGGAGCTGACGGGCCGGCTCCTCGCGGTGCTGGACGCCCGGCGCGACCGCCGGGGCGTGTCGCGCCACCTGGCCTTCCCCGCCTGGCTCGCCGCCGCCTGCGTGGTGCTCCCCCTGGCGGCCCTGTCGCCGGCGCCTCCGGAGGCGGCCGTGGTCGTCGCCCAGGCCCGACCCGCCCCCCCGGCCCCGTCGAAGAAGTCGTGGTTCTCGGATTTCCTGGGGATCTTCGATTTCGCCGGGACCAACAGCTACATGAAT
>DASQEB010000139.1:0-14117 GCA_035633875.1 Thermoanaerobaculia bacterium
AGCCTCCGTCCCGGGACGGCATCCTCCGGATGCGGACGGAGCGACGACATCCCCTTCCAAATCCCTCCGTCTCGAGACCGTACCCTTCCATCCACGGACAGCGAGCCACGTCTCCTCGTGCACCTCTCCGTCCGCCGATCGCGCGTCTCCATCCGGAGACATCCCGCACCCCGTCCCTTTCAGCTACCCCGTCATCACCCCCTCTTCCCACTCGTGGGGCCTTCACCTCCCCGGCCCCTCTCACTGCTGACTCGCCTGCTCCGGCTTACGGCTCTTGAGCAAGGACTTTGTCCAACGCACCACCGGGCGCATGCGCCGCTCGCTCGCTTTTGAATTGTCGCTGAGGACCTGGTCCCGGGTTTCCGGCGTCACGCAGACACGATCGTCTTCGAACGCCGCGCGCCACACGTAGCCCGGCAGACACGTGTCGAGGCCGTAGGCCCCTCCCGCGGGGTCGCGGCGCGCCTCGGCTTGAAGGTTGTCCTCGACGGTCTGTCGTCGTGTTTCCGGCGTGACGCAGACGTGATCCATCGGTCTGGCCTCGCGCCAGACGAATCCCCGCTTGCAGGTGTCCGGCCCATAAGCCGGCTGCTGCTCGGCGAGGGCGGAGTCGTTCTCTGCCTGCGGGCCATTCGCCTCCTGACCCATGGGACTCCCGCCGGGTGCGATCTCTTCCGGCTGCTCCTCGGGGACCGTCGGGCCGGGTGGCTGCTCCTCGGGGCCTGCCGTAGTCAAGGGGACGCTCTCCACCATTTGAGCAACCTGTTCCTGAGGAGTCTCCCGCTTCACCAGGCTCCACCCGATCCCCCCGGTCAGAGCCAGCAGCACGAGGGCAGCGAGAGCGATCCAGGCTCCCGGGATGACCGTTTCCCTGGCCGGGACCCGCTGGCCCCGGTCCGACGGTCCCGGCACGGGTGCGGAAGGTGCTTTTTCCTGGAGGACCCCCTCGATCGTCTGGAGCAGGCGATCCACGTCGAAGGCCCAGCGGCCGTCGCTCAGCTCGATCGCGTTGCGCCGCGCCAGCTTCGCGAGGTCCGGCGGCAGGTCTTCCAGCCGCGGCATGGAGGCGTCCTCCACCAGCACCGGGATGACGCGGATGTTGCGTTCGAGCGCCGATGCCACTTCCAGGCGCACGAAATCCTCGGGGTTGTCGAGGCGCCGGCGTCCGGTCGCATCCTTGATGCTCAGCCACTCGCGGCCGATCACCACGATCAGGACCTCGCACTTGCCGACCGCCTGCTCGATGACGTCGACGAAATCGGCGCCGGGCTCGATGGTGTCGATGTCCATGAACACCCGGCCCGGGAAGCGAGCGCGCAGGCGGTCGAACAGCCGCCCCGCGTGTCCCGCGCTGTCCTCGCGCCGGTAGTTGATGAAGATGTTCGCGGCTCGGCTCGGCGAGTTTTCAGCATTCTGGCCCATGGCTTTTCTCCGCAGTCTCCAAAGCGGACTGTTCGCCTTCACTATTTCAGGCGAGGATGAAGGCCTGTTTGTTACAGGGTGCCTGGATGCGGCGGAACAAACCACCGGGACTGGACCGTTGATCGCGGTAAGATGGCACCCCGGGTGGCCTTCCAGCCGTCCGGGATCGACCGCGAGGAGAGACAGATGGAACCGAGTTGCGACATTCCCCTCCGCAAGACGTCCGGATTCCCCGATCCCCTGCTCGACGAGAGCCCGAGCCCGGGGGCCGGCGCGCGGACCGCGGTGCTGGCCGGGGGCTGCTTCTGGTGCGTGGAGGCGGTGTTCAAGGAGATCGACGGCGTGCTGGAGGTGGTCTCCGGGTATGCCGGCGGCACGGCCGACACGGCCGACTACCAGACGGTCTGCTCCGGGATGACCGATCACGCGGAGGTGATCCGGGTTCGCTACGACCCCACGCGGGTAAGCTTCGGCCAGTTGCTCAAGGTGTTCTTCTCCGTGGCCCACGACCCGACCCAACTCAACCGCCAGGGCGCGGACCGGGGCCGGCAGTACCGCTCGGCGATCTTCGCCGCCGACGAGGAGCAGACGCGGATCGCCGAGGCCTACATCCGCCAACTCAATGAAGCCGGCGTCTTCGATGCGCCGATCGTCACCGAGGTGGCGCCCCTGGAGAGGTTCTACGAGGCCGAGTCGTACCACCAGGATTACGCGGCGCGGAACCCCATGCAGCCGTATGTCCTGTTCACGTCGGCACCCAAGGTGGCCAAGCTGCGCAAGCAGTATCCGGAGCGGCTCAGGCAGTCCTGATTCCCCTGGTCGGCCCCCCTGTCCGCGGGCGGGAGAACGACGCCCCTTCCCGGCAACAGACGTGGATTCATCGGCTACGTCGACGATTCCGGGTCGTTGACCGAGCTGACTTTGACGGGGGCGACCGGCGCCCAGGGTGGCATCAGCCTCGACCGCTACTGGGTCTTCGCCGGCGGGTTGACGGACGTCCAGACGCGGATCACGGTGACCGATACGCGCACCGGGAACATCAAGACGTACCTCAACCTGCAGGGAACGGCGTTCCAGCCGATTCAGGACACGGGCGCCTTCGCGACCTGCCCGTGACCGGGCGATAGGACCACCCTCGCGCCTGTGAAGACCGCTGGGTCTCTCACAGGTGCGAGAGGAGCCCAGACGTGAAACGATTCATGGCGCAGGGCTCCGGGGTGTGGAGGCCGCGGCCTTTCGTCCCTTCTGCCTCTTTTCGCTTCGCCACTCTGTACCGACGGCCAGGTTTCTGATGACCAGGTACAAGGCGACGACAAAGAGGCAAAGATAGATCAGCAAGAAAATCTCGCCAACCCGGGCACCATACTGCGCCGAAAGCGATCGGTACGCCAGATAGGTTCCGCCTCCGTAGTACAAACTGAAGGCGATATACGCCGCCCAGGCGAAGAACCTCTCCGGCTTTCTGTTCTCCGGGTCCAGCTCGAGCCATTCTTCCCAACACACGTATGCCTTCCCTGAAAGGCGAGGCTCCAAATGACACCGGATGTATCTCCCGGCACGCATCGCACCGTTCTGCTCATAGAGCAGAATGAGAGAAAAGATGATCGTCACGACCGGCCCCGCCATGACGACGGGACCGAGATCATACTTCTCTCCTGCGGCGATGACGAGTGGGATTCCCGTGATTCCCACGAGTTGAATGCGAACGACCCGCTCCATCACTCCCAGGATCTCCTCGCGCAGCGCTTTGTACTGCTCGAGCAGGAAGTCATGAGTTTCTGCCTCCACAGCCAATCCCTCCATTCAGCAGTGCCGTAGGGGTTGTACGGGATGCCATCACCTCAGGGCGCTTTTTTCTGTCTGCGTTTGGCTCATCGTACGATAGTTCAAGATCGTACGTCAATTCTGACCCTCTCCCGGAAGGGGGAACGGGATGGCTCGGGCAAGGAGGGGAGGGAGGTGAGGGGAGGTGAGGGACCGGAGGGGCCGGACCGGATCTGCCCGACCGGCCCCCGGGAGAGTCTGGTGAATCGTCCTCCTAGGTGTCTTCGGTGTGCCACGGCAGGGTGGTCGAGGCGGTGCTGGCACCGCTGCCGCAACCGCAGCCCGTGTCCTGGTTGTCGTCCTCGGACCCGCGGGCGCGCGCCAGATCCTCGCGGCTGATCTCCACGGCGGTCAGCCGGGCGAGGATGCGCTGCCCCTTTTGATCATTCCGGATCTTCATGGTTTTACATCTCCTATCGAGCTGCACCCAGATCGTCTGGGCGAGGGTGAGGCTGATCGACCGGGAACGCTCACGTTTCCGCCAGGTCGGGCACGCCGATGGGTCTGCGGAGCTGCACGTGCCGGGCGGCCTCGCTGCGCCACGTCTGCTTCCAATGCTTTTCGTAGTCCGCGAAACGAACGATCTCGTGATCGTCCTGCCAGGTGAAGTCCCGCGTGCCCGCCGCAAGAAATTCGCTGAACATGTCGAGCAGCGGCAGCCCCGCGCGGATCTCGAGGAACAGGAACTGTCCCTGGGGATTGACCTCCAGGAAGATGTGCTCGCCCTGCGGATTCACCACGAAATCGAGCGAGCCGTAGAGAAGCCCGAGCTCCCGGAGCAGCCGGCGGCACCCCTCTTTGATCTCGGCCGGCAGGGCATAGGGCTCCATCTCGACGTGGAACTGCCCCGCCCGCCAGTCCGTCGCCGCCCGCTCGTCGGTTTGCGAATGGATGCGGACGGGGACGAGGAAGTCCCCGAGGCAGGCGACCCGGACCTCGAAGTCCTTCTCCAGGAGAGGCTGGAAAATGGCCGGGCACAGCCGCAGCACGGAGTCGTCGGGAAGCTGCTCCTCAGTCACCGCGGCGGTATAGGACGAGACGACGCGCTCGCCGGCTTCGTCCCGGGAGACCCAGCAAGCCGGCCGCAGCAACTTGTGGGCGGCGACTCCGCCGTGCCTGCGCAGGAAGGCGCGGATCTCGGCGGGGTCGTTGCTGATCAGCGTCTCCGGGATGGCGAGCCCCACCCGTGCCGCACTGCGCAACTGGCAGGCTTTCTGCTGAGCGACCACGTCGCTCGCCGGGTGATTCACCCAGAAGGTCCCCGCTCCCCGGTCGAGAAACGGTGCGACGCCCGTCAGCAGGTACTCGCACTGCCGCGTCGCGATCTCCCGGTCGCCCGGATGCATCTCCTCCGGCAGAACCGGGCTCCCGGGCCGGCGCATCCAGACCGCGTCGAACGGCTCGCTCGCATCCTCCTCGGTCACATCCGGTCCGCGCATCAGGAACCGGCCCGTCCGATCGCCGTCGGCGAGATGCAGGCTCAGGCCGAGGAGGGTCGGAAAATCGGTCGTGAACAGGCATTCACACAGGTGGCCTTTCCTTCTCAGCGCATAGGCGACGGCGTCCGAATGAAGATCGCCCGGTTCCGAAACGATCAGAATGCGCTTTCCGCTCATAGGGAGAGAATACGGGCCGGGAACCACGCCGGCAACGTGGATTCGATGAGAGAGCAAGTTTTTGACAGTGCGATGCAGACGCAGCGCGCGACCGGCCTGGTGCCTCTACGACCCCGCCATCCCTCCCAGGACCAGCTTGCCGATCATCCGTCCGGATTCGAGCATGGCGTGGGCCCGCCGCAGAGTCTCCGCGCTGAGGGGACCGTAATGCTCCCGCATCGTGTGCCGCAGCGTGCCGTCCTCTAGGAGGCGCGCCGTCTTCTCCAGGATGTCGTGCTGCGCAGCCATGTCCGGCGTCTCGTACATCGCCCGGGTGAACATGTACTCCCAGCAGATCGCGACGCTTTTGCTCTGGAAAATGTTGATGTTGACCGGCTGGCCGCCCTTGACGCCCACGATCAGGCAGACCTTCCCTTGCGGTTTGATCGTATCGGCCAGGTTCTGGAGGTGCGCTTCCGTGTTGGCGGCGCACAGGATGTAGTCCACCTCGCCGGCGCCGATCCGCTGGAGCTCGTCCTTGAGCGGCTTGCGATGATCGATGACCTCGTCCGCGCCCAGCTCTCGGCACCACGCCTCGGTCTCTCCCCGGGAGGCGGTCGCGATCACGCGCAGGCCGGCGACCCGTTTGGCGATCTGGATGGCGATCGAGCCGACTCCGCCCGCGCCCGCGATGACGAGCAGGGTCCCGGCGGAGCCGTCCTCCGGCGGCCGGGGCGCCACCCCCATGCGGTCGAACAGCGCCTCCCAGGCGGTGAGGGTGGTGAGAGGCATGGCCGCGGCCTCCTCGAACGACAGGCTGCGCGGCTTGTGGCCGACGATCCGTTCGTCTACCAGGTGGTGCTCGGCGTTGCACCCCTGGCGGGTGATGCTCCCGGCGTAGTAGACCTCGTCTCCCACGGAGAACAGCGAAACCCCCTCCCCCACCGCCTCGACGACGCCCGCGGCGTCCCAGCCGAGGATCTTGGGCTCGGTCTCCACCTTGTCCTTGGGAGCCCGGACCTTGGTGTCCACGGGATTGACCGACACCGCCTTCACCCGGACGAGCAGGTCCCGCCCGCGCGGCTCGGGGCGAGGGACGTCCACGTCGATCAGGCTCTCCGGATCGTCGATCGGCAGATACTTGTAGAGTCCGACGGCTTTCATGAGCGCGACCCTCCTTCACCAGCGCGATTCTCTCCCAGAACCGGCATAATCTCCCCCCATGACCCGCTACGCCGGTGGAGTGAGCTTCCCGAGATCGTCTCCGTTCCTGATATCGTCCAGCATCCGACCGACCGGTGATCAAGGCTGTTCAAACCATGATTCGTGAACCCGAGCCCCTCCGTCCCCACCGTCTCCTGACCCAGTACTATCCGGACGAGGCCTCACGCCGCCGGCAGGTCCTTGCCTGGTTCGACGAGTCGGCCTGCGACTACGACTGGATCACGCAGGCCATGAGCTTCGGCTCCGGAAGCTGGTACCGCCGGCAGGCGCTGCTCCGGGCGGGGCTCGCCCCCGGGATGCGCGCCCTGGACGCGGCCTGCGGCACCGGGGCCCTGACCACCCACGTCCAGCGCATCGTGGGGCCGGACGGCCAGGCTCTCGGGCTGGACCCCAGCACCGGCATGCTCCTCCGGGGCCGGAGCAACGGGGTGCGACGGCTCGTGCGGGGCGTGGCCGAAGCCCTGCCCTTCCCCGACCGGCGCTTCGACTTTCTTTGCATGGGCTACGCCCTGCGCCACGTGGCCGACCTGCGGACGACCTTTCGGGAATATCACCGGGTCCTGGCGCCCGGAGGACGGCTCCTGATCCTGGAGATCACACCCCCCCGTTCGCGCCTTTCCTACCGCCTGATGGAGCTCTACTTCGGCCGGATCATCCCGCTGGTGGCCCGCCTGGGTCGCGGCGGCCGGACCTCCCGCGATCTGATGCGGTACTACTGGGACACCATCGCGAGCTGCGTCGCGCCGTCCGTCATCCTCTCGGCCCTGCAAGAGGCCGGCTTTTCGCAGGTGGAGCGGCGAGTCGAGATGGCGCTGTTCTCCGAATACACGGGCGTGCGGTGAAGCTCTATTGCCTGCAGCAAGCTTGTACGGCCTCGTCAACGGACGCGAAGGGACGTGCAGCCGCGCCAATTCAAGGTTGCAGCGGCACGATCGCAGCCTGCAGCGGTGCTCTTTCAGGGTCTTGCCTTTTACGTTTCTATTCTCCCTGGCGATTCCTTTCGACGAAATCGATCACAGCGTCGACGAGCCGCGCCTGTGAATTTTCCAGATGAGCGGCGTGATCGGCGCCCGGGAGGATCACCCACGCCCGGTCGTCGGCGCCCAGGCGGGTGAAGAGCTTCGCCTGCCTGGCCATGGTCGTCACCGGGTCGCGCTCACCATGGATCAGCAGGATCGGGACCTTCACGGCCGATGGATCCAACGCGTTGAACTGATCCTCGTCGCGCCAGTCCACCCGCACGGGGTCCGCGGCGAGGGCCGCGGCGATGAAGGCGTCGATGGCCTGCCGCGAGATGGCGCCCGGCGTGATGAAGTCCGAGCCTGCGGCGGCCGCGGTGTTCGGCCGCTTCGCGGGTGATTGATCGGGCGGGGTCGGCGGCAGCTTCTGGTCGATGTCGGAGGGGAAGCCAAACAGGACGGCGGCCGACAGCTTGTCCGGATGCCGCTGCGCCACGATGGCGGAGAGCGTCGCTCCGCGCGACAGGCCCAGGAGAGCCGGGCCTTCCGCCGCGGAGTGGCGCTGACGGATCCAGTCGAGCGCCGTGGCGATGTCGCGCACGGCGCGATCCGGCGTCAACCAGCCCGTGGCGTCGCGCGGGGTAGCGCCGTAGCCGCGGAGGTCCAGGCCGTATGCGGCATACCCTCTGGCGACGAGGGCGTCCATGAAGGAGCGCTGTTCACCCGGAACCTGGAGGTCGAAGTTCGGCAGGGAGCTCCAGGTAATGCCATGGATCAGGAGGATGGCTCCCCGCGGCGCGGCCGGCCGCTTCTCCCACAGGGCGAGCCGATGCCCGTCGGTCGCGACAACCTCGTGCCGGACGGCCGCGCCGGGCGTGGCGGGGAGGGCGGCCGGAGACTGCACGGGCGCACAGGCGCTGGCGAGCACAAGTGCGGCGACAGCGGCGCGAGCTGATCGAAATGCACAGGTCGTTCTCATGGCGGTGAGCTCCGGTCCAGGACAGGATCTTCGTTTCACGGTTCCCTCTTGCATCGCACGAGGTGCAGCATTCTATCAAGTCTCCAGGCGAGCTTCGGGTGCGGCCGAGGCCGGGATTCTTCTTCCCTCAGAAACTTCGGAGTGGTAGAATTCTGACTTCGTAAATAAGGAGAAGAAGTGAAGCCCCGGCTCCTGGTCATCGAGGATGAGGTGGCGATCCTATATGCCTTGCAGCATTTTTTCGCCCGCCAGGGATTTTCTGTCCACTCCGCCGGACAGCGCGAGGAGGCTGAGGGATTGCTGGCGGAGCACGAGTACGCCGTGGTGATCGCCGATCTCCGCCTGAGCGGCAGCTTCAGCACCGACGGGCTGGAGATCGTCCGGTTCATCCGGGAGCGCAGTCCGTGCGCCAAGGTCATCCTGCTGACGGCCTACGGGTCCCCGGAGGTCGAGTCGGAGGCGGAGCGGCTCGGCGTGGATGCCTTCCTCCACAAGCCCATCCCTCTGGCGGAGATCGCGGGCCGGGTGAAGTCGCTGTTAAGCCGATCCTGAGCGCGGCGGCCACCGCGGGATGTCGAGGGTGACCACCGCTCCGCCCTCGGGCCGGTTGCCCGCGACGAGGCGGGCCCGGTGCTCCTCCGCGATCCTCTGCACGATCGAGAGCCCCAGGCCCGTTCCCCCGCGCCGGCGGGTGAAGAAGGGCTCGAAGATCCGTGGAAGATCCTGCATGTTGAACCCGCTTCCGGAATCCTTGAGGCTGAAGCGCACCCAGGCGCCGTCCTCCGCCTCGACCTCACCCACCTCCACGAGCACGACCTTTCCGCTCGGCGTGTGCTGGATCGCGTTCTGGATCAGGTTGTCCAGGGCCATGAGCAGGCGGTGGCGGATCATGCCGACCCGCGGCTCTGTTTCGCCGAGCCGGACTTCGATTTCGACCTTTCGCTCGGCAGCGAGCCCGCCGCAGTCCGCCACAGCCTGCCGCACGACGTCATGGAGGGAGCCCTCGGCCAGGTTCTGGCTGAGGGGCTTGCCATACTCCAGCAGCTCGGACATGAGCTCGCTCAGGCGCGCGGTCGGCTCGCGAAGGCAATCCAGAAGCCGCCGCAGGGGCTCGTAGCGCGGGTCCTCGAGCTCCATCATGACGGCCTCCAGGGTGGCCGAGATGGCGAACAGCGGATTGCGGACCTCGTGCGCCAGGCTGCCCACGAGGTGGCCGAGAGCCCCCATGACCTGGAAGCGGGCCCGCTCCTCCTCGGCTCGCCGGCGTTCGGTCACGTCCCGGAAGCTCCACACCCGGCCGACGCACTCGCCGCCGATCCGCTGCGGCCGCGAGTACCGCTCGAAAACCCTTCCATCAAGGAATTCCAGGACGTCCTGGCTCTCCGCCTCGGGATGGCTGTACAGCTCCCGAACCTTTGCCAGAAACGCCTCGGGGTTCGCGAGCTGGTCGAGCACGGAGGCGATCACCCGGTCATCGTCCCCCGACTGGAGGAGGGCGTCCGGAATCCGCCACATCTCCGCGAACCTCCGGTTGCACACCGAGATGTTGCCGGCGCGGTCGACGACGAGGATGCCGTCCGCTGTCGAGTCGAGGGTGGCCTGCAAGAGGGAAAGGGAGTTGCGGAAGTCGCACTCCGACCGTCGCAGGGCCTCCTCGGTCTCCTTGAGCTCGGTGATGTTGCGGATGATGGCGATCATCTGTTGCGAGCGCAGCGGCAGCAGGCGCGCCTCGTAGAGCTGGCGGCGGCCCTCTCGGACCAGGCCGTACTCCAGGCGGACCGTCGAGCCGGTGGCCTGAACCTCGCCGATCGCTGCCGCGAAGCTCGCTCCCACCTCCCGCACGGGAATGTTCTGGATCTTTCTGCCCACCAGCTCCGCCACAGGGAGCAGCAGATCCTGGGTTCGGCCCGTCTTGCAGTCGAGGATCGTCCCGTCGGCAGCGAAGCGGAAGAACAGGTCGGGGATGGCCTGGAAGAGCGCGCGCATCTCCGAATTGGCCTGGATCAGCTCCTGCGAGGAGAGGTCCATGGAGCGCTCGAGCAGCGCGCGGTCGATATCGGACTGATGGTAGGCCTGGTTGACGGCGTCGAGAAAGGCCCGCCAGTCGCCGCTCGGAACAGCGTCGTCGTTGCCGAAGCAACGCCGGATCTGCCGCGCGAGCAGGCTGTGCCGGTCGGAGATCATTCAGATTCTCTCAAGGTGGTGATCGTCATGGTCTGGTTGTGCAGCTCGCACTTCGCGCTGGGCGTGAACGGCGAGATCTCGCCGTAGGAATAGAAGCCGGCCAGCAGCGGCGCGGTCCCCAGGACGTCGCGCACCCCCTCCACCTCCTCTTCGACCCGTTGTCCCAGGACCAGCTTGCGGCCGAAACAACTGACCAGAAGGGCCAGCTCGCAGGGAGCCGACCCGATCGCTTCGTGGCTCGTCCGCGCGGCCCCGACCGCACCGTCGATCAGGCGGTCGAAGTTGGCCTTCATGAAACGGGCGTAATTCCCCATCGGCACGTCGCCCGCGAAGGTCATGCTCCGCTCCTCTTCGTCGACGGACAGGATCGTGCGCACGACCGGCGTCTCGTCGAATTCCGACCGGATGCTCAAGGGGAAGAGCAGGCCGCTGGCCGGCAGGTCCGCTGCGTGCGGCCCGAGGTACAGCTTGTACAGCTCCAGGGCCGATTTCCCGTCGAGCTCGTAGAGGACGTTGCCGCGCGAGCGCGTGATCAGCCTCTCGGGTCCGAAGGCGTCCCAGCCTCCCAACGAGCCGAAGCCCACGCGCAGGTGCGGGCCGTAGAAGCCCAACGCGGCGATCGTCATGGGCAGGGCCTCGCGGCCGAAGACCACCAGCGTCTCCTTGAACCGCGGTCCATCGGCGGAGAGACCTCCCGTGACCGTGACATGCGAGGGGAGATGGCTCGCGAGCCCCTTGACCAGCTCGCTGCCATTGACGTTCAGGCCGTCGGAAAGGAGGAGCACATGCACCAGCCCCTCCCCGTCCAGGGAACGGGCGAGGCGCTCGCCTGCCGAGAAGCTGTCGTCCAGCCCGGCGATCCGGGTCTGGCAGCCCTGGATCCGAGTCCGCTCGAAGCACAGGGCGGTGGCCACGAGGGAGTCGTCCGTCACCTCGGTCCCAAAGATGTCCCCGGCCGTGGAGCAGCCGAACAGGAGGGCTCCGGGATAGGTTTCGAGGACCTGACGGCAGGGCTCCGAGCCGCGAAGCAGGCCCGCGCCACCGAAGATCAACACCAGTTGGGCGGATTCCCTCAGGCCTCCCGGCGCTCGGGGCTCCCATCCTTTCCCGGCTGTCCACCGGGACTGCTCGAGGCGCATGCCCGACCTCCTGCGGCTGCCGCTGGCGCATGCCACTCCCGAGGCCCTGTGGTCCCCGCAGCACACCCCGGCGACCCGCTCCGAAGAACTGGATTTGTGGACAGCATACCCGGTCCCGGCACGGGAAGAAAAGGGGGGCAGGGCCGGGGGGGGAACCGGCCCTGCCAGAGGAGAGGGGGACTTCAGGGGCAGGTTGCGAAGGCGTCGACGTCGCGCACGGGGGCCGGCACGCTGCCGACCGGGTTGAAATAGACCCAGGTGCGGCCGGTCAGGGTGTCGCGGACCTTGACCAGGAGCTCGGCGTCCGTGGCGGCCGCGAAGTCGAGCCAGTAGTGATCGTTGACGGCGCAGCCGTCGCGCACCTTGAGCAGGAGCTCCAGATCGTCGCCCTCCGGAGAGAGGGAGAAGAGGCCGGAGCCGCGGGTCTCGGGGAGCAGCACCCCCTTGGCATCGCTCTCCACATCCTCCTCGGAGGCGCGCCACCGCACCGTGGCTTCGAACCGTCCATCCTTGAGGCAGAGGGCTCTTGCGTCATTGCAGGGACCCGGCAGGCTGTCGGTGGCGCCGGCGGCGATGCCGGAATACGCCGAGAGACCTTCGATTCCCTCGGCCCGGACCCGGTAGTGGAAGATGGTGTCGCCGGGCAGGCCGGAGTCGGTGAAGCTGCGCGCCGCCGCCGGGACGGAGGCGATCTCCTCGAAGTCGCCGCCCTCCTGCCGCCGCTCGATCCGGAATGCGCTCGCCGCGGTCGAATCGGCAGCCCAGATCAGCCGGATCTCGTTCTCGGACTGCCCCGAAGCCCGGAGCCCCGAGGGAACCGCGAGGGCCCTGGCGCCTCTCGTGGCGTCGTCGTCCTGGATGGTCACCGTCGCGCTGCTGGTTCCCATCGAGGCGCGGGTGGCCTTGGTGAGCCGGATGGTGAAGCTCTCCTCCTGCTCCTTGACTTTGTCGTTCTTGAGCTTCACCTGGAACGACTTGGGGCTCTGCTCGCCGTCCTTCCACTTCAGGGTGGCGTTGCGAGGGACGAAATCATTGCCTTTCTTGGCCGTCCCGGCGACGGTCCCGATCTTGACCGTGGCGGCTCCTTCGCTGCCGCCCACACGTGCGACGGTCACCGTCAGGGTCGCGGCACCCTCGCTGATGGTGTAGGTGGCGGGGCTGAGCTCGAGCTTGCCGGGTCCTTGCTCTCCGTCACCCGTGCTGCCGCGGACGATGACGGTGCCGCGCATCCCGGAGGTGGCGGTCCCGTGGACCTGGCAGTGGTAGTCGTAGGTGCCCGGCGTGTTGAAAGTGCGCTGGAAATTGCCCTGTTCGAGCGGGGGGCCGCTCGAGAACGATCCGTCGTTCGCCGAAACGTTGTGGGAGGTGCCCGACCAGGTCCAGCACACCGGCTGTCCCGCGTCGACAGTGATCGTTGCGGGAGAGAAGGTGGTGCCGTTGTTGTTGACGGTGATCTTGGCCTGCACTCCCTGGCAGCCCGCCGGCGGGTTCGGATCGCCGCCGCCCGGGTCGTCGTAGTCGACCTTGGCGCCCATCGAGTGATGGCCCATGGCCTCGTGCTGTCCCGAGGCGGAGACCGCGAGCAGGAAGCCGAGCGCGAGCACCGGCAGGGTGATTTGGTAGCGCATCGTCCTCTCCTCCTTCAAAAGTCGCACGGCAACTCCGCGGCTAGGCGGAGCGCAACGGTTCTGCCAGTAAGTCCCCGGATCGGCCCCGGAGGTTCAATGGGCATCCACCCGACTGGCAGCCGGCTT
Organism: Thermoanaerobaculia bacterium; assembly: GCA_035633875.1. Classification (GTDB taxonomy): domain Bacteria; phylum Acidobacteriota; class Thermoanaerobaculia; order Multivoradales; family UBA5704; genus DATARR01. The sequence continues at coordinate 13,081 of DASQEB010000139.1, forward strand.
GCACAACGGTGAGTGGAGGTGACGACCATGGCGGAGACGATTCTGCAGTTCAACGAACCGCTGACAGGCTCCGATGGTAAAACCTACATCGCCCGCGTCTGTGGCCGGCCGGCACCGGAGGGGGGATGGGAGGGCTGGATCGAATTCGTGCCGGGGGACGGCACGCCGGCCCTGTGCTCGCGGCGGGAGACCCGGCAGCCGAACCGGGACGACCTCGTGTACTGGGCGACCGGGCTCACCCCCATCTACCTGGAGGGATCTCTGGAGCGCACGCTGAACCCGCCCCGGATGCCCGAACCGGTGGTCCTTCCGGAACCCTCCTATGACGGTCCCGCGCCCGAGCCCTTCCGGACCGCCCCCGCTCCGGAGCCCCGGGCCGTGCTCGATCCCTTCTCGGTGTATGCCAAGGGGGAGGATCTCCTCCGCCAGGAGCTCGGCGCCCTCTCCGCCTGGCACCTGCGGAACATCGTACGGGCCTACGCCCTCTCCGGCGCGAGCGAGGCCGAGTTGGAGCGGATGTCCCAGGCCGAGCTGACCGAGCGGATCGTTCTGGGCGTGCGGACGATCACGGAACAGGTGGTGCGGGAGAGCTGACGGCCGGGCCGGCGGAGCGGACGACCATCATCCCCACCGGCCGGCTCGCCTCGACCAGCTTCAGACCGAGCTTCGCCAGCTCCCGGTCCAGGGCGTCCGGTTGCTCGGGATCCCAATCCAGGAAGAGATCGTAGCGGTCCGTCAGGCCCGTCTCGTCCACCACGAGGTCCTTCAGGGCCTTGCCCAGGGATTCGGCGAGCTTCTCCATCGAAATCCCCTGGGCGTCGATGGTCGTTCCCGACCGGTTCACCCTGCTGTTGGCGCCCTGGGCCTGCGAGATCCGCGGCCCTGGCGCTCCCGGGATCCTCTGGAGCGCCAGGACCTCCAGCGTCCGGGGCTCCCGCGTCACCGTCAGGCGGAAGGAGGCCAGGACCATCTGCTGGAGCGTCGGCAGCAGGAGAGACTCGCTCCCTTCGGGGACCCGGACCTCGGCCTCGTAGAGG
>DASQEB010000140.1:0-37776 GCA_035633875.1 Thermoanaerobaculia bacterium
CTCGCTTCTCTGGAAATCGCTCGTCGAAGCCCGGAAAACCCTACGAGGGGAGCCCGACGGCCCGGGCGGCGCTCAGGTAGGCGAAAAGGTATTCGAACAACTCGACGTGGTTGAGCGCCGCCTCGGCGTCGCGTCCCCAGGCGGTCAGGCCGTGGTCACGGATGAGGCAGCCGGGAACCCGGGGCGGCGCGGCCGCGAAGCGCGCGGCCACCTCCTCAGCGATCCGTGGGACCTCGGCGTGATTGGGGAAGACGGCGAGCGCCACCTCGGGCTCCTCCTCCCAGATCCCGAGCCCCTTGATCATCTCCAGGGGCGGGAGCCGCAGCGAGCTTCCCTCAGCGAGCCGGGCCGCCACGTTGCCGGGAACCGAGTGGACGTGGAAGCAGGCCCGCGCCTCCGGGATCAGACGGTAGATCGCGTCATGGAGGCTGGTCTCGGCCGACGGACGGTCTTCGGACCGACCCCGCTCCAGCACCTGGCCGCCGGGAGCGATGCGCAGGAAATCCTCGCGCTGGAGCCGCCCCTTGGGCTTGCCGCTGGCGGTGATCCAGAAAGAACCGTCCGCCAGGCGGAGCGAGAGGTTTCCCGCCGTCCCCGCCATCCACCCCCGTCCATAGAACAGGCGGGCGACGTCGGCCAGCAGGTCCCGAGGGTCGTCGAGACTCATGGTGGCGCACTGTACCATGCCCCCTCTCTTTTCTTTTCTGCTACATTCCGGCACCATAAGAGTAGGGGCCGAAGGCTCCCCGAAGGAGGTGCGCACCGATGGCCACGCTGACCTTTCGCGACGAGAACCGGGTGATCGAAGACCCGGCCGAGATCTCCCGTTTCCTCGAGGGGCTCGGCCTCTGGTACCGCCGTTTCGAGGGCTCGGACAACCTGCTGGAGAACGCCAGCGACCAGGAGATCCTGGACGCCTACCGGGAGCCCATCCAGACGCTGATGGCCGAGGGGGGGTACGTCACCGCCGACGTGATCAACGTCAAGCCGGAGACTCCCGGGCTCGAAACGATGCTCAACCGGTTCAACAAGGAGCACTGGCACGACGAGGACGAGGTCCGCTTCATCGTGCACGGCCGCGGCCTGTTCCACATCCATCCGCCGCAGGGGCCGGTGTTCAGCCTCGAGGTCGTCAAGGGGGACATGATCCGGGTCCCGCGCGGGACGCACCACTGGTTCGATCTCTGCGCGGACCGCACGATCCGGGCCATCCGGCTGTTCCAGGACTCGTCCGGCTGGACGCCCCACTACACGGAGACCGGAGTGGACGCCAACTATCAGCCGCTCTGCTTCGGGCCGTCCTACTTCCCGGCCCGGACGCTGTAGGACGGTGCCGCTGCCGCCCGGCGTTCAAGCCGTGTTGACGGACATCGAGGGGACGACCACCTCGATCTCGTTCGTCTACGATGTGCTCTTCCCCTACGCCGAGGCGCGCCTGGAGGCCTACTGCTCGCGCGCCGATCCCGGCCCCGAGCTCGCCGGGGCGATCGCCCGCCTGCGGAGCGAGCACGACGGCGAGGTCCGGCAGGGGGCGTCTCTCCCGGAGTTCGGGAACGGCGCTCCCTATGCCCGCCATCTGATGGGCCTGGACCGCAAGTCCACCGGTCTCAAAGCGCTCCAGGGATTGATCTGGGAAGAGGGTTACCGCTCCGGGGCCTTGCGGAGCCACGTCTTCCCCGACGTGCCGGGGGCGCTCGCGGCCTGGCGGGATGCGGGAGCACGCCTGCGGGTCTTCTCGTCCGGAAGCGTGCGGGCCCAGCAGCTCCTGTTCGGCCACACCGAATACGGCGACCTGTCGGGGCTGTTCGAGGGCTTTCACGACACCACGACGGGGCCCAAGCAGGAGCCGGCCTCCTACCGGGCCATCGCCGGAGCGTTCGACCTGCCGCCGGAGGCCATCCTCTTCCTGAGCGACGTGCGCGGCGAGCTCGACGCGGCGGCGGAGGCCGGCCTGCGGACAGGGATGCTGGTGCGTCCGGGCAACCGCCCCGCGGACCCGGGCCCCCACGCCGTGCATGCCAGCTTCGAAGACCTGGCCTAAGGCCTCACTTCGGCACCAAGTCAGGCGGGCCTCGGGATCGGATCGCACCGTCGCCTCGCCGAAGCGCATGGGGTAGCTCTCGACCGCCACCCACTCGGGATCTGGTCCTCCCGTCCAGGGCGGCGGCAGGGGTTTGTGTCCAAAGAGAGTGCCGGTGCCTCTCAGGATCTGGGGGTAAATGCCTTTCAGAGGATACGATGGTGGAGCAGAAGGGATTCGAACCCTCGACCCCCACGTTGCGAACGTGGTGCTCTCCCAGCTGAGCTACTGCCCCACGAGCGGGAGGCGGGTATTCTACTCGGGGGGGTGTGGCTCGGCAAGCGCCGGTTTTTCGGCCGGGGGGGCCGAGGCCGGCCGGAAGGCGAGGAGGTCGGCCACGGTGAGGGGGCCCAGGCGGTCGGCGCGGGCGCGGGCGAGATCCCCGATCAGCTCTTCCAAATGCTCACAGACCTCGCCACCCACGAGTTCGGCGCTGCGGCGGGCGCGGTGGTCGTAGGCCGCGAGGACCCGCTCCACCGGAAACTGGTGAGGGTCGGTCCCCAGGAGATAGCCCTCGTCCCCCAGCGGGCGCAGCAGGCCCGCGGCGAGAAGGGGGTGGAGGATGCGCTCGACCTCCTGGAGAGTGAGGCTCAGGCGGTCGGCGAGCGCCGTGCGGGTGAGGAAGGGCTCGCCCCGGGCGAAGCGGCGGGCGATCAGGACCACGGCCGCGAGCCCCACCCAGGCGGCCTGGACGGGCGGGTGGCGGTGGAGCCCCCGGGCCAGGATGCCGAAGTGCTGGGCCGTGTAGGAGACCTCGCTGCCGAACAGGATGATCGTCCAGGTCAACTCGAGCGAGACCATGAACAGGAGCACGAAGGCGAAGCTGCCATAGACCGCGTTGACGTTGCGGAAGAACTCGACGTAGGAGCCGAAGCCCTGGCGCAGCATCTCCAGGAGGATCGCGGCGACCAGCCCGCCGGCCAGGGCGTTGCGGAATTGCACGCTGGTGTAGGGCACGATCCAGTAGAGGGTGGTGAGCCCCACGATGATTCCCAGGAAAGGAAGGACGTTCAGGAGGATCGACTCCTCGAAGAGCACCCGCAGGGCCGGGCTCTGCCGCAGGGCGAAGAGGCTGGAGAAGGTGGCGCCGAGCAGGAGCGGCCCCCAGAAGAGGAGGAGGACGAAGGAGAGCAGGCGCAGCTTGAACGGCCGGCGGTGCGAGACGTTCCAGATCCGGTTGAGCGCCTCCTCGACGGTGGAGAAGAGGAGCAGGGTCGTGGCGAAGAAGGCCAGCACTCCGAAGCCGTGGATGGTCTCGGCCTGGTCGAGGAATTGGCCGATCTTCTCCACGATGCTCTTTTCGGAGTAGGGAAGGACCTGGACGAAGACCTCCAGGGTCCGCTGCTGGTACTGGCTGAAGACCCGCGTGCCCACGAGCGACGAGGCGGCGAGGACCGGAATGATGGAGAGGACGGTAACGAAGGCCAGGGCCGAGGCGGTGAGGAGGACGGAATCCTCGTTGGTCTGACGGAAGGCGAGGGCGAAGAAGCGGGCCAGCCGGCCGGGGAAGGTCGCCCCGCCCAGGTCCCGCCGCCGCGGGAGAGGGTGGGGAGCGGGCGGAGCGTCGTCTACCACGGCACGGTTTCCCCTGTGAGGGGCAGGTGGGGAGGGGCCCACCCCAGCTCTTCCGCGACGGCTACGCGCAGGGCCTTGCGCGCCGCGTCTTCGCCATGGTTGAGGAAGACCCTTCGCGGAGCCCCGGGGAGGTCCCGGCACCAGCGGAGCAGCTCGTCGCGGTCGGCGTGGGCGGAGAGGCCCTGGAGCTGGTGGACGCGCGCCTTGACCCAAACGGTCTGGCCGTGGATGGCCACCGTCTCGGCGCCGTCGACCAGGGCGCGCCCCCGGGTGCCGGCAGCCTGGTAGCCCACGAAAAGAATGGAGTTGCGCGCATCCCCCAGGCGGTGGAGGAGGTGGTGGACCACCCGGCCGCCGTTGGCCATGCCGCTCGACGCCACGATCACCGCCGGGCCGCTCCGGGTGTTGAGGGCCTTGGACTGGTCGCTGCTCCGGACGTGGCTGAAACGGTCCAGGGGGTCGTTCGCCAAGGCGAGCATGTCTTCGTCGTGCTCGGCCTCGGCGCGCTGGTAGATCTCGGTGGCGCTGATCGCCATTGGGCTGTCCAGGAAGACGAGGGAGGGCTCGAGCCGTCCGGCGTCGGCCAGGGCCGAGAGGTGGTAGAGGACGTCCTGGGTCCGCCCCAGGGCGAAGGCGGGGATGATCACCACGCCGCCGCGGTCGAAGGTCTCGTCGATGATCCTTCCCAGCTCCTCGGCCGCGTCCTCCGGGGAGTGCCGGCGGTCGCCGTAGGTGGATTCGAGGAGGACGGCGGCGGGGGGATCGAGGGGCGGCTCGGGGTCCTTGAGGATGGGCACGCCGTAGCGCCCCACGTCGCCGGAGAAGCACCAGCTTCGCCGCTCGCCGTCGCTCCCCTTGGCGGAGATCTCGACGCTCGCCGCCCCCAGGAGATGGCCGGCCCGCCGGAAGCGGAGGCGGACGCCCGGGAGGAGCTCCCGCTCTTCCGAGAACGGGACGGGGTGGAGGAGGGAGAGGGCCCGCTTGGCGTCCGGGGTGGTATAGAGAGGCCGGGGGTTCTCGTGGCGGCTGTAGCCTTTTTTCACCGCGTAGCGGTGTTCCTCTTCCTGGAGCTTGGCCGAGTCCTGGAGGACGAGGGAGATCAGCCCCCGGCTCGGCTTCGTGCAGAAGATCGGCCCGGAGTATCCCTCGGCCACGAGGCGGGGGAGGAGGCCGGTGTGGTCCAGGTGGGCGTGGGTGACGACGACGGCCTCCAGAGACGAGGGCCGGAAGGGGAAGGGGCTCCAGTTCCGCAGCTCCAGCTCTTCGCCTCCTTGATAGAGGCCGCAGTCGACGAGGACGCGGCGGTCGCCCCAGGACAGGAGGGTGGAGCTGCCGGTGACGACTCCGCAGGCGCCGAAAAAGGTGACGTTGGCCATGGTTCGCGCTCTCCCGGGCGGGAGCATAGCACCGGGGTTCCCCGCCCGCGGCCAGGCTCCCCCCTCGCGAGGGCAGGCTCGGGCCCCGCCGGACCACCACCTTTCCCCGGTGGAGCTGTCGCAATCCGTTCTGGAGCTGTTGCAATCCTCCATGAGGCTGTCGCAGCCCTCTGTGGGGCTGTTGCAATCCCCGGTTGCGCTGTCGCAACCCCGAGGACGGGAGCGGCCGCTCGAGCGAGGGGAGCGGCTCCCCTCCCGCCGACAGCCGCTCTCTTCCCGGGAGTGACCTCGCCCCCCGATCGGGCGGAGCCTCCCCGCTCGACGGGGGCCGCTGCGACCCCGGGGGCAGAGCCTCCCCTCGCCCGAGCGGTGTCTCCCCTCCTCCTGAGAGCGGCTCCCCTCACGAGGGTTGCGACAGCTCGGGAGACGGCGGAGGCAGAGACTCCGGGGAGAACCACTCCCGTCCGGGGTGTTGCGGCAGAGACCGGGAGGGGGGCCGCTCTCCTCCGGAGGGGAACGGCTGGCAGGGCGGGGGCAAAGGCACGAATTCTGCTATTTTCTGTAGAGTGGACCTCCCACCGACCCCTGCCCGGGGCGGTGGCGATCTATACTTTCCCCTCTGATGCACGAGAGACATGGAGGCAGCGATGGCCGATACGACGAATCCCGGAGCGCCGGAGAATGCCGAAATGACGCACGAGCCCGACCCTGAGGGGGTGGTTTCGGCGCGGGACCGGTTCCAGGGCCGGTACAGACGGATGACCGAGGACGTCCGCCGCGGTGCCGAGCGGGCTTCGGCCGAGATCCGCCGCGGGACGGACACGGCCCGGCAGACCTACGAGGAGGTGAGCGAGAACGCGCGCCAGACCTACACCCGGGTGCGCTCGGAGGCCGGGAACCTCTCCCGGGAGGTCACCCTCTTCGTGCGGGACAATCCGGCTAAGGCGGTGGCGATCGCCGCCGGGGTCGGGTTCCTCCTCGGGTTGCTGGTGCGGCGCGGACGCGGCGACGACGAGGTGTAGTAGAACGAGGAGGAGACATCATGGAAGACAGCGTGCAGCAGGATTCGGTCGCGGACCATCTGGTGGGTGAGCTCCTGCCGGAGGGCCTGGACTGGGAGCGGCTGGTGCGGACCTATCCATGGCCGGCGCTGGCGCTCGCAGCGGTCGGCGGGTTCTTCCTCGGGGTCCGCCACGGGCCGGAGATCCTCTCCGCCGTTTCCGGGTACGCGGCGTCCGAGCTGTCGCGGAACGTGAGCGAGATCATCGGCCAGGAGCTCGGCTAGCCCTGCGCACGATCCTCCACATCTCTGACGTCCACTTCGGCCCTCCCCACCTCCCGCGGGTGTCGCGGGGGGTGCTGGATCTGGTCGAACGGCACCGGCCGAGCCTGGTGGTCATTTCGGGCGACCTGACGCAGCGCGCCCGGCCCGAGCAGTTCCGGGAGGCGCGCGAGTTCGTGGACCGCATCAACGCCCTGGGTGTGCCCACGCACGTCGTCCCCGGCAACCACGACGTGCCTCTGCACCGGTTATGGGAGCGGTTGTTCGATCCCTTCCGGGCCTACCGCACGCATTTCAGCCCGGACCTGGAGCCGGTGTTCCGCGACGAGGAGATGCTGGTGGTGGGGATCAACACCGCCTTCGGCTGGACGACCAAGGAGGGGCGCATCACCCTGCGCCGGCTGCTGGAGGTGGAGCAGATCTTCCGGGAGGCCCCCGGGTCCCTGTTCAAGGTCGTGGTGGCCCACCACCACCTGATCCCGCCGCCGAACTTCGGGACCCAGCGGGTGCTCGCCAACGCCTACGAGGCCATCGACCTCTTCTCCAGCGCCGGGGTGGACCTGATCCTCTCGGGCCACCTGCACCAGGCCTACATCGGCAATTCGGAGGAGTTCTATCCCAAGGGGAGGCCGCCGGTGGTCATCCTGCACTCGGGCACGACCACCTCGAACCGGGGCCGGGCCGGCGAACGGGAGCGCAACACCTGCAACTGGATCCAGGTGGACGACCGCTCCATGGTGGTCTCCCACTACCGCTGGCACCACACCCTGGAGCGCTTCGCCGAGCACAGCCGGCACTGGTATCCCCGCCAGGAGAGGGTGCCGTACACGCTGGAGGGGATGGAGATGAAGACGTGGACGCTGCCGGGGGAGAGGGCAACGCCTGGGATATGATCAGGACTTTGGGAGGTGGTGATGGCTGAAGAAGATTCCACGCAGGACTGGGGAGACTGGGACGTCGTCAAGATCGTGGGGACTGAGGAGGAGGCGGCCCTCCTGGTGGGCTTCCTCCAGGCGAACGGCATCGAGGCCGCGGCCGAGTCGCTCCTGGCGAGCGAGTTCCCCGCCGACTTCGGCCGGCTTGGGGAGGTCCGGGTCCGGGTCCCGGTCGACCGTGCGGCGGAGGCGATGGCCCTGCTCAACGAGCGGGAGGACGTGGCGACGGGCGACGAGGGGGAGATGGCGGGCGCGCCGCTGACGGAGACCCCCGAGTCCGGAGAGGGCCCGGCGGAGCAGTGAGCACCCTCGAGGGCGGCCGGAGCGTGGGCCGCTATCGCATCCTCGATTTCCTGGGCGCCGGGGCCATGGGCGAGGTCTACCTTGCCGAAGATCCCCACATCGAGCGCAAGCTGGCGATCAAGACCGTCCGGCTGGTGGGGCGGCCCCAGGAGGTGGACGACCGCAAGAAGCGCCTCCTGCGGGAGGCCCGGGCGGCCGGCCGGCTGCTCCATCCCAACGTGGTGACCCTGTTCGACGCCGGGGAGGCCGAGGGGCTCCTGTACCTGGCGTTCGAATTCGTGGAGGGGACGGACCTCGCCTCCCGTCTGGAGAAGGGGCCCTTGAGTCTGCGGGAGGTGCTGCGGATCGTCCGCCAGGCGGCCGATGCCCTCCACTACGCCCACGGCCAGGGCATCGTCCACCGGGACATCAAGCCGAGCAACATCCTCCTGGACCCCAGGGGGCGGGTGAAGGTGGCGGACTTCGGGATCGCCAAGATGGCCGGGCAGTCCACCGAGCTGACCATGGCCGGCTCGGTCATGGGGAGCCCCCAGTACCTCTCGCCGGAGCAGATCCGGGGCGAGGACCTGGACGGCAGGAGCGACATCTTCTCCCTTGGGGTGGTGCTCTACGAGCTGCTCTCCGGCAGCCGCCCGTTCAGCGGCGAGACGATCACGACCCTGGTCTACCAGATCCTCCACAAGGACCCGCCCCGGATCTCCGACCTGCGGGCCGTGCCGCCGCGCCTCGAGGCTCTCCTCGGCCGCATGCTGGCCAAGGACCGGGACGAGCGGCTCGCCACGGCCGCCGAGGTGGCGGGTGAGCTCGCCGCGATCGAGACGGAGCTGTCGGACGAGACGCTCGCCGCCCCCGCGGGGAGCGACGAGCTGGCGCGCACGTTCATCCTGCCCCGCCGGGCCGGCGAGACCACGGCGCCCTCCCTGCCGCCCGTGCCGCCGCCCCCGCCCCCGGCGTTCGCGGCGCCCACGGCCCCCCTGACGCAGACGCCGGCCGCGATTCCGCCGCCGCCGCCACCACCGCTTCCGGTGACGCCTGCCGGGACCGCACCGCGGAGCGCGAGCGGGGCGCGGGTCTGGATCCCCATCGTCGCGGTGCTCGTCCTGGCGGCGGCCCTGGCCGCGGCCTGGGGTCTGTGGACGATGCGGAAGGCGGGCGCTCCGGCGGAGATGCAGACCGCAGAAGCCGGCAGGGATGCCGGCGCTCCCCGCCAGACGGCCGAGCCGGCGGTCCCGCCGCCTCTCCCGGCCTCGGCGGTCCCGCCGCCCGCGACCAAAGCCGAGCCCTCCCGGCCGGGGGTGCAGGAGCGGGTCTCTCCACCGCAGACCCGGTCCGCGCCGCAACCGGTCCCGGCCCCGCAGGAGAGAGAGCCGCGGGTCCAGGCGCCCCCGGTGGAGGCGCCTCCGCCCTCCCGCCGCGAGCCGGTCCCGCCGCCGGCGCGCGAGAGTCCCCGGCCGGCCGTGCCGGGGCCGGCGGTCGAGCCCACCCCCGCGCCGGAGACCCCGGCGGCGGACGAAGAGGCGGCGCCGTCGGAGCCAGCACCGTCGGCGTCCCCGCGCCTGCCGGATGCGGACCAGACCCTGCGCACCGGTCTGGAGGTCGCCTTCCGGGTGGCGCCGCAGGACGCCTATGTCCTCGTGGACGGCCGGGTGATCGGTCAGGCCCGGGAGTGGAGCGGCCAGAAGGGGGCGCGGACCTATACCTTTCCCGGGCCGGGTGCGTATCTCGTGAAGATCCGCAAGCCCGGGATGAAGGACTACCAGATCGCCGTCGAGGCGGGGGCCGCCGGAGGTGTGACGCCGGTCGCGGCCCGCCTCCAGCCGCTGCCGGCTGCGGAGGTGGAGACCACGGACCTGGAGACGGTCCGCGTCCGCGAGGCGGTGGCTTTCCAGGTGCGGCCCCCTCTGGCCATGGTCCTCGTGGATGGGCAGGTCATGGGGCCGGCGCGAAAGTTCTCCGGAGGGCTCGGGCGCCGCGGATGGCTCGAGCTGCCGCCGGGGACGCATCGGGTGTCGGTCGCCGCGCCGGGATTCCGGCGCAAGGACCTCCGCGTGGAGGTGACCGCCGGGGCCGAGAAGGAACGGGAGAGGATCGAGCTGGTCCTGTCCCCAGGAGGGAACGAATGAAGAGTCCGTTCGCGAGCGCGGCGCTCGAGGCTCCTCCGAGCCTCGCGTCTCTGCCGGGGCGCATCCATGTGGAGCGGCTGGACAACGGTCTCACCGTCGCCCTGGTGGAGAACCGCCAGGCGCCGCTGGTCACCTCCGCCCTCTTCTACCGCGCCGGCACGCGGGATGAGCCCGCGGGGCACGGCGGCGTGGCCCACTTCCTCGAGCACATGATGTTCAAGGGCTCGGCCCGCTACGGCCCGGGGGAGATCGACCGCAGGACGCAGGCCCTGGGCGGGGTCAACAACGCCTTCACCAGCCACGACGTCACGGCCTACTACTTCAACTTCGCCTCCGACCGCTGGACGGAAGCCCTGGACATCGAGGCCGACCGCATCGCCGCCCTCAACCTCGACTCCGAGGAGGTCGGGAGCGAGCGGCAGGTGATCCTGGAAGAGATCGCGATGTACGACAGCGAGCCGTGGGACGCCCTGGAGATGGAGGTGCAGAAGCACCTGTTCGTGTCCCACCCCTACGGCCGCCCGGTGCTCGGCACGCGGGAGGAGCTGCTGGCCACGGACGAGACCCACCTGCGCGGCTTCCACAGCCGGTTCTACCGGCCGGACAACGCCATTCTGGTCGTGGCCGGGGACGTGGGGGACGAGGCCCTGGAGGTCGTCGATCGGGTGATGGGCGGTCTGCAGCCGGGCGCGGAGCGGCGGCGGGGCTTTTCGCCGCCGTCGGTCCTGCCGTCCTCCCTGGCGCGGATCGAGCGCCGCAAGGGCGAGGTGGCCCGGATGCTCCTCGCCCTGCCGGCGCCGCCGGGCTCCCATCCGGATCATCCCGTGCTGCGGCTGGCTGTAGCCCTGCTCGGCGGCGGCCGCACGAGCCGCCTCCACCGGGCGCTGGTGGACGAGGAGCAGCTCTGCGTCTGGATCTCCGCCGATCTCTCCGAAAGCATGGATGCCAGCCAGACGATGATCTCCGCCGAGGTGGTCCCTGGGGTGGAGCCGGCCCGGGTCGAGGCCCGCGTCCTGGAGCATCTGGCCGGCCTGCTGGAGGATCCGCCCACGCTCGAGGAGCTCGAGCGGGCCAAGCAGATCGTCACGGCCGACTGGGTCTTCGGCCATGAAAAGGTGCATCAGCAGGCTCTGTCGGTGGGGCTCGCCCTCACCCTCTTCGACCTCGATCACCTCGACCGCCACTTCCAGGGGATGCTCGCGGCCGGCCTCGGTCCGGTGCTCGACGCGGCCTCCCGCTACCTCCGGCCCGACAACGGCGGCGTGCTGGGATGGTCGCTCCCCAAGCCGTGACCGCCCCGGCCGCTCTGGAGGGCAGAGTGGACCGCTGGCGCCGGGACACGCCCGGCTGCGCGGCCCGGCTCCACCTCAACAACGCCGGCGCGTCGCTGATGCCGCAGCCCGTCGTGGATGCGATCCTCGGGCACCTGCGCCGGGAGACCGAGATCGGTGGCTACGAGGCGTCGGACGAGGCGGCCGACCAACTGGCCCGGGTCTACGACGATCTGGCCCGGCTGATCGGGGGGAGACCCGGAGAGGTGGCCGTGGTCGAGAACGCCACCGTGGCCTTCTCTCTGGCGCTCTCGGCCTTCGACTTCCAGCCCGGCGACGTGCTGGTGACGAGCCGGAACGACTACGCGTCCAACAAGATCATGTACCTCGCCCTTGCCGCACGCCGGGGCGTGGAGGTGCTGTACGCCCGGGATCGTCCCGAGGGGGGCGTCGATCCCGGGTCGGTCGGCGAGCTCGCCGACCATCCGCGGTGCCGGCTCGTGGCGCTCACCTGGGTCCCGACCAACTCCGGCCTGGTGCAGCCGGCGGAGGAGGTGGGGGAGGTCTGCGCGGCCCTGGGCGTGCCCTACCTCGTGGACGCCTGCCAGGCGGTGGGCCAGATCCCCGTCGACGTCGCCCGGCTGCGCTGTGACTACCTGGCCGCCACGGCCCGGAAGTTCCTGCGGGGTCCGCGGGGGATCGGCTTCCTCTACGCCTCGGAGCGGATGCTCGACCGCGGCGTCTACCCGCTGGGGGTCGACATGCGGGGCGCCCGACTGGCCGGGGAGGATCGCTTCGAGCTGGTGGACGGGGCCCGCCGGTTCGAGAACTGGGAGTTCCCCTACGCCCTGGTACTCGGGATGGGCGAGGCGGTCCGCTACGCTCTCGAGGTCGGGATCGAGGAAGTGGGAGGTCGGGCATCCGAGCTCGCCGTCCTCCTTCGCGAAAGGCTGGGGACCCTCCCGGGCATCCGGATTCGCGACCGGGGGGAGCGGCTCTGCGCCATCGTGACCGCGGAGGTCGCCGGCCGGGATGCCACGGAGGTCGTCCACCTCCTGCGCGGGCGGGGCATCAACACCAGCGCCTCGACGGGGGAGGATGGTTGCCCGGTCCCCGTGGTCCGGCTCTCTCCTCATTATTTCAACACCCGGGAGGAGATCGAGGCGGCCGTCACCGCGCTCGGGGACCTGGCATGCCCATGACCGGGATCCAGACACCGCTGAAGATCCGCGTCCGCCGGGTCGAGGGGGCGCCCGTGGTGGCCGTCCGTCTCTGGCTGCGGTCCGGGGCCCGGGTGGAGACGATCCCCGGGCAGGCCCTCCTCACCGGCCGGACGCTCTCCGAAGGGACCCGCCGGCGCGACTGGTGCCGGATCGCCGAGGACGCGGAGAGCAAGGGCATGGTCGTGGCCAGCAACGGCACGTTCGAGACCCACGGCGTGTCGATCGACGCCCTGGCCCAGGACTGGGAGCTCGCCCTCGATTGGGCGGCCGAGCTGCTCCTCGAGCCCTCCTTCCCCGAGGACCGCTGCGCCTGGATGGCCAGGCAGGCCGCCGCCGAGTTGGAGAGCCTGTTCGACCAGCCGGACGTGAAGACGGCCTGGGGGTTCCTGGAGCAGCTCTACGCTCCCCATCCGAGGAGCCGTCCGCTTCACGGTTCCGTGGAGGACCTTCTCCACCTCACGCCGGCCGACTGCGCCGAGCTCCACCATCACGCCCTGAAGGGCGGGGTCGTGGCCACCGTGGCCGGCGTGGTGGACGAGGACGCCGTCCGCGACCGGCTCCACCGCCTGTTTGCGGGTCTCCCGGCGGGCGCTCCGGCTCTCCCGGAGCCCTCGCCCCCCTGTGGGCTCTCCGAGCGCCGCGTGGTGGAGACCGAGGCCGAGGACCAGGCCCACCTCTACGTCGGCCACATCACCGTGCCGCGCCGGCACCCGGACTACGCCGCCCTGGAGCTGCTGGCCGTGGCCCTGGGCTCGGGGGCGGGGCTCACCGGCCGCATCCCCGCCCGCATCCGCGAGAAGGAGGGGCTCGCCTATACGGCCTATGCCCAGACCGTGGCCGGCGCCGGCCTGGACGCCGGCCGTCTCGTCGCCTATGTGGGCACCTCCCCGGCCACCGTGGAGCGCGCCGAGCGGGGCGTCGTCGAGGAGATCACCCGTCTGGTCGAAGAGGGGATCACCGACGAGGAGCTGGAGGAGGCCCGGGCCTACCTCCTCGGCCGCGAGCCCTTCCGCCGCGAGACCGCCCGCCAGTGGGCGGACCTCCTGACCGAAGCCGAGCTCTACGACCTCCCCGTGGATGATCCCGACTGGCGCAACGCCGAGCTGACCACGCCGGACCGCCACGCCGTCGAGGAGGCCGCCCGGAGGCATCTCCTGCCGGGGGAGCTCAGGGTGACGGTGGGGTTGCCGGCCCCTGGGAGCGCCGGCGTCCCGCCGGCTGACGAACTGAAACCGAAGTAAGAAGGCCGGCAAGACGCCGGTGCTCGCAGTCAGTGCGCGGGAACGGCCACGGAGAGGGTACGTGCCAGCTCGACGGCACTCGGGTCCCCGCTTGAACTCGAGATTGCGGCGGGCGAGCGCCCTCGGAGCTGGCCGATTCAGCCGGGGGAGTGGCCTGAAACCGGAGGGAAAGAGGTCTCCGCTGGACATCAGGGGTTTTCCCCCAGGCTCCTGAGCAATTCACCTCATTCTCAGCCGACGGTGCCTCGGCGAGACTCGCGTCAAGAGCATCTTGCCTGCCCAACCGGGGCGGCAAGGAGATCTCGTCGGCTCATCGCCTCGGAGGTAACCAAATGAAACGCTGGAGCCCCTTCGCTTGCTTCGCCCTCCTCTCCCTGCTGCTCCTGTCCCCGGCTCTCGCGCAAGATCAACCCGAGCATGAGTCCGAGCTGACCGACACGAGCTTCCCGCCGCTCGAGCTCGAGCCGCAGATCTTTCTCTTCCCCGATGAGGACTTCGCGCGCATCGCGCTGAAGATCCGGCTGGGGACCGCGAGCATCCAGGAACGCCGGTGGTGGTACCGCGCCGCCGAGCGGTATGCGCCCTTCCAGGGAGCGCCCGCTCCCGATTGGGCGCTCCAAGCGGCGCGCCAGGCGGCACGCCTCGACCCCGCCATCCGGAACGACACTGCGGCCAGCAGCTCCTCCACGGTGTTCAACTGGACGCCGATCGGGCCGAACGGGGACTATGACGTCAGCGGCGTCTGGGGTCCCCCCGGAGCCCGCAACCAGGGGCGGGCCACCGCCATCTGGACGCATGTCCAAGGCACCACCGTCGTCAACAAGAACATCATCTTTCTCGGCTTCGCCGACGGCGGCGTCTGGAAGTCCACCGACGGCGGCACTCACTGGACGCCCTTGACCGACTCGCAGCCGACCCTCTCGATCGGCGCCCTCGACGTGCTCCCCGGACAGGACCTGGTCAACTACTCCGACGCCACCCTCTATGTGGGAACCGGCGAGGGCAACTTCAGCGCCGTCGACAAGGACGGCGTCGGGGTCCTCAAGTCGACCAACGGCGGAGCCAGTTGGACGCTCCAGACCATCCCCTGGCGCGGCGACGTCCTGGGCCAGGCCGGCCTGCATCGCATCCGCAGGATCCGCATCGACCGCAACGTGCCCAACGCGCAGAGCGTCTGGGTGGCCGGAGACGGCGGCGTCTATCACACCTCCGACGGCGGCGCGACCTGGTCGCTGGTGACCGGCCTTCCTTACTCGGCGGCGCCGGCCGGCAGCACCTTCCCCGGCGGCTGCTGGGCGGAGTACGCCACCGACTTCGCCGTCGACACCGCCGACCGGCCCAACGGCCATTCCACCCTGCTGGCGGTCTTCGGCAGGATCCAGGACGCGAGCTGCGCCACCCCGGCGAGCGACGCCCGCAAGAACAACGGCGTCTACCGCTCGGTCGACGGCGGCGCCACCTGGAGCAAGATCACCCTCTCCAGCACCAACGGCTTTCCCGAGCTTCCCGGCACTGTCGGCCGCATCACGCTCCTGTCGGCGCCCAGCAACCCCAAGCACGTCTACCTGCTCATCGCGCGCGCCGACAACTTCCAGAGCCTGGGGATCTTCGACACGCTCGACGTGACGGCCGATCCGGTGGTCTGGAACCCCGGCTCCACGGAGAACTTCGTCGCCTCACAGGGCTGGTACAACATCACCGGCGCCGTCGATCCGACGAACGAGAACCGCCTGATCGTCGGCGGCCTCGACAACTGGCTGTCCAACGACCGCGGCGAGACGATCACCAGCATCTCGTCCTGGTCCGCATCGAACGACAGTTGGGCGCATGCCGACCACCATCACGCCATCTGGGTGGACGCCAACACCTATTACGACGCCAACGACGGTGGCTTGAACATCGGCCACATCGACGGCGACGACGCCACCTGGACCCACAGGAACGCCGGCTCGCTCGCGACCCTGCAGTTCTACGGCCTCGGCCAGAGCGCGACCGACCCCTACCGGATCAATGCCGGGCTGCAGGACAACGGCCACGCCCTCCTGATGGACGGCCGGTGGCAGGCCACCTTCGGCGGCGACGGCGGCTTCGCGGCGATCGATCAGACGAACCACAACGAGGCCTACGAGGAGTACGTCTACGGCAGCATCCGCAACTCCGACGACGGCGGCCAGACCTGGCCCGCCACCGGCTGCATGCAGACCTTCGGCGTGGCGCCTCCGTGCACCGGCTGCCTCGGGCTGTGCATCCCCGACAACCACACCGCCTTCATCGCCAACTTCATGCTCGACGTCCACAACCAGAACGTGATGTACGTCGGCACGAACTGGATCTATCGCAACCCGGACGCCCGCAACGCGGGCAAGCTGTGGACCCGCCTCACGACCGACGGGATCAACGGCGACTTCGTATATGGATCGACGAGCGGCACCGCCTATGTCTCGATCATCCACACGCCGCAGGCGAGCCCCGTGGCCGGGATCCCGCCCATCTCGCAGATCCTCTACGCCGGCACCTCCCGGGGCAGGATCTGGAAGAGCACCAACGGCGGCGCGACCTGGACGGACCTGACCAAACCGCCGCTGCCGGCAAACTCCCTGACCACCGGCCGCTTCCTGACCTGGATCGACACCGACCCGAACGACGCGAACAGGATCGTCATCACCTACAGCGGCTGGAGCAACTCGACCGCTCCCCCGATCCCGGGCCACGTCTTCCGGTCCGTGGACGGCGGCGCCACCTGGACGGACATCTCGGGGTCCCTGCCGGACGAGCCGTTCAACGCCGTGGCGGTCAACCCGAACCCCGGCTCGACGAACGAGATCTATGTGGCCTCCGACACCGGGGTCTACGTGAACACCGACGGCTGGAACGGGACGAGCTGGCTGCACACCAACAACGGCCTGCTTCCGCACGTGTCGGTGAACATGCTGCAGTTCACCAACGCGACCACGCCGAAGCGGCTGCGCGCCGTCACCCACGGCCGCGGCATCTGGGAGCTGTTCAAGGAGTGCGCGGCGCGGCTCCTCGTCGATCGCCCGTCCTATAGCTGCTCTGAAACGGTCGGCATCTCGGTGATCGAGGGGACGCGCGGGGTCGGCACCCGCCAGGTGCAGGTCACGTCGGGTGCGGAGACGGCGCCGGAGATCGTCACGCTGACTGAATTCCCGGCCGACTCCGGCAACTACACGGGGACCATCGCCACCACCGGCGGCCCCGCCGTGACGGGGGACGGCCGGATCAGCGTCTTCAACGCGGACACCCTCACGGTGCGCTACCTCGACCCGGATCCCTGCCCCGGCACGCAGCCGGAGATCTTTGCCACCGCCGCGACCAACTGCAGCACCTGCGGCACGCCTGCGTCGACCGCGGCGGGCGCGAACGCGGAGATCCACGACCAGCCGGTCGAGCTCGCGGCGCTCGGCGGCGATGGCGACGAATTCCTCGACAACTGCGAGAGCGGCCGGGTCCGCTTTGCGGTGCGGAACATCGGCGCGGGCAACCTGACCAACCTGCGCGTCACCAACGTCGTGCCGTCGAACCCAGCGGTGCAGACCCCCGGACTGCCGGCGGTGATCGCCGGGAGCCTCGCCCAGTGCGCCACGGCGACCGGCAACGTCACGTTCAACGCCGCCGGTCTCGCCCCCGACGAAGCCCTGGAGCTGCGCATCGACGTGACCTCCGACGAGCTGGCGGCCCGCGGCATCACCCGCTCGCTGACCGTCCGCTATCCGACCTCCGAGCAGGACTTCACCTTCAACGCGAGCCGGACGTTCACTTTCGAGAGCGATCTCGAGGGGTGGGAGGTGGTGAGCGGTAGCTTCACGCGCGAGACCACCGGCGGCGGCGCCCAGCTCAGCTCGACCTATCTGGCCTCGTCCTCGATCCTCGACGGTGCGTGCGACCAGATCCGCTCGCCGGTGGTCAAGCTGTCGCCGACGTCCACGCTGTCCCTCTACAACCAGTTCGAGATCGAGCCGCTCACCGACGCGTGGTACGACCGCGCCAACCTGGGTCTCTACGATCCGGCGACCGGCGAGCGAGCCAACGTCGCCCCGAGCGGCGGTCGGACCTATCTCGCCTCGGGTCCGAACGGCGTCTGTGCGGCCGGCGGGCAGCCCGGCTGGGCCGGTCCCGGACCCGGTTGGCTCGAAAGCACCTGGACCTCCACCGACCTGGCTGCGGCGGCGTTCGCCGGCCGGAAGGTGCGGCTCGACGTGGCCTACGGCACCGACTCCGCGGCCTCGCTGACCGGCTTCTGGCTCGACCAGGTCACCCTGACGAACTTCGAGCAGCAGGGCGACGACGTCCAGGGCGACCTCTGCTCCGACGCCTGCGGCGACCTCGACGACACGCACGCCGCCATCGAATACACGGGTGGATGGCACCAGAAGAGCGACGCGAACGCGCGCGGCGGCGGATACCATCGCCGGACGGGGAACAACCCGCGCGGTGCGGCCGCGCGCGTGGTGTTCCAGGGCACCGGCATCACCTACTTCTACGGCGTCTCCGGCACGGGCGGTACCGCCGACCTCTACGTCGACGGCGTCTATCGCCAGACGCTCTCCTACGGCGGCCAGGGCGCGCCGAGCTTCGGCCGCTCGATCACCTTCTCCAATCTCGGCAACGGGACGCACGAGCTGCGCATCGTCCATGTGTCCGGCCTGGTGATCGTCGACGGCTTCCACATCGATTGCGCCGGCGGCCAGCACGCCGACGCCTCGGCCGTGGAATCCCGTTCCATCACCCAGACGAGCACAGGCAGCGCCAGCGAAGGGCCGATCCTCGGCCGGACGGTCGAGGTGGGGGCCGAGGACCGGGAGGTCTCGGTGGTGGTGGAAGGCTCCGTGCTGCCCCTGACGGTGCGCCTGATCGACCCGATCGGCAACCTGATCGCGTCCGGCGGAGCGCTCTTGACCGGCTCGAGCCTCTCGGGGCTCGACGCGGTCGTCACCATGCCGGGGACCTACACAGTCCAGGTGGTCAACACGCTGACGCCAGGAAAGACCGTCAGCATCAGCATTGCGCGGACGGTACAGACGCCGTAGCAACCCCCTGGGGACGGGCCCGCGGACGGGTCCGTCCCTCCCCCACCTCGTGCCGCCGTTTGCAACCATATCAACGATCCCGACCTCGACACTGGCTGGCCGGAGCTGAAGAAGGGAACACTCGCGTGGGGCCTTTTCCCCCGGAGGCCTGAGGAATGCACCCCATGGCTCGCAGGCACCCGAAGGGGACAATATGTTTAGTAGATCATTGTCGATCTGCTCTTTCCAAGGAGGGATGTATGAAGAGGAAGATCCTCTACCTGGTGGTCCTGTGTTGTCTGGTTGGCGTTCTCGGCAGCGCGGCGGAAACGCCGCAACTGTGCCAGCAGCGTTGTGCGGTGGCATACCAGGCCTGCACCGCGGCCTGCCTTCCCGGCCCCGGCCAAATTCCGTGCCTGGGCACCTGCAACGCGAACCACGGCGTCTGCCAAGAAGTTTGCCTCCTCGGCTAATCACCACCATGACAGCAGCAGGGACGGGAGGCCGGTCCATGGGGACCGCCTCCCCCTTCTTTCACGTGCGTCCGACCGTTTTCGCTCGCAGAATCGAGCGTTCTGCCGACCTCGTCCGGTAAGCTTGGGTTGGCTTAGCTCAGCCCGTCGAAGCTTAGGTTTGGCTGTCGAAGCTTAGGTCGCACCAGATAAGCTTAGGTCGCGGCGAACCAAGCTTGGTTCGTGGGGCTCCCCTCGAGGTGCCCGAGGTCGGCCCGGTTGGCCTCCAGCGACGAGACCAGCCGCTGCATGTTTCCCAACTCTCCAGCGTACGGCATCTGCCTGGCCATGCGTGAAAAGCCGCTGCTCGCGGCCAGGGAGAACGCCGGTGAGACGCGAGGGTCTCCGGATGAGACGCTACGCTCCGTGCACGCGGCGCCGGTCCTTCGGGATGAGACGCCAGCAGGTCGGGTTGAGACACACCGGAGCCGGGATGAGACGCGACGAAGGGCTGTTGAGACACGAGGGAACTGTGATGAGACGCTAGAGATCCGTGATGAGACACAAAGAGGCGTGATGAGACACAGGGAAGGGAGGATGAGACGCTCGGGACTCGGCCGGCCTACGATAGGGACCGCCCCACCAGCAGCACGTTCCCGTACGGGGTCCCCATTCCCATGGGCTGGATCTCGACGGTCATCCCCAGCCCCTCCAGCATCTCCTTCCACTCCGCCGCGCTCCGGTAGTGGAACCTCTGGCGCCAGTGCCCCCGCAGGAGGGCGGTGAGGCGCTCCTGGACCCGCACGGCGGTGAAGCGCCGGCCGGCTCCGGCGTCGGCGTCGCGGAGGAAGAGGACGCCGCCGGGGTCGAGGATCGCGTTGATGCGGGCGAGGAGGGCTTCCTGGTCCCGGGCGGGCATGTAGTGGAGGACGTCAATCAGGAGGACGCCGCGGGCGGGTGGGAGCGCGATGTCCCGCAGGTCGGCGGTCTCGATCGTGGCGACGCCTCCGAGCGTGTGCCGGGCGGCGGCGGCGTCTTTGGGGCGACCCTCGATGCCGTGGAGCTCGAGGTCCGGGGGCGGGGGCTCCCAGCCGTCCGGGTACTCTCCCCGGTCCACCTGCTCCCGGGCGGTCAAGAGGAGGGAGAAGAGGATGCCCCGGCCGCAGCCGAGGTCGAGGAGGCGCCCGCCGGCGGGCAGCAGCCCCCGGCGCAGCAGGCTCAGGTGGATGGGATCGGCCCGGAGCTTGGCGCGGACGAACTCCCAGTTGAACATCCCGGTCTCGAGATAGCGCAGCGCCGTGCGCTCGACCAGCGTCTCGACGGCGGGCTGGCGGCGCCGGCGGCGGGCCACCCAAAGGGTGAACGCTCCGAGACCGACGGCGAGGACGGCGCCGACCACGGCGCTCCCCAGGAGGAGGTCCAGGAAGAACTGATCGAGCTGGAGCTGGCGGATCTCCGCGGGGCGGATCGACAGGAGGTCCTTCCCCCGGAGAAGACGCCCGACCTGAAGCTCGGCGAAGACGAGGAGGGGCCAGACGCCCGGCAGGCTTACATGGGCGGCGAGGTAGGTGAGACCCCGGTTCAGCCCCAGGAGCCAGGCGAAGAAGATGCAGAGCGCCAGGTGGAGGCCGTAGAACGGAGTGCAGCCGATGAACACCCCGAGGGCCACGGCCCCTGCCAGCCGGTTGGGCGACCCTCCCTCCGTGCGGAGGCGGACGAGCAGCTCGCGGACGGCTTGTTTCGTCCTCAACGGCCGGATTCCTCGAAGGGCACCGAGCGGAGCCCCCGGGCGGCCAGGGCATCCAGCACGCGGGGGAGGACTTCCAGGACGACGGGGTTGCCGCCGTCGCGGAGAGCCAGGCCGTCGTGGAGGAGGAGGACGTCCCCCGGCGCGAGGCCCTGGAGGAGGCGGCGGCTGATCTTTCCCGGGTCCCTCTCCAGGGCGTCGAAGCCGCGCCGGGTCCAGGAGACGAGCCGGAGGCCGCTCCTGTGGAGCACCCAGTCGACGAACGGGTTGCGGAACCCTGCGGGCGGCCGGAAGTACCGGGGCCGGCGGCCGGTCACTCGTTCCAGAACGTCCTGGGTGCGTCCGATTTCCTCCTGGAGGCCAGGTGGGAGGAAGAACGCGAAGGTGTTGGGATGGTGGTAGGTGTGGTTCTCCACCCGGTGTCCGCGGCGGGCGATCTCGGCGGCGAGATCCGGCCAGGCCTCCGCCCGGCGGCCGATGCAGAAGAAGGTCGCCCGCGCTCCGGCGGTCTCCAGCAGGTCCAGCACCCGGGGGGTGACCTCCGGGTCCGGGCCGTCGTCGAAGGTGTGGGAGACCTCCCCTCGCCGGGCGGCACCTTCGGGCAGGCGGGTGAGGTTGGGGCCGAGGAGCCTTCCCCGGGGCGTGAGGCTGGCCGTGGCGAGGAGGACGTGGTCCGCGAAGAGGACCGCGGCCAGGTGCGGCCAGAGCCGGGGGGCCAGGGCGACGGCCGTCAAGGCTGCGGCGTGAAGGCCGAGGGAGCCCAGGACCAGGGGGGGCGGCAGGTACGGCGGACGGGGCTCAGCCACGGCCGGGGTCGGCTCCCAGGGCGAGGAGCGCGGGCCGGTCCAGCTTGCCGCGCGCGGTTCGCGGCATCCGCGGAACGAGGATCACGCTGCGCGGCACCTTGTGGGCCGAGAGGTGCGAGCGGCACCAGGAGACCACGTCCTCGGCGGTGAGCCGGCCCGGCGGGCAGGCCACCACGGCGCGCAGGACCTCCCCCGGCCGCCCCGGCACCGTCACGCCGAGGACCGCCGCCTCGTCCACCCCGGCGAGCTGGCAGAGCACGGCCTCCACCTCCCGCGGGTTGACCTTCTTGCCCTTGATGTTCACCAGATCGTCCACCCGTCCGCGCAGGACGAGCTCGCCGTCCCGCCACGCGGCGAGATCGCTCGTCCGGAACCGGCCGCCGCCGAGACGGAGGTCGGGCTCCGGTACGTACCCGGAGGCCACGGCCGGGGACTCCACCGTGACCGCTCCCTCGGCATCGGCCGGGTCCTCGCCTGCGACCGGCTCCAGGGTGATCCGCACGCCTTCGACGGGAGAGCCCACCGTTCCCCGCTCGGCCGCTCCTCCCTCCCGGTCGTAGCAGATGCCGCCGCACTCGCTGGCGCCGTAGAAGACGTGGACGGGGACGCCGAAGATCTCCCGGAAGCGGCACGAGGTCGCGGCGGAGAGAGGCGCGCCGGCCGTCAGCACCAGGCGGAGCAACGGCGGCCGGAGCGGCGGCTCGTGAACCCTCACCAGGGCGTCCAGGTAGGCCGGAACGGTGGGGAAGACCGTGGCGCCTGTCCGTTCGGCAGTGACGAAGGGATCGTACAGGCTGCTCTCCTCGGGGATCACCAGCACCGTACCCCGCAGGAGGGCCGGCAGGGCCAGGCTGGACAGCCCGTAGGAGTGGGAAAGCGGGATCGTGGTGAGGAGGCGGTCGTCCGGACGGATCCCCATGGTGGCGGTGAGGGCCGCGTCGTCCGCCACCAGCGCCTCGGCCGGGGTGGCGATGCCCCGCGGCGTTCCCGTGGAGCCGGAGGTCAGCTTCAGGACGGCGATGTCTGGAAGGTGGAGGGTGCCGGACTCGGTGCCGGTCGGGACTTCGGTCCACTCCCAGTCGTCCGGCCCGGCGGGCCAGCCAGTCCGGCAGCCGAGGAGCCCGGGCGCTCCCAGGGCCCCGGCGATCCGCAGAGCCTCGGGTGCAGGGGTCTGGCCGTCGAGGAGGAGGGCCGCGAGCCCGGCGCGCCGGAGGGCGAGGAAGGAGGCGAGAAAGCCCGGCCCGTTGACGGCGGCAAGAGCCACGACGGTGCCGGGGGCGAGCTCCTGCCCCTCGAGCCGGCGGCCGGCCGCCCGCGCGAGGGTGTCCACGTCGCCGACGGTCGCCCGGCGCTCCGGCGACACAATGAGGGGAGCCAGGGGATCGCGGCGGACCAGGGGCTCGAAGGACTGGAGGATCGGATCGTTCGGCATCGACCGCGGCCGCGAGGCGTCCCGGGCCCCCTGAGGGAATAAAGGGTGGCCCGGCGTCCCTTTCGACCGAGGGGCGATCCTACCAGAAGGCTTTGACCCTCAAGCACCGGATGTGAAAGGATTTAAACAAGCTTTCGGGATTGCAAGCTCCCCCGCAGGCACGTTAGGCTGTGCGCGCGGGCTCACCAAGGAAAATTTACAGCTTTCCGGCCGGACGGCCGGTTAGAGGTTACAGATATGTCGGACGTCGTCGCCACCACCATCCCTGCCAGGATCAAGCGCCTGATCGTCGAGAGCCTCCATCTCGAGGGGATGAGGCCGGAGATGATCGCCGACGAGGAGCCTCTCTTCGGGGAGGGCCTGGGGCTCGACTCGGTCGACGCGCTCGAGCTGGTGGTGGCTCTCGAGAAGGAATTCGGCATCAAGATCAAGAGCCAGGAGCTCGGCCGGGAGGTCTTCTCCTCGGTGTCGACCCTCTCCCAGTTCATCGAGGCCCGTACGTAGGCCCGGCGAGGCCGCGCTGGGATCGGGATGGACAAGGAGATTTCACCCGTGAGCCGGCGCGTCGTCGTCACCGGTATGGGTGCCGTTTCCGGTTTCGGCTGGGGCGTGGGACCGCTCTGGGAGGGGCTCCGTGCCGGCCGGACCGGGATCGGCTCGTTCCGCCGTTTCGATCACTCCCTCCACCGGACCCACGTGGCGGCCGAGGCGGGCGATCCCCCGCCGGATCTCGCCCGCCGTTTTCCGGGCTGGCGCCGGCTCTCGCTGGCCGACCGCTTCGCCCTGTTCGCTGCGGCCGAGGCCCTTGAACAGGCCGGTCTCGAGCCCCCCTTCGACGAGGGCGACGTCACCGCCGGGGTGTGCTTCGGCAGCAGCACGGGCGGGATGCTGGAGGGCGAAAGATTCTTCGCGGCCTTCTTTCCCCGGCGCGGGCGGCGGGCCCGCCTCTCGGCCCTGATCTCGCACCCGGTCAACGCCCCGGGGGACGCCGTGGCCCGCCACCTGCGGGCGACCGGGCCGGTGCAGACCCTCTCCTCGGCCTGCGCCTCCGGCGCCCTGGCCCTGGGGGCGGCCCTGGACGCGGTCCGCTCCGGCGAGGTGGACGTGGCCGTGGCGGGCGGCTCGGATTCGCTCTGCCAGCTCACCTACGCCGGGTTCAACGCGCTGCGCTCCGTGGACGAGGTGCCGAGCCGGCCCTTCCGCTCGGGCCGGGCCGGGATGTCCTTCGGCGAGGGGGCGGCCGTCCTGGTGCTGGAGCCTCTGGAGCGCGCGCTTGCCCGGGGAGCGACGCCTCGGGCCGAGCTGGTGGGGGCCGGGGCCTCCTGCGACGCCCACCACATGACCGCGCCCGAGCCCGGCGGCTCCGGGGCCGCCGCCGCGCTGGAGGCCGCGCTCCGGGATGCGGGGCTGCCCCCCGGGGCGGTAGACTTCGTCAACGCCCACGCCACCGGCACGCCCCTGAACGACGCGGCCGAGTGGCGGGCGCTCCAGCGGGTGTTCGGCGAGCGGGCGGGGGAGATCCCCCTGGTGGCCACCAAGGCCCTGCTCGGCCACCTGCTGGGCTCCTCGGGAGCGATCGAGGCGGTGGTCACCATCCTCTGCCTCCAGCGGGGCGAGCTGCACCCGGCGCCGCGCTGCGAGCAGGGGGAGGGGGTGGACCCCGAGCTTCCGGTGTCCCTCGTGCTCGACCGGCCGCTCCCGTGCCCCGAAGCCCGGGTGGCGGTCTCCACCAGCCTGGCGTTCGGCGGCTCCAACGCCGCCCTCGTCTTCTCGCGGTGGGGCGGACCGATCGCTTGAGCCCTTCGATCCTGGTGACCGGCCTCGGGAGCGTGGGCTCGTACGGCTCCGGTGCCGACTCCCTGCGCAAGGCCCTGGCCTCCTCGACCGTCCACACCTCGGAGATCGACCGCTCCGCCGGGTATCATCTTCCGGAGAGCTCCCGCCGGGCCTGCCTCGTCGCGTACCGGGACCTTGCCGCGTGGGTCCCTGCGCTGGAGGCCCGGCGCATGAGCCCGCCCTCGAAGCTCGCCCTGGCCGCGGCGCGGATGGCGCTGGGCTGCGCCGGCCTCGAAGGCGCTCCGGCGGAGGAATCCACGGCCGTGATCGTCGCCACCTCGTTCGGACCCTCGTCCTACTCGGAGGGCCTGCTCAAGCAGATCCTCTTCGAGGGGCCGGAGTCCACCTCGCCCTCCCTGTTCACCGAGAGCGTGGCCAACGCTCCGGCGGCCCAGATCGCCATCGCCCTGCGCGCGCGGGGGCCGAGCCCCACCCTGTGCCAGCGCGAGGCCGGCCCTCTGCTGGCCGCGGGCCGCGGCGCGGCCGAGATCGTCGCGGGCCGGGCGCCGCGGGCCCTGGCCGGCGCGGTGGAGGAGATGACGCCCCTCCTCCACGCCCTCCTGGACCGCTTCGGCGCCCTGGCGCGGCCGGAGCCGGACGGCGGGGAGGCGGCCCGTCCCTTCGACCGGTGCCGCTCCGGGTTCCTGGCGGGGGAGGGGGCGACGATCCTGATCCTGGAGGAGGAGGGCCGGGCCCGGGAGCGGGCAGCGAGGCCGCTCGCCCGCGTCCTCGCCTGGGGGAGCGCCTTCGACCCCTCGGCGCCCGCGACCGGCTGGGGCACGGGCCACGAGGGGCTCGCCCGCGCGCTGCGCCGGACCCTCTCCCGTGCCGGGCTCGAGCCCGGCGCCGTCGACCTGATCGTCTCCGGCGCCTCGGGCTCCCGCGCCGGGGACCGCCTGGAGGCCCTCACCCTTCGCGCCGCCTGGGGGGCGGCCCCCCTGCCTCCCGTGGTGGCTCCCAAGGCCGTGACGGGGGAGTACGGCGGCGGCGTCCTCGGTCCCGCGGTTCTCGCCGCCTCGGGCGCCCGCTTCGGCCCCACGCCCGGCTTCCGCGAGCCCGATCCCGAGCTGGGGCTCGTCGCCCACGACGGCTCGCCGTACCCCGCCCCGTCCGTCGTCCTCGCCACCAGCCTCGCCGTGGGGGGAGCGGCGGCGTGGCTGGTCCTCGGGAAGCCATGACCGATCGGGTCGCCGCCGCCATCCCTGCCTACCAGGCCGCCCCGACGGTGGGCGCCGTGGTCTACGGCGTCCTCCGGATCCTCCCCGAGGTGCTCGTCGTCGACGACGGCTCGACCGACGCGACCGCCGAGCAGGCCCGGCGCGCCGGGGCGCGGGTCCTCTCCTTCCCGGAGAACCGGGGCAAGGGGTGCGCCCTGCGGGCCGCCTTCGCCGACCTCTTCTCCCAGGGGTACGGGGGTGTGGTGACCCTGGACGCCGACGGCCAGCATCTGCCCGAGGAGATCCCCAAGCTCCTGGCGGCGACCGGCGGCGCCGACCTCGTCCTGGGCATCCGGGACCACCTCTTCGGGCAGATGAGCGCCGTCCGCCGGGCGAGCAATCGGCTCTCGTCCAGGGCCATCTCCTTTGCCGCCGGCCAGGAGCTCACGGACATCCAGACCGGCTTTCGCCTCTATTCGAAGCGCCTGATCGAGACGGTGGGCTTCCCCGAGGCCCGTTTCGAGGCCGAGAGCGCCGTGGTGGTGCGGGCGGCCCGCGCCGGCTTCAAGGTGGTCACCGTGCCCGTGCACCTCGCCTTTGCGGACGGCCGCACCACGAGCCACTACCGGCCCCTCCTGGACAGCCTGCGCATCGCCGGGGCGGTCACCCGCGCCCGGCTGGAGAGCTGGAAGTGGGCGCGGTCCTCGTAACCGGCGGCAGCCGGGGCCTCGGCCGGGCCGTGGTCGAGGCCCTGGTGGCCGGGACCGATCACCCCGTGGCCTTCACCTGGAGCACCAGCGAGACCGCGGCATGGGAGGTGGAGGCGGCCTGCGACGGCCGCGCCCGCGCCTTCCGCCTGGATCTCGCCGACCGCGGGCGGCCGGACGACCTCGTCCGCGAGGTGGAAGATGCCCTGGGGCCCGTCGAATCGCTGGTCAACAACGCGGGACTCCGGCGGGAGTCCCTCCTGGCCCTGACCTCGGACGAGGACTGGGACGCCGTCGTGGACACCAACCTGGGCGGCCTCTTCCGCTGCTGCCGGGCCGTGCTGCGCGGCATGATCGTCCGGCGGCGGGGGGCGATCGTCAACGTCTCCTCCCTGTCTGCCTTGCACGGCGTGGCCGGCCAGGCCGCCTACGCCTCTTCCAAGGCGGGCATCCTGGGCCTGACCCGGTCGCTCGCCCGGGAGGTGGGCAAGCGGAACATCCGGGTCAATGCCGTGGTCCCAGGCTTCGTCCCAACGGATCTGACGGCGGGCCTTCCGGAGTCGGCCGTGGCCGTGCTCCGGGCGGGGGAGTGCCTGCCGGGAGGGGTGACGGCCGAAGCCGTGGCCCAGGCGGTGCTGTTCCTCCTGTCGGACCGCGCGGCGGGCATCACCGGGCAGGCTCTGGTGGTCGATGCCGGGGCGTCGGCGTAGGGGAACGTCAGGGTCTCCCCTTCGAAGACCCTGACAGGGAGCTCTCCGCTGCGGAGCGGGCGGTTCGAGGCTACTCAGGGCACGTGCGAATCGTGCCGCAGTTCTCGCACGTATGGCAGCCGGTCACACACCTCGTGATGCAGATCGTCGGACAAGCGCTCGGATTGCAGTCGCTGAAATTGTGAGAGGCGCCAGCGACTTCTCTCAGTCCGTGTGCCTCCAGGCTTCGCAAAGTCTCTTTGTTGAGGCTCAGCTTGATCCTCTTTTTCTTCATAAGGAAATGCTCCTTTCTCGTGCTCGAGAGGGTTTTTAGCGGGAACTCCCGGGTACGAATGTAGCAGATTTGCTCGTCGTCTGGCGAAGGAGGAACCCGAGCGAGGTCTCCTCGGGTGTCCTTCCAGGGTACGCTTTCACCTCCCATGCCCCGTCCTCTCTCCTCTCTCCTTGCTGACCTCGTGGCCCGCCGGCCCCGGCTCGTCCTCGCCTTGGCTCTGGCGTTGACGGCGGCGGCTCTCGTCCCGGCGTCCCGGCTGCGGATCGAGACCGACCTCGCCGCGCTCCTGCCCGAGGGAGCTCCGGGCGCGGAGGACTACCGGACGTTTCTCCAGATGTTCGGCGGGTTCGAGAAGGTTTTCGTGATGATCCGCTCCGGCCGATCCGGGGGAGGGCCTCTGGAAGACCCCGCCCCGCTCCTGGATGCGGCCGAGGAACTGGCGGGGATCCTTGCCGCGAGCCCCGAGGTGGCCGAGGCCCGGGCCGGGCTGACGGAGGCGGACGAGCGCTTCTTCTTCACCTGGATCGCGCCGCGCATGCCTCTGTTCCTGGACGCGCCGGGCTGGCGGGAGGACCTCGCCCGCCGCCTGGAGCCGGAGGCGATCCGGGATCAGGTGGCGCGGATGCGCCGGGCTCTGCGCAGCCCCCTGGGATCGGCCGCGGCGCCCCTCTTCGCCGCCGACCCCCTGGGGCTCTCCGAAGGACTCCTCGGTGTGGCCTCGACCCTCCCGGTCGATCCCCTGTCCGGCGCATTCATCGCGCCGGACGGCAGCGCCACCCTGGTGATGATCACCCCGGCCCGGGCGGAGATCGACCCGGCGGGCGGGAG
This sequence comes from Thermoanaerobaculia bacterium, assembly GCA_035633875.1. Lineage (GTDB taxonomy): Bacteria > Acidobacteriota > Thermoanaerobaculia > Multivoradales > UBA5704 > DATARR01. Next base: position 28,386 of record DASQEB010000140.1, read on the forward strand.
GGCGCTCCTTGCGGAGCTCGACCGGGCCTATGGCCGGGTGCGGGAGACCGTGGACGTGCCCCTGGACTTCGAGGCCGTGGGCGGACCCCTCTACGCCGCTCAGGACGAGGCGCTGATCCGCTCCGACCTCATCCGGACGGCCACGGCCTCGGCCCTGGGGGTGGCCGTCTTCCTCCTCGCCGGCTTCGGCGGCGGGTTCATCCCCCTGGTGATCCTCGTCTCCGTCCTCGCCGGCATGGTGTGGACCGTGGGGATCGCCGGGATCTGGCCCGGCAGCGTCACCGTGGTGGGGATCGGCTTCACCGCCGCCCTGCTCGGCGTGGGGGTGGAGTACGGCATCCACGGCGGCTCCCGGTTCCGGCTCCATCGCCTGGAGGGGATGAGCGCTCCGGCCGCCCTGGCCGCCACGTTCCGGGACCCGGGACCGGGCATCGTCTCCTCGGCTCTCACCACGGCTGCCGGCCTGGGCGCCCTCTGCCTCGCCCACTTCCGGCCGTTGCGGGAGATGGGACAGGTGCTCACCATCGGCGTGCTCGTCACGCTGGTGACCACCGGTACTCTGGGGGCAGCCCTCCTGGTGGCCTTCCCCCGGCGCTCCGGCGCGGCGGCTCCGCCCCGGCTCTGGCGCCGGTACGGCCAGCCGGCCCTGGACGCGGTCACGGGCTTCGCGGGACGGCGGCCCGCCGCCGTGCTGGCCGCGGCGGCGCTCCTCTCGGTCGCGTCGGTCTGGGGGGTCTCCCGGCTGGAGCTGTCGACCGACCTGCGCTCCCTGCGGCCGGCGGACCACCCCGCCCTGGAGGCCGAGCGGCTCCTCGTCCGGACCTTCGGTGTGGGCCTGGACACCTTCACCGTGGTCGTGCGGGGACGGACTCTGGACGAGGCCCTGGATCGGGCAGGGAAGGTGCGGCCCGTCCTCGCCCGTACCTTGGGGCCCGCGGTGGAGATCTCCGCCCCCTCCGACTGGCTCCTCCGGGGCGATCGCCTCCAACGCCGGCTCCGTGAGCTGGAGCCCCTTCCCCTGGAGCGGGCGGCGGAGGACCTCGAACGCGAGCTGAAGGCTGCCGGCTTCAAGCTCACGCCGTTCGCGAACGCTCTCGAGGCGCTCCGATCCCTGGGGCGGGGGGAGGACCCGGGCTCGCCCCCACCGGGTGCCTGGCCGCGGTGGATGTCCGAGTTGGTCCGCCAGGGGTCGCAGGGTGCGGCGGTCGCTCTCCACGTGCGCGCACCCCTGGCCGGGGGCCCGGGCGGCAGGCCCTCGCCCGAGGATCTCGCCCGGGACCTCGCGCGGGTCGCCCCCGGCGTGGCCCTTGCCTCGGCGCCCCGGGTGGGAGCCGAGCTGCGGGGGCTTGCGCTGGCAGACCTGGGCCGGTCCAGCGCCGTGGCCTTCGTCCTCGTGGCCCTGGTGGTCCTCGTCTCGGTCCGCGGCCGGATCGGCGACTCCCTCCTGGCGGGCCTCCCCCTTGCCCTGGGGTGCCTGTGGACGTTCGGCCTTTGGGGCGCCTGTGGTGGCCGCATCGACCTTCTGGCCATTTCCACCCTGCCCGTCCTCTTCGGGACCGGGGTCGACCTGGGCGTCCACGCCGTGTACGGCGGCCGGTTGCGCCCGGAGGAGGGGATTCGGGGTACAATCAGGACCTCCGGACTGGCGATGATCCTCATCACGTTGACGACGGGTGTCGGCTTCGGCAGCCTCGGCTCGTCCCGCGTGCCAGGGATTCAGAACGCCGGTATCCTGGTAACCCTGGGCGTCCTCGCCTGCCTCGCGGCGACCTTCGTGGTGCTGCCGGCGTTTGAGGGGTTGTTCCGGAGGAAGTCGTTGTAGGAGTCGTCATGAGCGTCGCAGCCACACACCCGGAGCCCCCTCCCCACGCGCCCGAGGCCGGCTGGGTCCGCCGCCTCCTGGGGCCCTTCCATGTCACGGGAGTCTTCTGGTTCCGGCTCCACCGTTTCGGGGTGACCATCGTCCCCAACTGGGCAATGGGCCTCGGCATCGCCCTGTTCACCACGTTCTTCTGGATCTGTCTGCTGAAGATCCGCGAGGCCATCGGCTCCAATCTCCAGGCCGTCCTCGGCCCCAGCGGCTGGATCGGACGCCAGCGCCGGGTCTTCCGCACCTTGCACACCTTCGCCTGGTGCCTCTCCGAGCGCTACGAGCGTCTGAGCACCGACCGCGTGTTCTCCGTGGAGGTGGAGGGCCTGGACCTCTGGCGGGACGTCACCGAGTCCGGCCAGGGCTTGATCCTGCTCACCGCCCACGTGGGGGCCTGGGAAATGGGCTCCATGCTCCCCGCCTCCCGGGAGAGGCGCCGGGTCCACGTGGTCCGCGAGGCCGAGACCGATCCCAAGGCCCAGGAGTTCATCGCCCGGCTCATCCAGAGCCGCGGCGGCGATCTCTACACCACTCACTTCGCCCAGGATCCGCAGCTCGGCATGACCCTCCTCGACGCCCTGCGCCAGGGGGAGATCGTGGCCCTCCAGGGAGACCGCCCCCGCTGCGGGGGGCGCGTGGTGGAGGCGACTCTGTTCGGCCACCCCTATCCGATGCCCGTCGGGCCCGCCGTCCTCGCCCGGGCCGCCGAGGTGCCGATCGTGCCCGTCTTCGTCTTCCGCGAAGGGCGCCTGCGCTACCGTTGCGTCCTCCGGCCGCCGATCCACGTCGGCGACGGGAAAGACCGGCAGAGGGCGACCGAGGAGGCCATGCGCCGGTTCGCCGAGGACCTCGAATGGGCGATCCGGCAGGAGCCTCATCAGTGGTTCTGCTTCCGGCGACTCTGGGAGCCCTTCCTCCTGGAATCGCCTCCGGTCCCGTACTCCTCCCCCTGCGAAGAAGAGATGCGGGTGGCCTAGCCGGGCCTACGGCGGGGCTTCCACGAGAGGGAGCCCTGCCTTCGCCCAGTCGGCGGTCCCGCCGCGGTACCAGAGGATGTTTCGGAATCCCAGGCGGGCGGCCCGGGTCCCGGCATCGCGGCTGCGGACGCAATCCCTCCCGTAGCAATAAAAGATCAGGGGAATGGTCGCCCGGGCGGCGCCGGGCCAGCCCTCGGCGACGATCCGTTCGAAATCTCTGTCGAAGAGGTGGAGGGGGAGGCTTCTGGCTCCGGGGAGGTGGTCGAGCTGAAAGTCCCGGCTGGTCCGGAGGTCGAGGAGGATGAGCCGGGTGGGCGGCCGGTCCTGGGCGAGCCCCGGGTTTTCGGCTTCGAGGAGCCGGCGGATCTCCTCGGTGTCGACGATCCGCACCACCGGGCGGCCGGGGCCGGCGGTCCAGGCCCGCCAGCCGCCGGGGAAGACGCGGACGTCGAGACCGGCCATGCGGAAGAGTAGGTAACCGAGACCGGGAAGGGGATCGGCGGCGTCCTCCCCATAGAGGACGAAGCTCGATGTGGCGCCCACCGAATCGCCGGCCCGGGGACCGATGTCGCCGGCCCGGCGGCGGATCTCGGCCGGATCCGGCCAGCCGCCGTCCTGCGGGAGGAGCCCGCGTACGTCGAAAGGAAGGGCGTGGGGGACGTGGCCGGCCGCCCAGGAGGGGGGCGCCTCCCAGCGCTCCCAGCCGCGAGGGTCCCGAAGGTCGAGCAGGACCACGCCCGGCTGATCGAAGCTCCGAGCGACCCAATCCGGGGCGGCGGAGGCCGTGTCTCGGGCTGCCTCGTGGAAGCCTGCTTCGCGTCCGGGGGAGGGGCCGGCCTCGAGCTTCCCTCCGGCGGCGGTCCAGGCCGCGATCCCGCCGTCGAGCACCTTCACGTCCCGGCAGCCGGCGGCTTCGAGGAGCCAGAAGAAGCGCCCGAGGACCCGAGCATCGTCCCGCCCGCCATAGAGGACCACGGGACCGGTGCCGGTGATTCCCCGGGCTGCCAGGAGAGAGCGCACGCGGTCGATCTCCCCGTTCCCCTCCTCGCCGGGTCTCCAGGCGGAGACCGCTCCCGGCAGGTGGCCCGCCGTGAAGTCTTCGGGGGAACGGACGTCCAACGCGACGGCACCAGGCTGATCCAGTGTCCCGGTCACCCCCCTTGGGCTCACCAGGATTTCTGGGAACACCGCTGGAGGAGGTGCCGGTTTCGGGAGAGGCCACTGGAGCGGAGACTGCCCGGCAAGAGGCAGGCTCAGCCCCAGCAGGATCAGGAGAAGTACGGTTCGGGGACGGCGAAGCATATCCGGATGGTACACCGCTCCTCTTTTTAAGAATACTCGTTAAAGTTGACAAGAGAGATCCAGGCAGCGGATTCAACTCTAATTCAAGAGAAGTGCGATACGATAAAGTCAAACAGATTCCGAGGTGGAGTCCAACCCGGGCCGGGCTGTCTATGCGTGGGCAGGAGACCACCTCGTCTCCGGTTCCGTCCAAAAGGAGTTCGTCTCATGAACAAACAAGGTCCCTTCGTCATGGTCTGTCTCCTGGTCGCGTTGGCGCTCTCCCCCGCCTACGGCCAGGAGTTGGTTCTCGAGCCTGAGGACGATGTCGACGCCCTTCAGCGGTGCGATTCGGTTCATGTGATCAAGACGTGTGAAACCTCCCATTACGACCCGGTCACCTTCTCCGAGCCCGGCGGTCTCGTCCGCCTGGACGACAAGCTGTATGAGATCACCTGGATGGGGCCAGGCTACTACCTGAGCTCCGGCGAGATCCTGCACCCCCTGGGCGGGGATTCCCTCTCGGGTCTGCTCGTCGGCCAGAGGTGGGTGGAGATCCATCCTGAAGAGGGGCGGATCCATGTCTCCCGCTCATGGCAGGACGCCGATCTCGACGGTGCCCTGAGCCGCGCCGATTCGCTGGTCTTCACGGATGGCCTCGTGCGCAGGGTGCGCGACGTGAGGCTCAACCTACGGGTCCGGCCGGTCGAGATCGAGTAGGCAGAGGAGAGACCTTTCCTGGTTCCTGCTTCCAATGGACGCCCTGGTCCGGGCGAAGGACCCCGTTTCGTATGATCAAGTTTTCCTGGCCATGCGGAGATGCTAAGATGGGAGTAACATCGCTCCACAAGATTCTGGGAAGGATTGTGGGCGATTTCTCAGGAGCGGTGATGAGCGTTCCTCTCGACGTCCGCTATGGATTGCGGAAGCTGAACAACAACGTGGGCTTCACGGCGGTTGCCGTGCTCTGCCTGGCGCTGGGCATCGGGGCGAACGTCACCGTCTTCAGCGTGGTCAACGCCCTGTTACTGCGTCCGGTGCCGGGGGTGACCGACCCGGCCCGGCTGCTGTCGCTGACCGGACAGTCCGCCCGGCTCCGCGGCATGGAGGGGGTGTTTGCCAAATCGCTCTCCTACCCGGACCTCCTTGCCTATCGGGAGCGGGTTCACGCTCTCTCGGGTCTCGAGGCGCACGATGCGTTCTCCGCAAACCTGGTGACCGAAGCCAAGGCCCTGCGGGTCAGGGGCGAGATCGTCACCGACGGGTACTTCACGATGCTCGGCGTCCGGAGTGCCCGCGGGCACCTGTTCGCCCCGGGCCGGGCGAAGCGGGAGCCTCATCCGGAGGTGGTGTTGGGCTACTCGCTCTGGCAGCGGGTGTTCGGCGGCCGTCGCGAGGTGGTCGGCGCTCCGGTGACTCTCAACGGCCGCGTTTTCACCGTGGCGGGCGTTGCGGCGGAGGAATTCCGCGGCACTCTGCACGCCGAGGAGGTGGATCTCTGGGTGCCGGCGGAAACCGCTCCGGTCGTCCTCCCGCATGTGACCGAAGCGGCGCTCGCCGATCCGCACTATGACTGGCTGTCCCGTTTCGTCGGCCGCCTGGCGCGGGGGAAGGATCTGGACGACGCCCAGACGGAGTTGGATGCCCTGGCTCTCGGCCTCGCCGTCGGGAGGTCCGATCCCCCCATCGCGCTCAAGGTCTATCCCGGCATCGGGTTGAGCCCGAGCCAGCAGGAAGCCGTGGCCGACGTGCTGGGGCTGCTGTCCGCGGTGGTCGGGCTCCTGATGCTCGTGGTCTGCGCCAATCTCGGGGGGCTCCTCCTCGTCCGGGCGGCGTCGCGGCGGGAGGAGATGGGGGTCCGTCTCGCCCTGGGCGTGACCCGGATCCGGCTCGTCCGGCAGCTCCTGACGGAGAGCGTGACGCTGTCCCTGTTCGGCGGAGTGGTGGGTTTCATGCTCGCTCTCTTCGCCACCGAGTGGCTCCGGGGAGTGGCCCTCGGCCAGGCCCTGCCGCGGCTGCCCGCTCTGGAGATGGATGCCCGGGTGGTGGTCTTCACCGTGGCGCTTTCCTTCCTGGCGGGTCTTCTCTTCGGCGTCGTGCCGGCCCTTTGGGCCACCCGGCCCCGGAGGGATCCCCTGCTGCGCCGGGGTGGAGAGGCGGGAGCGGACCGCAGCCGTACGCGTCTCCAGGAGATCCTCGTGGTGGGCCAGGTGATGGTCTCCCTGGTCCTTCTGGTCACCACCGGTCTCTTCGTCCGCACCCTGCGCAATCTGCAGGAGGTCTTTCCCGGGTTCGACAGCGCCGGTGTGGTCAATGCGCGCATGGAGCTCGACCGGAACCGCTATGGACCGACCGCGGGGATTGCCTTCTACACGCAACTCCTGCAGCAGGTGCGGGAGCAGCCGGAGGTCTCCTCGGCCGCCCTCGCGCTGTCCGTCCCCCTGCAGATCGGCCCCGACTCCCGCGGGCGCTTCACGTCCGCGGTCCCTCCGCCGGAGAGCGGACTGGAGCCGCTGTTCCTCGAGTACAACCTGGTCTCGTCCGGGTACTTCCAGACGCTGGGAATCCCTCTGCGCGAGGGGCGGGACTTCTCGCCGGCCGATCGCGAGGGAGCTCCGCCCGTCGTCATCGTCAACGAGGCCCTGGCGAACGCCTTCTGGCCTGGCAAGAATCCCATAGGCCAGCGCCTGTTCCTCGGCGAGCGCGCTCAAGAAGTCATCGGGGTGGCCGGCGATCTTCGCCTGAAGAACCTGGAGTCGGGCCCCTCCCCTCTCCTCTACCGCCCCCTGACCCAGGCGTACGATCCGGGTCTCACGATTCACGTCCGGACCGGAGCACCTCCCTCTGTGGTTGCCGAGCGGCTGCAGGACATCATGGCCAAGATGGACCCTTCCATCCCGCTGTACGAGGTGAGCCCTTATAACCAGCAGATCCGCCGGGCCGTAGCCCAGCCCCGTCTGCTCTCCGCGCTGTTCGGTACCTTCAGCCTGATCGCCGTCTTCGTCACCGCCATCGGGCTGTACGGTACGATGGCCTACTCGGTCAGCCGCCGCACCCGGGAGCTGGGCATTCGGATTGCTCTGGGCGCCCGGGCCTCGGAGATCGTCTCCCTGGTCCTCCGGCGGGGGCTCGCCCTCACCCTGACCGGTCTCGTCCTGGGGGTGGGGACGGCCATCTGGACGACGAGCGTCTTTGCGAGTCTGCTCTTCGGTGTGGAGCCCACGGATCCGGTGGTGTTCTTCCTCGTCTGCCTGCTCCTGGCCGGAGTGGGCCTGGCCGCCAGCTCGCTTCCTGCCTACTCGGCCACCCGGGTCGACCCCATGGCCGTAATCCGGCACGAGTAGAGCCGCCTCAGACGGGCAGCTAGGCTCTGTCGGCGTGCGCCTGCTGCGACGAGCCGGCGGCCCGGAACGCCTCGGGGGTGGCCAGCGCCGCGATCTCGCGGCGGACGGCTTCCAGCTCCTGCACCCTGTGCTGCCAGGGCCGGTACTGCAGACCGCTGCGCTTGCGCCGCGCCACCTCGTCCTGCGCCGTGCGGATTCGACGATTGATGATACGGAGACATTCGTCCATTCTCACGGCCCATTCTCCCGTCTACACAAAGGTTGGGAAAGAAAGTATACACCCAGGCCGTGGAAAAAATGCAACTCCCATCGCCATTTACCGGATCGTGACGGAGCCGTCACGTCGCCAATCGATCGATCCGTCCCTTTTCGATCGCGCGCGAGGCGGTGCGGCCGAGGATGCGGACGGCGTCGAGAAGCCCTGCGAATCTCTCGTCTTTGGTGAGACCCTGCTTGTAGCGGTAGTAAATCTGCTGCGCGATGACAGAGATTTTAAACAATCCATAGACGTAATAAAAAACAATGTGGGAGATGTCGCGACCGGTCCGCGCCGCGTAGCGCTCGGCCACTTCGATCCGGGAGAGATTGCCCGGCAGGGCCGTGGGGCCTGCGGGCAGCAGGCGCAGGCCCGGATGATCGTCCGCGTCGATCCAATAGCCGAGACTGGTGCCGAGATCCATCAGGGGATCGCCCACGGTGGACATCTCCCAGTCCAGAACGGCCAGGATGCGGGGCAGGTCTTGGCGGTCGAGCACGAGGTTGTCGTATTTGTAATCGTTGTGGATAAGCGCGGCCCCGGAATCCGCTGGCTGATGTTCAACAAGCCAACCAGCGGCCCGGTCCACGCCGGGGACCTCGTCCGTCCGGGCGTTCCGCCACCGCTCGCTCCAGCCCTCCACCTGCCGGCGGACGTACCCCTCGGGGCGGCCGAAGTCGACGAGCCCCACGGCCTCGAAATCCACGGCGTGGAGGTCGGCCAGGCCGTCCACCGCCGCCTCGCTGATCTCCCGCATCGTCTCGGGAGGGAGCTCCACCCCCACGGGCGGCTTCTGGTGGCGCAGGATCACCCCGCGCACCCGGTCCATGAGGTAGAACGGCGCGCCGATCACCGACGGGTCGTCGCATTGGAGGAAGGCCCTGGGAGCCTTGGGGTATGCCGCGTGGAGGCGGGAGAGCACGCGGAACTCCCGGCCCATGTCGTGGGCGGTCTTCACCTTGGAGCCGAAGGGCGGCCGGCGGAGGACCATCTCGCGGTCGCCGCAGCGGACGAGATAGGTGAGGTTCGAGTGGCCGCCGGGGAACTGCTCGATCTCGATCGGCCCCCCTGTGCCCGGCAGGCGCTCCCCGAGCCACAGGGCGAGCTGGGCGGCGGGGATCTCCTCGCCGGGACGCACCGGGTGGGTGGAATCGATCGGGGCTCCGCTCATCGCTTTCCCTCCATCCCGTAGCGCTCCAGGATGCGCCGGGCGGCGGCGGTCTTGTGGACCTCGTCCGCTCCATCGTAAATGCGGGCCCCGCGCTCGTGGCGCCACCAGAAGGCGAGGGGGGTAGCGTCCGTGAGGCCCAAGGCGCCGTGGACCTGAATGGCACGGTCCAGTGTCTCCTGGAGCACCGCCGCCGTATGGAACTTGATGAGGGAAATGTCGTCGCGGGTCGCTGCGGCTCCCTCGCGGTCGATCCGCCACGCGGTTCGCAGCACAAGAAGACGGGCGGCGTCGATGGCGGCGCGGCTCTCGGCGATCCAGGCCTGGACGAGCTGGCGTTCCCCCAAGGGCTTGCCCGGGGAGAGCTCCCGGGAGGCCGCCCGAGCACACAGGAGGTCGAAGGCCCGCTCGCAGATACCGATCCAGCGCATGCAGTGGTGGATGCGGCCCGGCCCCAGCCGCTCCTGGGCGAGGGCGAAGCCGGCCCCCTCGGCG
>DASQEB010000141.1:0-7455 GCA_035633875.1 Thermoanaerobaculia bacterium
CGCGCCCTCGCCGGGGCGTGTGCATCCCTCGCGGGGGCTTGCACATATTTCGCGAGGGCGGAATCAGAATTCCCGAGGGCGCACCCGGAATCCCCGGGGGATGCACCAGAAGTTCCTGAGAGCGCAGAGAGATCTCGCGGGGGCGCATCCCCATTGGGCGGGGGCGCTTGCGGAGTTTGCCGGGGCCGTGACCTAGAGCCGGATTCGGGGAACTCGGAGCCGCTGTTGCAGTTGCGTGTAATACCTCACCTGCTCAGTGGACCGATCCTCGATGACGATGACGACCGCGTACCGCTCCTGGTCGGACAGTCCACGAGCCCAGTTGGGAACCGTTCGCGTGACGACCAGGAAGAGGCTCTGTTCTTGCCAGCGCGAGTCGACTTGCCGGACGTCCCAACTCGCCGCCTGCACGGTTCCCTTGCCCCGACTTCGACCGCTCGGACGAAAGTGACCAGCCTCCGGGATCATCTCTTCCCTCTGCTCAGGAGAAGTCCGACGGAACACCTGGATGACTTCACTGAGGCTCCTCTGGCGGACGACCTTGAATTGGAAGTTGCTGGCCCGGTACTCCAGCCTGGTCCTCCGCACGAGAGGCGTGTGGGCGAGGGCTACGGTGATCCTCCGTGCTCTCCGGGACGGCGAACGGAGGAAGTCATCCGGCAGAGGGAGCTCATAGAAGTGGTGCTGGTTCTCCCCGAGCCGGTCCTGCCTGAGGAGCGTCACGTTCCTCTCGCTGGAAAAGACCGCGGCCTCTGCATCCGGACGGCCATAGCCAAGGAGCCGTATTCTTTCCTCGTCTCCGTCGAGGAGATCGACGGCCGCCTGAGGATGGCGGCTGTGCGCGACGATCAGCGCTCGAAGGAGATCCGGTGATGCGTCGGGGTACTCGGTCAGGAGGCGCCCCGCCAAGTGGGCGACCTTGGGTGCTGCAAAGCTGGTTCCCGAACTCAGACAGAAGAGCCTGCCGCCCGCGAAATGGCGAGAGAGTCCGATCTCACCAAGCTCCGTCAGGCCGCTCGGGTGACCGGCGCGCAGGTCCATGTACTGGTTTCCCCCATATTCGACGACCTCGGGCTTAATGGCCCCGTTCGGCCCCGGTCCGGAACGCGAGAACGGAGAGGGCTGGTCCCTCCGGGCGATTGCCTGGTGAGCGGGGTCTTCCGGGAACCGGCGGCCCATCCTGGACACCTCGTACCGTGCCAGGCTGCCGACGGTCAGCACGTTGAGCGCCGGAGCAGGGTCGAGAAGGCGAGCGGCCTCGGCAAGAAGGTAGTGAGGGTACTCCGACCGCCAGTCCGAAGGGGAGTCCTCAGTGCCCGTGAAGTTCCCCGCCGAGACGACGAAGAGGACCCCGAACTGCCGCGCCAGAGAGTCCAGAACGGAGGCCAGTTCGCGAACGTGCCCTTCCTCAAACGGCCTTCGGGCATCGCCGAACGAGAGATTGAATATCCTGCAGCCGTAGTTGGCGGTGAAGTACCGGACCGCCTCCTCGATGTGCTTCTGGACGAAGCCCGTGCTGTTTTCATTGTCGGCATCGGTAATCCGGCCACTGAAGAGGCGGAGAGAGGGCACGAAACCCCTGCTTTCTACCAGAGAGTCCAGATCCCCGTACAAGGCGAGCCCCCCGACCATGGTGCCGTGCCCGTTCTCGTCTTCGGCACCGAGGGAGGGAATGAAGCTCTGAGCGTCTCCGACCGCAGGAGCAAGAAGGGGATGATTGGTCACGAGCCCACTGTCGAGGACGACCACCCCTGGCGCACCGTCTCCGGGAGGGGGGACCTCGGGGATCAGCCGAAGATCCGAGGCCAGGAGGGCGAAGTCGAGCTCATATCGCGGAGGAAGGTCCGCCTGGCGAACGTCCCGGTGGTCGAGGATTTGATCGAGACCCGCCTCCGTGAGCCGGACTCTGAACAGGACAACGGTCTCCTGGTTGAGCTGGTCCAGGACGGAGATCGCGCGCAGGTCACACCACTCTCGAAAGGAAGAGATCATGCTCGCGCGGTCGGGACGCCGCTCCAGAGGCCAGAGCTCGACATCGACCACAAAGGGAATGCGTGGAACGCCCTCTCGGCGCAGAGCACTACCCTTCCGATCCTCTCGTGTCCACCCGTCGATTCCCCGGACGGCGAAGAAGATGTCCTGCCGGACGGGTCTGCGTCCCCGGCTGATCTGACCGAGGCGGTCCCGGAATTCGGTCAGCCCGCCCTGTCCGCGAAGAGGACGACCAGCGACCGGCCCTCCTGGCTGACCAACTGAAGTCCCGGAATGGATTCGAAGTCTTCCGGCTGAGCTCCCTCCACTTCGAGCTTCAGCAGAAGGCGCGGATCGAACGCCCCCGTCTCCTCGCGAGAGGACTCGATCCTCTTTTCCAGATCTATGCTGAGCTTCCGCGCATGGGCCTGAGGATCTTCTGGTACGGGTCGGCGGGGGCCGGTCTTCGTCCGGCGCTGGTTGACCGGCTCAAGCCGTGGCAGTAGGAGATGCCGGAGGGTCTCTGGCATTGTCTAGAAGGACGGACTGGGCGCTACAACTTGGCGAGGAGAGCGTCCCGGCGCTCTTCCCGATCCCGAGCGTCGGCGACGAGGTCCATGGTCAACGAGAGCCTCCCCTTGAGCGCCATCGCCTTGATGGCACGAATGAGGACCCTTTCGACGGCGGAATGGGTGAACCCGGTGAACTGGTTCAGGAAACCCGGATCGGAGACAGGGAGGTCGTGGCGTACCCCGCGGAGCTTGACGGACAGAAGCTGCCGGACCTGCTCCAGGTTCGGCTTGTCGAAGAAAAGGACCTCGTCGAAGCGCCGCCAGAGGGCCCGGTCGAGCAACCGTTCATGGTTGGTAGCGGCGACCAGAAGGCTTTGACTACGGTAGGCATCCACCATCTGGAGAAAAGAGTTGACCACTCTCTTGAGCTCCCCATGCTCGGCCGCGTCCTCCCGCTCCTTCCCGATCGCGTCGAACTCATCGAACAAAGCTACGACCCGATGGGTCGCCAGGAAATCGAACACTTTTCGGAGGTTCGCCGCCGTCTCTCCCAGGAACGACGACACGACGGCATCGAACCGGACCGTTGCGAGGTGGAGCCCAAGCTCGGTGGACAGGACCTCCGCAGCCAGCGTCTTGCCGCAGCCGGGGGGACCGCAGAAGAGGAGCCGCGAGATCGGCCGCAGGCCATAGCTGCCGAGCAACTCGACCCGGCTCTGCTCCAGCAGAATCTCCTGAAGGACGGACCGGTTCTCGTCCGAGAGAACGATCTCATTGAGATCCCGCACCGGCTCGCGGACCTCTACCAGCGCGAGCCCGCGCTCCCGATCCTTGGGCAAGTCTTGGATCTCCCGCAAAGGCTTGGCCGCAGAGCCACGCTCGCCGTACAGGATTCGCTCCAGATCGTTGGCGAGGAGATGATGTCTCTTTTCCCGTTCGAGGCGGATGAGCTCCTCCGCGGCCGTCCGGAACTCCTCGGTGTCCGCCTCGGTGCCGGCTCTCACCAACTTCCTCAAGAGTCTCCCTTCCGCCATGGAGGTATTCTCCCACAAGCCGGTCCGGTTCCCCCCTGCGCTATAGTCCCGCGCCATGCTCAAGGCACGCCGCGCCCTGGTGTCCGTGTTCGACAAGACCGGCCTGGAGGAGCTGGGCCGGGGCCTCGCCCGCCTCGGGATCGAGATCCTGTCCACCGGCGGGACCCTCCGGTTCCTCCAGGACAAAGGCATCCCCGTCACCCAGGTCTCCGAGGTCACGGGGTTCCCGGAGATGCTCGACGGCCGGGTGAAGACGCTCCACCCCAAGGTCCACGGCGGCATCCTGGCAAACCGGGCGGTCCCCGAGCACCTGGACGCCCTTTCCGAGCATGGTATTGAGCGGATCGATCTCGTGGTGGTCAACCTCTATCCCTTCCAAGAGACGGTGGACCGCGGCGCGTCCTTCGAAGACACCGTGGAGATGATCGACGTCGGCGGGCCCACGATGGTGCGGGCCGCGGCCAAGAACTTCGCCGGCGTGGCGGTCGTGGTGGACCCCGGCGACTATCCTCGGGTTCTCGCGGCGCTCGAGGAGGGGGAGGGGACGGTGCCCGAGGCGCTCCGCCGGGAGCTCGCCCTCGCGGCCTTCCGGCACACGGCGGAGTACGACGCCGCCATCGCCGCATGGCTGGCCGGACAGGCGGCATTCCCCGAGAGGAAGACCCTGGCGCTCCGGCGGGAGATGGAGCTGCGCTACGGCGAGAACCCCCACCAGGGCGGAGCGCTCTACTCCGTCGCGGGGGGTCCCGGAATCTTCGGCGGCTTCCGTCAGCTCCAGGGCAAGGAGCTCTCCTGGAACAACCTCCTGGATGCCGACGCGGCCCGCCGGATGGCCGGGCTGTTCGACGAGCCGGCGGTGGTCATCGTCAAGCACAACAACCCGTGCGGCATCGGCCGGGGAAGTGACCTCGTGGAGGCGTACCGCCGCGCCCTCGCGACCGACCCGGTCTCGGCCTTCGGCTCGGTGATCGCAGTCAACGGCCCGGTGGACGGCGCCCTGGCCGAGGTCATGGCGGACCTGTTCATCGAGGTCCTCCTCGCTCCGTCCTGTTCAGAGGACACCCTGGCCCGGTTCGGGAAGAAGGCGAACCTGCGGCTCCTGGTGTGCCCGACGTACCGCCCCTCGCGGGACGAGGTCGAGCTGCGGGCCGTGGACGGCGGGTTCCTCGCCCAGCCTCCGGACGCCTTCCCGGACGATCCCGCGGGCTGGACCTGCCCCACCCGCCGGGCGCCGCGTCCCGAGGAGCGCCGGGCCCTGGAATTCGCCTGGACGGTGGTGCGGAACGTGAAGTCCAATGCCATCGTGATCACCAACGCCGACCAGACCGTGGGGATCGGCGCCGGGCAGATGAGCCGGGTGGACTCCTGCCGCCTGGCCGTCGAGAAGGCCCAGCTCCCGGTGGCGGGCACGGTGGCTGCATCCGACGCTTTCTTTCCTTTCCGGGACGGCCTGGACGTCCTGGCGTCCGCCGGGGTGACCGCGGTGGTCCAGCCCGGGGGGAGCAAGCGCGACGACGAGGTGGTCGCCGCCGCCGACGAGGCTGGAATGGCGATGCTGATGACGGGCGTCCGCCATTTCCGGCACTAGTTGTCGGTTCTGCAGGGGCGGCCCGGTGTGGCCGCCCTGGGCGGGAGAATGGTCCAAGCTGGCAGAGCGACCACACAGGGCCGCCCCGACGAGCCGTCCGGGAAGCTTCACCCCCCCTCCTCTGTTTGGGGAAGTGGGTAGATCATCGGGAGATCGACATGAGACGAAACCTTCTGCTCCTTCCGCTCTTTGCGCTCCTGGCGGCTCCGGCTGCGGCCCAGGGGTCCGACCCATGGGCGGTGCTGGAGAGCGTGCGCAACAGCCTCGTGGAGGCCGGACCGACCGGGGCGGGCTTCGTGCAGACCTACATGCCGGCCGGCTTCTCCTCGGGGGAGAAGGAGTCGGGCCGGCTGGCCCTGGCCCTCCCGGACTGCCTGCGCTGGGACTACGAGGAGCCCTACCCAAAGAGCTTCCTGCTCTGTGGCGGGCTCGTCCACTCCTGGAGCTCCGAAGACCGGACGGGCCGCCGTTACCGGGTGGACCGCAAGAACGAGCCGGGTCTCGACCTCCTGCTGCTGGGGGTGGACGACCTGAAGAAGCGGTACCAGGCCACGGCCCGCTCTGTCGAAGGAGGGAGGATCGAGGTCGCGCTGTCGCCCAAGGGGCAGGTGGCGGAGCTCGCGGACGCCTCCCTGATCGTGGATCCGGCGAGCCGGCGCCTCGTGGCCGTCTCCTACCATGACCGGGAGGGGAACCTGACCCGGTTCGAGATCAGCGGTTACCAGTCCCTGCCGCGCCAGGGGAGCTTCTCGCCCCCGACCGGCATCCGCTGGGAGGAGCAGAAGTAGGACGGGCCGCGGGCGTTCCGTATAATGGGACCCCGTCCGCGCAACTCCGGACTCAACAGACAGGCATGGCCGCAGAGAATTCGTTCGACATCGTCTCCACCGTGGACCTCCAGGAGGTCCGCAACGCCGTCTCCCAGGCGGAGAAGGAGATCGTGAACCGCTACGACCTCAAGAAGGCGGCGGTCGACCTGAGCCTGGAGAAGGAGGAGATGACGCTGGAGGCGGCGGACGAGTTCTCGCTCGACCAGGCCCTGGAGGTGCTCAAATCGAAGCTCGTGCGCCGGGGGGTGAACCTGAAGTCGCTGCGCTACGGCAAGATCGAGCCGGCCAGCCACAGCCGCGCCCGGCAGAAGATCACCCTCCAGCAGGGCATCCCCCAGGAGACGGCCCGAAAGATCGTGGCCGAGATCAAGTCGAAGAAGCTCAAGGTCCAGGCCGCCATCCAGGGCGACACGGTGCGCGTCTCCGGCAAGAACCGCGACGACCTCCAGGAGGTCATCGCCACCTTGAAGGCCCTCGACCTGGACGTCCCTCTCACGTTCACCAACTACCGATCGCAGTGAAGCACATCATCTCCAGAAGGGACCCGCTCCGCCGGCCCCGGCCGGCCCTCCCGTGCCTGCTCGGGCTCGCCCTGCTCCTCGCCGCGCTGCCGTCCCTGGCCGCGGCCCGGTATGCGCAGGGCGAGCGGATCCAGATCACGGGCATCGTCTCCGATCCCCAGGGCCAGCCCATCGAGGGCGTGCGCGTGGTGCTCGCTGCCTCGCGCAACGTCTTCAGCCTGCGGGAATTCCGCCGCGTCGACCAGGACACCCGGCGGGTGGCCGCCACCACCGACGCCGCCGGCTCGTTCACCATCGAGTGGCCCTGGGACAGCTACTTCAACAAGTTCGAGCTGCTCGCCGGAGTGCCGGTGCGCAAGGCCGGCGGGCGGGAAGAGCTCCAGGAGCTCGCGCGGACGGACATCACCTCCCAGGTGCTCGCGGGCAGCCCCGTGGTCATCGCCGTGGTGGTCGAGAACCGCCAGTTCATCGACCGCCTCCGGGAGTTCCTCGCCACGGTCCGGAGCGACGACGAGCGCCGGATCTACCAGGACATGGGCAAGCCCGACCGGGTCCAGACCGTGCGGTACCCGGACCACGAGGAGGCCTCCTGGTGGTATTTCGAGAGCGGTCGGATGTATCGTTTCCGGGACGGAAAGCTCGAACAGGTGGTCCCCTTCGACCCGGTCCGGGGCTCCTAGGCTCCCTCATGACGATGCAAAACCCATCCCTCGCCGACCCTCACGAGACCTCCGGCTCCGGCCTCACGGAAGGGAGCCGCTCGGCGCTCGCCGGCCGGTTCATCGACCTGGTCGCCGAGAAGCTCGCGGCCACCGAGGAGGTCTTCCGCCGCGAGTTGGGATCGGACGTCCCGTTCATCCAGAAGGCGGGGGTCTACATCTCCCAGGGGGGCGGCAAGCGGGTCCGCCCCGCCCTGCTGCTCCTCGCCTCGCGCCTGCTGGGGCACGACGGCGACGAGGAGGTCACCTACGCCGCGGTCGTGGAGTTCATCCACACCGC
>DASQEB010000142.1:0-10383 GCA_035633875.1 Thermoanaerobaculia bacterium
TCCGGACTTCGTCGCCCAGTATACGGTCACCTGGTACGGCCAGGACCAGCGGGCGAAGACGTTCGTGGTCGGGGGCAACTACCAGGACTGCCCCGCGGAAACCCGGCGGATCCTGGACGCGATCTGCGCCTTCACCTGGGAGACCCTGGGCTCCGCCATCGAGCTCTGCGCGCCACCTGCTCCGTAGACAGGCCGAACCCCCACCGGGAAACCTCATCCCCTGTCCCCCTCTCCCATCCCCCAACCGGGAGAGGGGGGACCCGGTCCAGCAGGTTCGGCCTTTTAGAGGGAGTTCCTCGCAACCCTTCCGCGGGCATCACGTGTCATCCGGCAGGGTCGCCCGCAGGTGTTCCCCCTCTCCCGGGGGATGGGAGGGCGATGGGAGAGGGGGACAGGGGTGAGGTTTCAGGGCGGGGGAGCGCCCCTCCTTCCTCAGTGGCTGAACGAGCCGCCCGATCCGGCGTAGGCCGTGCCGGCCCCGGTGGGCGTCCCGACGTTCTCCCGGCTCCAGGCCTCCTGCGTGTTGCGGGCCGCCTGCTGGCCGACACCCGGTTCGATGGGGTAGCCCTCGAAGGTGAGCTCCTTGACCACCACCGGGGGGATCACCTGGGAGAGCTCGACGATGAGCGGCGTCAGGTCCTTGAGGTTGCTCAACGCGATCTGGGCCGTCATCCCCTGGTTGAGACCCAGGGCGGTGGCGTGCAGCATGGTGTAGCTGACGGCCGCGAGCGACAGGGCGGTGTAGTCGTCGCGCAGGGCGCGGCTCGCGGTGTCCTTGCGGACCTTGTCGTAGACGCCGGCGACGGCGCCGAGGATGCCCGTGACCGCCTCCTTGAGGGTGGTGGCCACGCCGCCGCCCGGGAATCCCTGGACGTGCGACTCCAGCTCCTGGACGTGCCGGCGCAGCACCGCTTCGATCCGTCCAACGAGTTGGAACGCCTCCGGGAACTGCTTGATGTCGTCGTCGTTGCGCTGGCGCTCCAGGGCTTCCAGGATGTGCTTCTCGACCGCTGCCATATCCGCGATATAGGGGCGGAGTGCCTCTCGGTTGTCTTTCATCGGTGCGTCTCCTTCCTTTTCAAAAGCCTGCTCGAAAGCCGAGCACAGAAAAGAGGAGCAAAAGGCTTGCCCGAAACCCCAACGCTTTCTCCCCCTGGCGCGTCTACCAGGGTGTGAGCGTACCCTCGACCGTGAGCGTGACCGTGGAAAACATCCAGAGCCTGACCTCGACAGGGCCGACGGAGCGGCTGGCACGGCTCTTCGACGAGCATCGCGACCGTCTCTTCCGGCTCGCCCGGCGGCTCTCCTCCGATCGGGAGGAGGCGCGGGACCTGGTCCAGGAGACCTTCCTGCGCGCCGCCCGCCGGCCGGCCGCCGTGCCCGAGGGGTCTCAAGCCGGGGAAGCGTGGCTGGTGCGGACGCTGGTCAACCTCTGCCGGGACCGGTACCGCCGCCTTGGCGTTCGGTCCAGGGAGCGGGAGAGGCTCGTCCAGGAAGTCGAAACCCCGCACCCGGAAGAGGCCGCGGTGGCCCGGGCCGCGGTGCGGGCGGCCCTCGAGCGGCTCTCTCCCCGCCGCCGCGCGGTGACCGTGCTTCACGAGTTGGAAGGAACGCCGGTGCGCGAGGTCGCCCGGCTCCTGGGAATCAGCGAGGTGACCGTGCGCTGGCACCTGCTGGCCGCCCGCCGGGAGCTCGCGAGCTTGCTGTCGGTCAAGGAGGATCGGAGATGAGCAGGAACAGATCTTCGGAACGGGACGCCCGGCTGCGGGACCTCCTCCGTCAGGGGGACCCGGCGTCGGGCGAGCCCGGCCTCTCGACGGAGGAGATCCATGCCATGCGGCGGGCCGTCCTGAGCGCAGCTCCCGAGCGGCGGCGGTTCGGACTCCTCCCCGCTCTGGCGATGGGAATGGCGGCGGCCCTGGCCGTTCTGCTGGCGGTGGCCCTCTGGCGGGGAGGAGGACCGCAGGGAGTTCAGCCGCCGGAGGAGAAGGTCGCGACGGTGACGCCTGAGCCGGTCCGGCCTCCGGCACCTCCCGTGGCGGCCGAACCGCCTGCGCCGGAGACGCCCGAGGACGCGGCACCGCCGGAGGAGCCGGTGGTGAAGGAGCCCGTTCGAAAGCGGCAGGCCGCCCCGCGCGCCACCCCTGCGCTGGTTCTCGGAGAGCCCGAGCCGCCCATGGCGCTCGCTTCCGTCCCCGAGCCGTCCCTCCCGGAGCCCGGGCTCGAAGAGCCACGGACCCGGCACATCGAATTTTCCACCCCCGGCGGCACCCGGGTCATCTGGGTGCTGACCGGAGACGAAACCCTGCTGAAGTAGGTCATCCAAGGAGAAGACCATGAGAGCCTCATCCCTTCGTCCCTTGATCCTCCTTCTGGTTCTGCTGATGGCGCCGGTCGTCGCCCATCCTCAGGCCCCGAAGAGCCGTTTCGACAGCGTCACGAGCATCCAGTACCGCATCCGCTACCTGGACGTCCATTCGGCCCAGGTCCTCGTCTGGGACCAGTGCCCCCCGGAGATGAAGGAGATCTGCCGGGTCGCGAGCATTCATCCCGAGAAGGGAGGGCTCTACCTCGAGGTCCGGGCCGATGCGGCGACCCACGAGAAGATCGCCCGCGCCCTGGCGAGGCAGGACCGGCCGTACACGCAGAGATTCCAGATCGTGCTCCTGGGGGCCAGCACCAGGCCGAACGGCTCGCCCACGGACCTCCCGGCGGGCGCCCAGAAGGCGCTCCAGGATCTCCGCGAATTCCTGCCGTACAAGAGCTACGCGATGCTGGGCACGGCCTGGTTCCAGGCGACCCAGGGCGACGTGGTGCAGGGCCAGCTCTCGGGGCGGGGAGACCAGACCTTCGACTACCGGTTTCGTTTCAACAAGGCAGGGATCGACGAGCAGAAGGAGCTCTTCGTGGATCTCTTCCATCTGGAGAAAGGATTGGGAACCCCCAGGCCGACACCCGCTGCGGAGCAGCAGGAGGGGCAGCCTGCACCCGCCCCTCCTGCTGCTCGGATCCAGAGGGTGATCAGCACCTCCTTTGGCCTCGGTGTGGGGGAGACCGTCGTGGTGGGAACCTCCCAGATCGAAGGCACCGGCGATGCCCTGGTCGTGCTGCTGAGCACCATCCCGGACGGCGGCTCAAAGCGGGAGGGCCGGTGACATGAAGAGGGCTCTCCCGTTGCTCGTCTTCGTTTCCCTGTTCGCCGGAGCGGCCTTCGCCTCCGAGAACGGAGGAGCCCTCGCCGCGATGTTCGACATCCCCGACCGGGAGTTGGTGGACGCACCGATGAAGAAGGTGGAGTACGAGGCCCCCGTCCTCCGCCTGACCGGCTCTCCCTACGGCGACGGCATGCGTCCGGGATTCGCGCGGAAGGGGACGGAAAGGAGCGGCTCCCGCATTGGAGAGCCGCTCCGGAAAGATCAAGCCTCGCCGCCGGGAGGCGGGCAGGCGATGAAGAAGACGTCGTAGGTCTCGGTGATCCTGCCGCTCCCCGTGCACACGCCCTGGCAGCTCTCCGTGTACCGGCCGACCTCTTTGCCGGCGTTGTTGTAGTAGACCGTGATGGTTCCGGGGCCGCTGCAGCCCACGCCTGAGGCCGCGGCCGGCTGGGACGTGACGGCGAAGCTTCCGAGAAGCAAGACCAGGGAGAAAGCCGCCAGCGCCGGACGGGAGGAGAGGACACGGTTCCTGAGCTTCGACATGCAAACTACTCCTTGATGATGTGAAGAGCCTTGCGGCGCCTTGCGGCGGCCGAGCACCATCGTTCAGCCGCTCTCCTTCAACGTCGCCGGGGGAAGAATCCCCTCAGGGACGTTTCGAGGGCAGGGGGGCGGAGTCTACTGCACCTCCAGAGCCGCCACGTTCTGGAATCCCCGCGGCAGTTTGTTGCCCCGGAGGGCGCGGTTTCCCGCGAAGGCCGCCCAGTCCGACGGCTTCATGTTGAGGTAGCGCTTGCCCGAGTGGACGAGCAGGTGGGCGTTCTCGGGGAAGACCGCGCAGGCCACGAGAGTCTCCTTCGGGCCCTTGGCGGGGAGGCTCACGATCTTCACCCCCTTGCCCTTGGGGAGGAGGGGGAGATCCTGGACGGGGAAGATCAGCAGCCGGCCGCCGTCGGTGGCGGCGGCGAGCCGGGCGCTCTCCAGGTCGTGCACCCGGACCGGCGGGAGGACCTTCGCTCCCGGCGGCACGGTGATCACGGCCTTGCCCGCCCGATTGCGCGCCTGGAGGTCTCCCAGCTTGGCGATGAAGCCGTACCCGGCGTCCGTCGCCATGAGATAGAGGTCCTCGTCGCTTCCGATCATCACGCCCACGAAGCTCGCGCCCGGGGGCGGAGCCACGTGGCTCGACAGCGGCTCGCCCTGGCCCCGGGCCGAGGGGAGGGCGTGGGCGGCGAGCGAGTAGGTGCGGCCGGTCGAATCGAGGAAGACCGCGTATTGGTTGCTTCGTCCCTTGGCCGCCATGAGGAAGGCGTCCCCGGCCTTGTAGGACAGCTCCCGGGGGTCGAGCTCATGCCCTTTGCCGGCGCGCACCCAGCCCTTTTCGGAGAGGACGACGGTGACCGGCTCGGTGGGGATGAAGGCCGACTCGTCCATGGCCTTCGCGGCCCCGCGCTCGACGATGGGCGAGCGGCGGTCGTCGCCGTATTTCTGGGCGTCGGCCGCGAGCTCCTCCCGCACCTTGCGGCGGAGCTTCGCCTCCGAGCGCAGGATCTGGTCGAGCGTGTCCCGCTCCTTCAAGAGCTGATCCTGCTCGCCCCGGATCTCGATCTCTTCGAGTTTCGCGAGGTGGCGCAGCTTGAGCTCCAGAATGGCCTCGGCCTGGGTGTCCGTGAGGCCGAAGCGCTCCATGAGCCGCAGCTTGGGCTCGTCCTCCGTGCGGATGATCCGGATCACCTCGTCGATGTTCAGGTAGGCGACGAGGTAGCCCTCCAGGATGTGGAGGCGGGCGAGGACCTTGTCGTAGCGGAACTGGAGCCGCCGGCGGACCGTCTCGATCCGGAACGTGAGCCACTCTTCCAGCAGCTCGCGCAGGGCGAACTGCCGCGGCCGGCCGTCGAGACCGATCATCGTCAGGTTCACCCGGTAGGGCCGCTCCAGGTCGGTCGTGGCGAAGAGGTGGGCCATGAGGCCGTCCACGTCCACCCGGTTCGAGCGCGGGGTGATGACGAGCCGGGTCGGGTTCTCGTGGTCGGACTCGTCCCGCAGGTCCTCCACCATGGGAAGCTTCTTGGCAGCCATCTGGGCGGCGATCTGGGTGAGGATCTTGCCGCCCGAAACCTGGTACGGGAGAGCGGTGATGACGATGTCGCCGTCCTCCATCTCCCAGGCGGCCCGCATGCGGATGGAGCCCGCGCCCGTCTCGTAGATCCTCCGGATCTCGGCCGGCGTGCTGACGATCTCGGCGTCGGTGGGGACGTCCGGACCCTTGATGAGATCGTAGATCTCCTCGTCCGATGTCTTCGGATCCTCCAGGAGCTTGATGCAGGCGGCGGTCACCTCCCGGGCATTGTGGGGAGGGATGTCCGTCGCCATGCCCACGGCGATCCCGGAGGCACCGTTCAGGAGAACATGGGGGAGGCGGGCCGGCAGGAGCTTCGGCTCGTCCAGGGTGCCGTCGAAGTTTGGCCCCCAGTCCACGGTCCCCTGCCCCAGCTCGGAAAGAAGGACCTCGGCGAACCGGGTGAGGCGCGCCTCGGTGTAGCGCATGGCCGCGAAGGATTTGGGATCGTCCTGCGATCCCCAGTTCCCCTGCCCGTCGATCAGCGGATAGCGAAGGCTGAACGGCTGGGCCATGAGGACCATGGCCTCGTAGCAGGCGACATCGCCGTGGGGGTGGTACTTGCCGAGCACGTCGCCCACGGTGCGTGCCGACTTCTTGAACTTGGCGGCGGCGTTCAACCCCAGCTCGGACATCGCGTAGATGATCCGCCGCTGCACGGGTTTCAAGCCATCCGCTACATTGGGCAGGGCGCGGTCGAGGATGACGTACATCGAGTAATCGAGGTACGCCTTCTCGGTGAACTTGGCGAGCGACATCCGCTCGACCTCGGCATAGGGGAGCTGGAACAGCGGCGCGGAGCCGTTGCCGTTCCGCGAAGAACGTTTGCGGGATGAGGTCCTTGCCATGGGTCCTTCCTACACCTCCACCTCGGCCTTGTTGCCCACTTCCATCAACCACTCCTTGCGGTCCCCCGCGCGGGCCTTGGCGAGGAGCATGTCGATGATCTGCTCGGCGTCTTCGTCCTCCTCGAGGACGAGCTGGACGAGGCGGCGGGTCTCCGGGGCCATGGTGGTCTCCCGGAGCTGGAGGGGGTTCATTTCGCCCAGGCCCTTGAAGCGCTGGACGTTCGGCTTGGCCTTCCTGCCCTCGGCCTCGATGCGATCGAGGATGCCCTTCTTCTCCCGCTCGTCCAGGGCGTAGTAGACGTCCTTGCCCACATCGATGCGGTAGAGGGGGGGCATGGCGACGTGCACGCGGCCGTCCACCACCAGCCGCCGGAAGTGGCGGAGGAAGAGGGCGCAGAGGAGGGTCGCGATGTGGGCGCCGTCCGAGTCGGCGTCGGCCAGGAGGCAGACCTTGCCGTAGCGCAGGCCGTCCACGTTGTTCGAGCCGGGGTCGACTCCCAGCGCCACGGCGATGTCGTGGACCTCCTGGGAGCCCAGCACTTCGGCAGGGTCCACCTCCCAGGTGTTCAGGATCTTGCCGCGCAGAGGGAGGATCGCCTGGTTCTCCTTGCTCCGGGCCTGCTTGGCCGAGCCGCCGGCCGAGTCGCCTTCGACGAGGAAGAGCTCGGTCAACCCCAGGTCCTGGCTCGTGCAGTCCGCGAGCTTGCCGGGGAGGGCGGGGCCGCTCGTCACGGTCTTGCGCTTGACCTTCTTGCCAGCCCGCATCCGGGTCTGGGCGCTGTCGATGGCGAGCCGGGCGATCTGCTCGGCCTCCGCCGTGTGCTGGTTGAGCCAGAGAGCGAAGGAGTCCTTGGTCACGCCGGAAACGAAGGCCGCGGCCTCCCGGGAGGAGAGGCGCTCCTTGGTCTGCCCGGTGAACTGCGGGTCCTTCATCCGCACCGAGAGGACGTAGCAGCAGCGGGCCCAGACGTCCTCCGGCGCGAGCTTGATGCCGCGGGGGAGCAGGTCCCGGAACTCGCAGAACTCGCGGATCGCCTCGGTGAGCCCGGACCGGAAGCCGTTGACGTGGGTGCCGCCCTGGGTCGTCGGGATGAGGTTGACGTAGCTCTCCGACACCACGTCCGCGTCCTCCTCCTCCTCGCCGATCCAGGCCACGGCCCAGTCGACCTCCTCCTCCTTGCCGCGGAAGTGGCCGATGAAGGGCTCGGCCGGAACGGTCGTCGTGCCCTCGAGCTCGTCGGTCAGGTAGTCCCTGAGGCCGTCCTCGTAGAACCAGTCCTCGTTGTCCTCGGGGTTGTCCTCGTGGACAAACTTAATGTGGAGCCCCGGGCAGAGCACGGCCTTGGCCCGCAGGACGTGCTTGATCTTCGGGATGCTGAACTTGGGCGAGTCGAAGAACTTCGGGTCCGGCCAGAAGCGGACGGTCGTGCCCGTGTTGCGCTGGCCGACCGTATCCACCACCTTGAGCTTCGAGGTCTTCTGCCCATCGGCGAAGGCCATGTGGTGGACCTTGCCCTCGCGCTTGACCCAGACTTCCAGCTTCGACGACAGGGCGTTGACCACGGATACGCCCACGCCGTGGAGGCCGCCCGAGAAGCGGTAGCTCTTGTCCGAGAACTTGGCGCCCGAGTGGAGGCGGGTAAGGATCACCTCGACCCCCGGGACCTTCTCCTCCCTGTGGAGGTCCACCGGCATGCCCCGGCCGTTGTCGGCCACGGAGAGGGAGCCGTCCTCGTGCAGGGTCAGCAGGATCTCGGAGCAGTAGCCGGCGATCGCCTCGTCGGCGGCGTTGTCGATCACCTCCTGGGCGAGGTGGTCGGGCCGGTCGGTGAAGGTGTACATGCCGGGGCGCTTGCGCACCGGCTCCAGTCCGGTCAGGACTTCGATGGAAGATGCGTCGTAGGCCATAGATAGACGATCAACGGAACCCGCAGTTGGTTGTTCCAGCTCGCCGGGCATCATACAGGGCGAGCGCCGCCGATCAAGACCGGAAATCCGCGCCGAGTCCCTTCGAATTCTCTCTTGACGCGACGGAGCCCGAGTGCTAGTCTATGCGGTAACAGGGCGTAATTTAAGGGCCCGGCTCTGCCGTGGAGAGTGGGAGAGTGCGCGAGCCGCCCCTGTTCTGATTGTTCGCCTGTTCCGCCGTCCGTCAAACGTAGGGAATCCAGAAGGAGGAGTAGGATGAAACTTTGTCGCGCGTTTGTCGTCCTGTCGTTCCTTGCCGTCATCCTCGCCGTTCCCGTCGCCGCTCAGCAGGACAAGCCGCAGGAGCCCGCCATGGGAGGCCCGGAGATGGAGGCCATGATGAAGGCCATGAGCCCGGGCGAGAACCATAAGCACCTCGCCCGGTATGCGGGCGACTGGACCTTCACGAACAAGATGTGGATGGACCCGAGCAAGCCGCCGCAGGAGTCGACCGGCACGATGAAAGGTGAGCTCATTCTCGGGGGGCGGTACGTCCAGACTCATTGGAAGGGCGAGATGATGGGCATGCCTTTCGAGGGCCGGGGCACGGAAGGCTACGACAACCTGGCCAAGCAGTACGTCGGCACCTGGGTGGACAACATGGGGACCGGCATCTTCTACTCGACCGGCACCTGCGAGAACGGTGGCAAGACATGCTCGAGCAAGGGCGACATGATCGACCCCATGACCGGCAAGGAGAGCTACATGCGGTCGGTGACCACCTGGATGGACCAGAACAGCTTCAAGATGGAGATGTTCGGACCGGGTCCGGACGGAAAAGAGTTCCAGTGGATGGAGTTTGTGGTGAAAAAGAAGATGTAGCGCCCCCCTCCTCCTCGCCGAGATCGAAGGCCCTCGCCAGGGAGTCCGTCACGGCGAGACCCGCAAGGGTGGGGACGAGCCGGCCGCCTTCGACCCGCAACAGACCTTCCCGAAGGAGCCGCTCGATGAGCGGCTCGTTTCGTTTCAGGAGATCCACCCCGTAGTGCTCGCGGAAGCGGGGGAGGTCAATCCCGTCCACCGTCCGCATTCCCAGCATCACCGCCTCCAATGCGAGGTCCCGCGACGTCAACTCCTCGCTTCCCGCAACGGGCCGCTCCCCCGCATCGATCCGGGCTTCGTAGGGATTGATCTTCCTCTCGTTCCACCAGCGCCGATTCCCGGAGAAGGAGTGGGCCGAGGGGCCGAGCCCGAGATAGGGGACGTGGTGCCAGTATTTCTGGTTGTGCCGCGAGCGGTGCTCCGGGGAGCGGGCGAAGTTCGAGACCTCGTAGCCTGGGATGCCGGCGTCCCGCAGGAATTCGTGGGTGAAGAGGAAGAGCTCCCCCTGGGCCTCCTCGGGAAGCTCGGTCATCTTCCCCCGGGCGAGGCGGAAGCCGAACGGCGTCCCTTCGTGGATGGTGAGCTGGTAGCAGGAGACGTGGTCCGGCGTGAGGGCGACCGCATCCTCCAGGATCCGCCGCCAGTCCTCCAGGGTCTGACCGGGAAGCCCATAGATCAGGTCGATCGAGATGGTGTCGAACCCCGCTGACCGGGAAAGCTCGACGCTCCGCCGGGCCTCCTCGGGGGTGTGCCGGCGACCGAGGAAGCGCAGGGCGTCCGCATCGAAGGACTGAATCCCCAGGGAGAGGAAGCGGACGCCGAGGTCCCGCCAGGCGCGGATGGACTCGGGAGTCACGTCCTCCGGGTTGGCCTCGAAGAAGACCCAGGCGTCGTCCTGGACGGAGAGGTTGCGGCGAACGGTCTCCAGGATACGGGCGAGATCCCCCGGCTCCAGGGCGGAGGGGGTGCCCCCGCCGAAGTAGATCGTGTCGATCCCGGGAAAGGCGGGGGCGTCAGCCTTCCACAGATTGATCTCGGAGATCAGGTGATCGACGAAGCGGCCCCGGCGCTCCCGTCCGCCGGTCAGGACCGCGAAGTCGCAGTAGGGGCAGATGGCGGAGCAGAAGGGGATGTGGAGGTAGAGGCCGGGGGAGGTCACGGAGAGTCAGGCCGTTGCCGCCCCCCGTGCCCCCTCCCCGTACTCCTTCATCAGCGGCTTCTCCCTCCCCAGCCTCTCCTCCGCCGCGTGGATCAGGTCCGCCAGGCCGGTCCGCTTCACCGCGCTGACGGCGACTCCGCCGTATCGGTGGGCAAGGCCCTCCGCTTCGTGCGGGGGCAGGAGGTCGGTCTTGTTGAGGACGACCAGCCTCGGGATCTCCGCCAGGTGCAGCTCTTCCAGGAGCTTCTCCACCGCCTGATATTTCTGCTCCAGGCGCGGGTCGGCGGCGTCCACGACGTGGAGGAGGAGGTC
>DASQEB010000143.1:0-10750 GCA_035633875.1 Thermoanaerobaculia bacterium
GGGGCAGATCCGCACCCTCTCCATTCCCGCCCGCCTCAAGCTCGCCCGGGGAGCGCCGCGATCGCTGCGCGCCATCCTGATCCGTGACTCCAACGCCCAGGTGGCCCTGGCGACCCTGCTCAACAACGCCATCTCCGACCAGGAGCTGGAGCAGACCGCCAACAGCCGCGCCGTGGTGGAGGAGGTCCTGGAAGCGATCGCCAAGAAACGGGAGTGGGTGGGGAAGTACAATATCTGCAAAGCCCTGGTGCAGAACCCGAGGACGCCGCTCCCCACCGCTCTGCGCCTGGTGCCCAGGATGTCGGTCCGCGATCTGCGCGAGCTCTCGCGGGACCGCAATGTTCCCGACGCGGTGCGCTCGACGGCCTTGCGTTTGTATACAATCAAACAGAAATAGGATTCAACAATGGCCAGGGACTTCTACGCCGTCCTCGCGGTGCCGCGCAACGCGACGGAGGACCAGATCCGGCAGCGTTTCCGGGAGCTCGCCCGCACCCGGCACCCCGACCGTTTCCAGGGGCCGGAGAAGGAGAAGGCCGAGGGGGACTTCCAGGAGATCACCCAGGCGTTCAACGTCCTCTCCGACCCGGAGCGGCGGCGCCGGTACGATTCTGAGCTGGTGCATCCCGAGGATGCGAGCGGTCCGGACCCCCGGCAGCTCGCCCGCGTCTACCTCCAGCGCGGGGTGAAGGCCTACACGGAAAAGAGCTGGGTCGAGGCGGCGGCCAACTTCGAGCGGGCCACCCAGGTGGACCCCCAGAGCGCTCTGGCCTGGCACCACCTCGCCCAGGCGAGCAGCCATGCCCCAACCGGGCTGGCCCGGGCGGTGACGGCCATCGAGCGGGCCTGCGAGCTGGAGCCGATGAACTCCTCCTACCACAAGCAGGCGGGCAGGATCTGCGGCCTCGCCGGC
This sequence comes from Thermoanaerobaculia bacterium, assembly GCA_035633875.1. GTDB lineage: Bacteria > Acidobacteriota > Thermoanaerobaculia > Multivoradales > UBA5704 > DATARR01. Next base: position 914 of record DASQEB010000143.1, read on the forward strand.
CGCCCCGAGGCTGCCGCTCAGCATTACCGCACGGCGATCGAGTGGGGGGAGGACGACCCCGCTGTCCATCGCGCCCTGGAGGACCTGGAGCGGTCCACCCGGCGCGGCTTCTTCGGGAAGGCGGGCTGATGGTGCGCGTCAAGGCTTGCGGGCTCTCCGACGTCGGGCTCACCCGGGCCCACAACGAGGATTATTTCGAGATCGACCCCCGCCACAAGCTCTACGTCGTGGCCGACGGCATGGGGGGCCACAGCCACGGCGAGGTCGCGGCCCAGATCGCCGTCAATGCCATCCGCGACTTCATCGAGAAGACCGCCGACCGGGACACCACCTGGCCCTTCGGCATGGACGCGCGCCTGGAGCGCCACTCCAACCTCCTCAAGATGGCGGTGCGGATCGCGCACGAGAACGTCCTGCGCGCCATCAGCCGGGACGGCTCCCTCTACGGCATGGGAACCACCGTCGTCGGGCTCCTGCTGGCGGACAACATCGCTGCCGTGGCGCACGTGGGCGACAGCCGGGCCTACCGCCTCCGCAACGGGCGGCTGGAGCAGCTCACCCAAGACCACACCTGGGTCAACGAGCAGGTGGTGGCCGGCTTCCTCTCCAAGGAGCAGGCCCGCTCCCATCCTCTGAAGAATGTCGTGACCCGCGCTCTGGGCGGGGAGAACGACGTCCTGGTGGACATCCGTGAGATCGAGGTGCTGCCTGGCGACCTGTTCCTTCTCTGCTCCGACGGCCTCACCGGCATGCTCTCCGACACCGACATCGGCGAGCGCCTCTCCTCGGGCCGCAGCCTCCATGAGATCTGCCGCACCCTGGTCAGCGACTCCAACGCTCGCGGCGGCATCGACAACATCACCGTGGTGCTGCTCGCGATCGAGGAGGGGGAGGAGGACGAGGACGACGAGACCAGCGCTCCCTGACCCGGAGACCGAAGCATGAGGCTCGCCGTCCTCGGCGCGGGGCCCGCCGGCGGCTCCGCTGCCCTCGCGCTCGCCCGGGCGGGGGCGCTCGTGGACCTCTACGTGCCCGCGCGGCCGGGGGAGAAACCCTGCGGCGGCGCGGTTCCGGAGCACGTCCTCCCCCTCCTCGAAGGCTTTGATCCCTCGGCCTTGCCAGCGGTGGTCAGTCCCGCAGCCCGGCTGGAAAACGCTTCCAGCGGCCGGGTCTTCGTGGACCTCTCCGGCTTGCGCATCTTTCGTCGGCGGGATCTGGACGGAGCGCTCGCCGGAGCGGCCGTGGCCGCGGGGGCGGTCCGGCGCGCCGTCAAGGTGGAGCGCCTCGACGCCGCGGCAGACGGCGTGCGGGTCACCGCCGCCGGCGAGACCCGGACCTACGATTGGGTGATCGGCGCCGACGGCGCCCGGGGCCTCACCCGGCGCACCCTGGCACTCTCCCCCGAGGGGGACAGCCTCGGGCTCGGCGGCTCCCTCTCCGGCCTCGACTGGAAGGATCTCGTGCTCGCCTTCCCCGATCTCGCCGACGCCTACCTGTGGATCTTCCCCCGCCCCGGCGGCGCCTCGGTCGGCATCGCATGGACCGCCGGGCGTCTTTCGGACGCCGCCGCGCGGGCGGCGCTCGACGCCTTCCTCGACCGTCACCTCCCGCACGGCTGGAGAGATCTCCCCGGCCCGCGCTATCGCTATCCGATCCCCGTGTTCGGTCCGTGGACCCTCCGGAACGTCCGCCAGGGACTCGGCCGGAGGGTGCTCCTCGCTGGAGATGCGGCCGCCCTGGCCGATCCCCTCACCCGCGAGGGCATCCGCTACGGCATGCTCTCCGGCCTCTGGGCGGCCGAAAGCCTGCTCGAAGGGCGCCCGGAGACCTATCCGGACCGCCTCGCCGCTGGCTTCGCTGCGGACCTGGAGAAGGCCACCCACGCCCGGGACCTCTTCTTCGAGGGGCCGATCGGCCAGTGGATGGAGCCGGTGTGCCGGGACCACCCGGGGATCCGGCGGGTCTTAGGGGATCTGCTGGCGTGCCGGCAGAGCTATGCAGGGTTAAAGGGGAGATTGATCAGGGCGGCGGTGGGACGATAAAGGCCCGCCCCCTGCGGGACGGGCCCTTAACCTCGGGGACTCAGCCCCCGTATTCGTACCCCTCGCGGGTCCTCACCCGGAACTCGGGGTTCTTCGTGGTCACCTCGACCCTCTGATAGCCACGGCTGCCCGTCGGGTGCTCGCTGCTGTAGCTCAGCAGGTAATACCCGCTGTTCTCCTGGGCGACCTGGTCGAGCGGAGTGGAGAAGTTGACGATGTTGAAGAAGTAGCGGCCCCCCGTGTCGTTGGCCATCTTGTTGAGCGAGTCGCTCAGCGTGTGCTCCGTGCCCGGAGGGGTGAGATCGATCATGTAGGCCGCGACGTTGTTGTCGTTGAGCGTCTGCACGGTCGGCTCGAAGTAGCGGCGGTCCGGGATGTACTGGCCGAAGCTGTCCACCCGGCCGGGGAGGCCGTAGGTGAAGAGCATCAGGTTCTTCCGCGCCCGGATGAACCCGGAGGCCTCGGCGAGCTGCTGGAGCGCCTCATAGATCGTGGCCGTCTTCTTGCGCAGCTCCTTGCCCTTGGGCAGGTTGCGGAGCAGCGAGGGACCCTCGGCGCTGATCCGCGAGGGGTAGTTCCCCTCCGGGTCCTTGCCCTTCATGGCGGCGTCGACGGCGCTGATGAGGAGCCTCTTGTCCCGCGTGAAGTCCTGCTGGATCTTGAGCTTGGTGTCGTAGCTCGCCACCGCCACCCAGTCGTTGGGCAGCAGCTCGCCGTCGATCCAGCCCTTGGCGCGCTTGCCCGCGTCGAGCTGCTGGCGGAGCAGTTCGGGGGCGTCCACCGCCGTGTCCTTCTGATCGTCGAAGAGGAGGATGAAGAAGCGATCCTCCGGCACCTGGTCCACCCGGATCCCCTGCTTGGTGAGGGCCTCCGAGGACTCCACCAGGCGGCGGTTGCTGTAGAAGGTCACGCCCGTCAGCTCCACGGGATTCCCGTTCTCTTTCACCACGAAGTCGTCGGCGCCGAGGCCGATGATCACGTTCCCCTGCGAGTCCGTGACCAGGACATCGAGCAGCACCTCCCGGACATCCACCCGCTCCCGGAAAATCTCGGGCTGCGGCTGCCCCTGCTGGGCCGTGGCAATCCCGCCCAGGCATAGGGCGACCATGGCAAGCGCGGTCATGCGCAGTGTTCGAAACATGGTTTGATCTCCTTGTCCATTCCGGACTCAGGTTCGTCCCTTCCAGGGTGAACAGCAAGGGGTGGGCCAGGATTATTTCCCCCGGTGGATCCGCGGGCGGCGTCCTCTCAGGGGGACGGAAAAAAGGACTTCAAGGACAGCAAGGACGCCAAGGACGCCGCTCTTCCACGTCCTTGGTGTCCTTGCTGTCCTTTTTACCCCCCTCCGAACCGGGTGTAGAACCCCCCGGCCTCGGCGGTGGCCCGCAGGGTGCTGGACGGCCGGAAACGGTCGCCTACGCTGCTCTCCAGGCGCTCCAGCGTCGCGATGATCCGGCCCAGCCCCTCCTGGTCCGCCCATCGGCAGAGGCCCCCCCGGAAGGGAGGGAAGCCGGTGCCGAAGATCAGCGCGAGATCCAGGTCCCCCGCGCTTCGCACCACACCTTCCTCCAGGCAGCGGGCCGCCTCGTTGACCATGGGGAGCACCATGCGGTCCGCGATGGCGTCCGGGTCGGGGTTCTGGACCCGGGGCTGGAGCCCGAGGAGGGTGTAGGCGGACGGATCGGGGTCCTTGCGCTCGCGGCCCTCGTAGCGATAGATGCCGGAGCCGTTCTTCGTCCCCAGGCGCCCGCTCTCCGCGAGCCGATCGAGCCAGGACGGCAGGGGGAGACGATCGCTGAACGCGTCGTGGAGGATGTGGGCCACCTTGTTGGCCACGTCGATGCCCACCTCGTCCATGAGGGCCATCGGGCCCACGGGCATCCCCCAGCCGGTCATGGCGCGGTCGAGGTCCTCCACGCGGTAGCCCTCGTCCAGGAGCCAGAGAGCCTCCACCGAGTAAAACATCAGCAGCCGGTTGACCAGGAACCCGGGAGCGTCCTTGACCAGGATGGGAGTCTTGCCGAGCTTCCGGGTGACCGAGAACACCGTGTTCACCGCCGAAGGATCGCCACCCTCCGGAGCGATCACCTCCACCAGCGGCATCTTGTGGACCGGGTTGAAGAAGTGCATGCCCACGACCCTCCCGGGGTTCGGGGTCTTGGCGCCGATGCCGGCAATCGAGAGGGACGAGGTGTTGGAGGCGAGAACGGCCCCCTCGGGCACGTGCCGGGCCGTCTCGGCGAAGACGTCCTGCTTGAGCTCCATCTTCTCGACGATGGCCTCGATCACCAGGTCCGCACGGCCGAAGCCGGAGTAGTCCAGGGTCGGCTGGAGCAGGGCCATCTTGCGCCGCGCCTCCGGGGCCGTCATCCGCCGCCGCTGGACGAGCCGCTCGAAGAGACCCGCCGCGTGCTGCATGCCGCTCGCCAGGGCCTCGACTTTCACGTCCTTCATCCGCACGGGCAGTTCCATCTCGTTGGCGACGAGCTGGGCGATGCCTCCGCCCATGACGCCCGCCCCGAGCACGGCCGTGGCGTGGACCTCCCGGGGTGGAGCACCGGGCAGGCCCTTCTCCCGCTTGTTCGCCTCCGTGAGCTGGAAGACGTGGACCAGGTTCTTCGAGATCCGCCCCGTGGCCAGCTCGCCCAGGGCCCGGGCCTCGGCGTCGAAGCCGGCCTGGCGGCCGTCCTCGATCCCCACCCGCACGACCTCGATGGCACGCAGCGGCGCCGGGTAGTGTCCCCGGGTCTCCTCCAGCGTCTTCTTGCGCGCCTGGTCGAACAGGACCTTGCGGCCCACCGGATTCTTCTCGAGCAGCAGCTCCTTGAGGTCGAGGCCGCCTTCGTCCTTGCGGGATTTGGCGCTCCGGGCGCGGGCGAAGTCGCGCACCGTGTCGATGAAGCGGGCGTCCGGCATCAGGGCGTCGACGAGCCCGAGCTTGAGCGCCTTCCTCCCGTCGACGTTGCGGCCGGTCAGGATCAGGTCCAGGGACTCGGCGATTCCGATGAGCCGCGGCAGGCGCGTCGAGCCGCCCCAGCCGGGAAGGATCCCCAGCCGCACCTCCGGCAGGCCGATCCGCGTGTCGCTGCGGTCGCTCGCCACCCGGTACGTCGAGGCGAGGGCGATCTCCGTGCCGCCCCCCAGGCAGATGCCGCGGATGGCCGCCACCGTGGGAAAGGGGAGGGCCTCCCATGCCGCGAAGAGCCGCTGACCCATCCGGGAGCCGGCCTCCGCCTCCACCGGATCCGTGACCCGGGCGATCTCCTCGATGTCGGCCCCGGCGACGAAGTTCCCCTCCTTGCCGGAGAGCAGGATCAGGCAGCCGATGTCCCGCCGGCTTCCGAGCTCGTCGATGACCCGCTCCAGCTCCGCGAGCGCCCCGCGGGTGAAGACGTTGACCTTCTTGTCCGGTGAATCGAAGGTGAGCGTCGCCAGGCGATCCTCACCCACCTCCAGATGGAAGACGGAACCCACGCTTCACCCTCCGTGCTTCTCGGCTTCCACATACAGCCGTTCGATGACGTCCCCGTACTTCTGGTTGATCACCCGGCGCTTGACCTTCTGCGTCGGCGTCAGCTCCCCGGTCTCCAGCGTGAACTCGTTGGGCAGCAGCTCCCAGGCCACGATCTTCTCGAAGCTCGCGAGGCCGGCGTTGACCTTGTCGACCTCCTCCTTGAACAGAGCCTTCACCTGGGGGGCATCGATCAGCGCCTCGTTGCTCGCGGTGCTGATCCCCTGCCGGTCGGCCCAGGGCTTCAGGGCCTCGAAGTCCGGCACCAGCAGGGCCGAAAGGAACTTCCGCCGGTCGCCGATCACCACGGCCTGGCCGATGAACCGGCTGCTCTTGAGCGAGTTCTCGATCGGAGCCGGCGCTACGTTCTTGCCGTAGGCGTTGATGATCAGCTCCTTCTTGCGGTCGGTGATCCGCAGGAAGCCGTCCTGGTCGAGCTCTCCGATGTCGCCGGTGTGGAACCAGCCGTCCGAGTCGATCACCTCGGCCGTCTCCTGGGGCATGTTCCAGTAGCCTTTCATGGTGTTGGGTCCCCGGGACAGGATTTCGCCGTCGGCGGCGATCTTGACCTCGACCCCCGGGATCGGCCGGCCCACCGTGCCCATCTTGACGGCCTTCGGGGTGTTCACCGAGATCACCGGCGATGTCTCCGACAGGCCGTACCCTTCGTAGATCGGGATGCCCGCGCCCCAGAAGAACTCCGCCACGTCGCGGGCCAGGGGAGCGCCGCCGGAGAGGGCGAAGAGGAACTTCCCGCCCAGCCGCTCCTTGATCTTGCTGAACACCAGCTTGTCGGCCAGGCCGAGCTGGATCCCGAGGAACCCGGGCGGCTTCTGGTTCTTCAGGCGCCAGGGCAGGCTCCGCTTGCCCACGTCCACCGCCCAGGCGAAGATCTTCTGCTTGGTCGGCGAACCCGCCGCCGCCCCCTCGTGGACCCTGGCCAACACCTTCTCATAGACCCGCGGCACCGAGACGAACACGTGCGGCCTGGCCTCCCCCATGTTCTGCGCGACCGTTGCCACCGATTCGGCGTAGGCGATCGTCGTGCCCCGGTAGAAGTAGCAGTAGTCCACCGTCCGCTCGAACGAGTGGGAGAGGGGGAGGAACGACAGCGCCGTCTGGTCGTTCCGGATGTCGATGTCCGTCAGCGCGTTGGACACGTTCGAGGCGATGTTGTCGTGGGTCAGCATCACCCCCTTGGGAGTGCCGGTCGTGCCGCTGGTGTAGATCAAGGTCGCGAGGTCCTCCGGGCGGACCGCGCGGGCCCGCCGCTCGAAATCCGCCACGTCCACCCCGGCCCCCTGTTCGATCAGGGCCGCGAGGGTGACCACCCGCGGGTCGGCCGACTGCCCCCGGATCAGCACGAACTGGCGGACCTCGGGCAACTCGTCGGCGTGGGAGAGCAGCCCCTCCAGGTGGGCCGTCGTCTCCGCCACCACCACCTTGGCGCCGCAGTCCCGGGCGATGTAGGACGACTGCTCCGGGAGCAGGGTGGGATAGATCGGCACCAGCACGGCCCCGATACAGAGGCTGGCGAAATCGACCGTCGGCCAGTGGGGGCCGTTCTCGGACATCAGAGCCACCCGGTCCCCCGGCTGGACGCCCAGGTCGAGGAGCGCCTTGGACAGTCTCCGGACCCTGTCCACCAGCTCCGCCGTGGACATCGGCTGGTACGTCCCTCCGATCTTCGAGAGCAGGCAGTCCGGTTTGTTGTAGCTTGCGGCTTTCAGGAACAGCTCCGACAGGGTGGTGACGGACATGGGGTTCCCTCCAGGGAATTGTCTGGCGGTTGGATTCTACCCCAAGGTGCCGGGGCCGCCCGGAGGAGAGCGTCCGGTTGCCTCCTCGGACGGTGACCTCCGGGAGTAATTTTCCCGTTTGAGGCAACCTTTCTTTCTGGAGGCACGGGCTGCCGGGGCGATGACCGCCCGGGCGAGACCCGCCTCCAAGGAGCCACATCATGTCTCAGAACCAGCTTCGCCGCGCCGTTTTCGCCGTCCTCGTGCTGAGCCTCTCCCTCGCGAGCCTTCCCGTTCAGGCCTGGGCTCCCGCCTGGGAGCGCCCTGCCGTGATTGCCGAAATCGGCGAAGAGGCGAGCTTCCTGGGGAAACTCTGCGATCTCCTCGCCGGATTCTGGGGAGTCCGGGAGAAGGAGGGGGTGACGATCGACCCGGACGGCGCCCAGGGAGATGAAGGGGTCCTCATCGATCCGGATGGGGCGACGGGGGACGAGGGTGAGGAGGGGATGTCGATCGACCCCGATGGCGCAAGGTGAGTTCGCCCGGTCGGCAACGCTAGCCTCTCCGGGGGGCCGGTCGTCAGGCCGGCCCTGTTTTCGTCGCGGGTGTCACAAAATCTCCTTCCCGAGAAACTATGTCTATAGAAGGACTACAGACGAAGGTTTCCCCTGCCCGAGGAGAGATCACGTGGAGGATGAACACCTTTCCCTGGAGATGCTGGCGAAGTGGCTTTCAGGAGGTCTAGAGCACGACGATGTACTGAACCAGGTGGCTCCCCATTTCCTCGCACTGTGCACGGTTTGCCGGGAACGGCATCGGGAGATCTTGGACCTGCAGAAGGAGGTCGGACATTGGAACGAGGAGGTCGTTGTCCTAGAGGGGCAACGGGCTCGCGAACAGTGGGCCGAACTCGCAGTCCAGCCCTTTGAAGAGCAGCTAAAGCGAGTTGAGGAAGATGAAAGCCTGCATGCCTGGGGACTTTGTCAACTTCTTCTGAAGAAGAGCCGTGAAGCCAGCTTCGACCAACCCATGGCAGCCGTAAACCTCTCCAATCTTGCGGTGAAGATCGCGGGGTATCTGGGGGAAGCATACGACCCCAACTGGGTTCACGACCTACGAGCCCGGGCCTTCGCTTACCTCGGAAATGCCCGGAGGGTCCTGGGAGAGTTGAGGAGTGCCGAGGATGCGTTCCTCAAAGCGGAGAAGTGCCTAGCCAGGAGCCGTTCGGGGAACACGAGTGTCGAGGCCGAGATCCTGGACTTGAAGAGTTCTTTACGTCGCGCCCAGAGGCGGTCGAGAGAGGCTCTGGACTTGGTGGATCAGGCACTGAGCCTCTACCGACAGAACAACGATCTCCGGGGGAATGCGAAAGCGCTGCTCAAAAAATGCAAGATCCTTGAGGAAGTCGGGGATCTGAAGCAGTCAATCGCTCTGCTCCAGCAGATCCCGGAGCAAGTCGATTCCTGGGATCTCCGCCTTCTTGCCTACGCACGCTTCAATCTCGTTTGCGCGCTGATTCTTGACGCTCGCTACGAGGAGGCAGAGCAACTCCTCCCAGATGTGAGGGAGATTTTCCTCAAAGTGGCTCAGCCGCTCGATTTGGTCCGCCTCCGCTGGGCGGAAGGGAACATCGCCCTCGGCCTCGGCCGTCTCGGTCCCGCCGAGGCCGCCTTCCGGGAGGTCCAGCAGGATTTCCTGACCCGCGAGATGGGCTACGACGCGGCCCTGGTCTCCCTCGACCTCGCGAGGCTCTACGCCCAGGAGGGCTGCAAGGACGAGCTGAAGCGGCTCGCCACCGAGTTGATGCCGATCTTCGAGGCGCGCGACGTCCACCGGGAGGCCATCGTCTCCCTGCTCCTGTTCCAGCGCGCCTGCGAAGAGGAGCGGGTCACGGTCGAGCTCATCCAGCAGATCGCCGACCATCTGCGGCGGGAGCGGCGGGGCGATGGAGGAGGGGAAAGGGTGATCTGAGGGCGCGCTTCACGAGTCGAGCTTGCGCTTCAACCGCTTCAACTCTTCGCGAAGGAGATTGGCCTCGGCTTCGACGGCCGCAGCCTTCTCCTCGGCGGCCCTCCGCGCGTCGGCCTCGCGCGTGGCCCTCTCGGCCTCGCGTGCAGCCTTCTCTTCAGCGACTTTCCTCCCTGCCTCTTCCTCGTCGGAGTAGAGAAGGCGCTCACCCGTCCTGTCGTCGAACACCTGGATGCGTTTTCCGGGGGCGAACCACAGCCGGGTCGTCTCGGAGAAGATGCGCCCCTGCGCGTCGGGCTCGATCGGACGGTATTTACCTCGGGAAACCAGGCGGTACCCCACGGGCAGGATCAAGCCACCCTTCTTGGGGCGGGGAAGATAGAGAAGGATGTACTCCGGGATTCCGGCCTCGCTGTAGACCCAGACCTTGTCCTCTTCGTCCACCTTCCGGATCTCGGCCTTGCTGGGGGAGACGATTTCGATGATCAGGTCGGGCCGGACCCCCTCCTCGGCCACCGAGAAGCTCGACCTGTCTCCCGGTCGGGCATTCAAGACGACGGTGACGGCCGGGCTGGGT
>DASQEB010000144.1:0-35408 GCA_035633875.1 Thermoanaerobaculia bacterium
GCGTGTCCGGCCGTTCGCGGCTTGCACCTTCGGGATTATAGGAGAGGAGCCGCCGGACCGGCTCCGGAAGGGCTCCTCACCGGACTCGGCAAGTCTTTTGGATCGTAGAGCTTGCGTCCTCAGCAAAGGCTCGCCGCGGGCTCAGGCCCCGCTCCCTTGCCGGAGCCCGGCCGGCTGCTAGCTTCGGGGCAGGAGGAACACGATCCATGCACACTGCGAAGCTCGCCCTTCTGCTGACCGTCTCCCTGACCGCCCTCCACGTGCCGGACGATCCCTACCGCTCGCTGGAAAACCTGGGCTCGGAGGCTACCCGGAGCTTCATCCGAACCCAGGACGAGCGCACCCGCCGCTTCGTAGAGGCTCTCCCCGGCCATGACCTCCTGCATCGGCGCCTCCAAGAGGTGGCCGGCCAGGACGCCTACAGCGTGCCCGTGCAGCGCGGCGGACGGACCTTTTTCCTGCGCCGGGAGCGCACCCGCACCCGTCTGGCGCTCTACGTGGAGGATGCGGCCGGCGCCGAGCGGCTGCTCGTGGACCCAGAGACTCTCGGTCCGGAGCCGCTCACCCTGTCCGGCTTCGTCCCCAGCCCCGACGGCCGGCGGGTCGCCTACGGCCTCTCCCGCCCGGGCTCGAACTGGGCGCGCTGGAAGGTGCGCGACGTGGACGGCAACCGGGATCTCCCGGACGTCCTCACCGGTCTGCGCGGGCCCGCACCCGTGGCCTGGACCGCGGACGGCGGCTCGCTCTTCTACGCTGCCGCCGAGGAGCCCCCCGGCCGGCACCGAGCTCGCCGCCGTGGTGCCGGGCCAGACCGTCTTCCATCACCGGCTCGGGTCCCCGGCCTCGTCCGATTCCAGGATCGCGGAGAGCCCCGGCCCGGGTCCCTGGACCTTCGCGCCCGCGGTCACCGAAGACGGCCGGTACCTCGTGCTCGCGCTGCGTCACGGCTCGGACGTCAAGAACCGCATCCTGATCAAAGATCTCGGCCGGTCCGACGCTCCGGTGACGCCCCTGCTCCCCGGTGACGCGGCCTATGCCTTCGTCGGCAGCGACGGCCCGGTCCTCTGGTTCCAGACCGACCGCGGCGCGCCGCGCGGCCGCGTGGTCGCCGTGGACCTCCGCGCCCCGAGCCCCACGTCCTGGAAGGAGCTGATTCCGAAGTCCGCAGACACCCTGTCGATGGTGAGCGTGGTGGCCGGCCGCTTCGTCGCTTTCTACGTGCAGGCCGGCCTGCCGCGGGTGCGCGTCTTCGGGCTCGACGGACGCCTGGAGCGCCAGGTCACCTTGCCCCAGCTCGGCACCACCTTCACCGGCTTCACCGGCCTGCGCTCCCACCGGCAAGCCTTCACCAACGTCAACAGCGTGGCCCAGCCCGGCGCTCCGTACCGCTTCGATCCCGCGACCGGCGCGTTCACGCCGTTCCGCAGGCTGAGCCTGTCCTTCGATCCGGAGGGCTTCGTGCTGGAGCAGGTCTTCTACCCGGGCAAGGACGGCACGCGCATCCCCATGTTCCTGGCCTACCGGCGCGGGCTCGACCCCAAGGCGGGCCATCCCGCCCTGGTCTACGGCTACGGTGCCTTCGGCTGGTCCGCCTTCCCCTGGTTCCAGCCGCACGTCCTGGTCTTCCTGGAGCAGGGCGGGATCTACGCCCTTCCCGGCATCCGCGACGGCGGCGAGAACGGCGAAGCCTGGCATCAGGCCGGGGCGAAGCGGAACAAGCAGACCTCCATCGACGACTTTCTCGCCGCCCTGGAATGGCTCGTGGCCCAGGGCTACACCACCCGCGACCGGCTCGCCGTCCAAGGCGGAAGCGCGAGCGGCCTGCTCGCCGGAGCGGCCATGGTCCAGCGGCCGGACCTCTTCCGCGCCGCCCTCGTCGACATCCCGGTCCTGGACATGCTGCGCTTCGACCGCTTCACGGCCGGCGCCCGCTGGGTCCCGGAATTCGGCTCGCCGGCGGACCCGGAGGACCTCCGCGTGCTGCGGGCCTGGTCGCCCTATCACAACCTGAAGGCGGGAACCTGCTACCCGGCGGCCCTGATCGTCGCCGGAGAGCGGGACGAGACCGCCACACCGGCCCACGCCTACAAGTTCGCGGCGGCGCTCCAGGCGGCCCAGGCCTGCGACCGCCCGGTGCTCCTCAAAGTGGCCTGGGGAGCCGGGCATTCCCTGGGAGCGACCCCGGAAGCCACGCGCGAGACCGAGGCCGCCCAGCTCGCCTTCCTGCTTCGCGAGTTGGGGATGAGGGCGACGCCGGCTCCTCCGTCTTGACCTTCTCTTGAAAAGGTCCGCTTTTCTGATAGAATTCTTTTACTCGCTCACAATCAGGACAGGGCCCATGTACCAGAAGACCCACAGGCCTTTCTCCCGGACCGCCCCGGCTCCGCGCAGGGCGTCTGCGTTCGCTCCCCGCCCTTTCGCCGAAGAAGCCCGGGAGCAGGATGCCCGGATGAGCCCGGACGACCTCTCGCCGGATCGCCTGGAGAGGGCTGCCCGATTTGGGCACCGCTTTCCCTCCCCGAGCGCCCCGCCGGGTGGCGTGATTCAGCGCACTGAGGAGGAAGCGCTACGGGTGGCCCAGTCCCACTACAAGGGAACGGGGTCGATCGGGAACTGGCAGGATGTGACCCGAGAGCGGTCGAGCTTCTCGGACAAGGAGTGGGAAGAGATCACCAGAGCCTACAATCGCTCCTTTCAGACTCGGGAGGACGCCGAGACGAGGAAGAAGGTCGCACGCGAGGCCTCCGAGCTCTACGAGAACACGGGAGGGAACGATCCCATGGTGGCGCTCGGCGCGCTGCATCTGGCGGCCAGTCAGCATCCAGAGCTCGAGCCTGTGACGCGCCGAGACAGCGGTCTGCGGCTGCGCAACAGGACCAAAGAGATGCTGGAGGAGGAGACCCGTTCTCCCAACTGGCATCCAATGTCCCGTGTGGAGACGGACGATGGCGGCGCAATCCTGAGAGAGCTCCACAAGCTCGACCCGAGGGGGACGTTGAAGGACCTCGCCCTGGAGAGAACGGAAGCCTCCCGCAGCGTGATGAGAAACTATCGAGATTCCAGAGACCACGGTGCTCAGGATGAGCTGCTGCTGAGATCCATCCTCTCCATGCGAGAGCTTCACAAATCGGGTGCTGTCTACAGCATGGCCACAGGCACGGAGCGCCCAGAAGACGAGGAGACCCGGCTGCTCCAGAGGAACGTCGGCGCTGCGCGCGAGCGAGCCTTGGAGATCGCCGAAGCCTACGGCCTCGACGAGCACGAGCGTCGTAGCTTGACGGCCTACACCAACGCCAACAAGACGGTGAAGTACTTCGACGACAAGCAGGAGCATCCGAATCCAAACTACATGGGCTCGTGGACCCCCGAGGAGCTGGCGAAGCACCAGGATCTCGATCAGCCGATCGGTTGGGGGACGAGGCACGGGACCGGTTGGAAGGCCTTGGAGGGCGCCATGGGGAAGCTGCCCAACCTGGGGCAGCTCGGGTTGCGCATGACGACCTACCGCGCCTCCCGGGAAGGCACCGAGGCCTCAGAGCTCGACAAGCTCCAGGGTGCAAACATCTATCACGGCCAGCGGGTAATGGACATGGGCCAGCGGCACTACATGTCGACCGCCCTGACCTACAACGTGCACTTCACGGAGGACCGGATCCGGAAAGCTGGAGGCATCCAGGCGATCACCGGAACGTCGGGCGTCTTTATCGATCCCTGGGGACAATACCCGGCAGTCGACGGGGGCGAGGTCCTCTACCCGCCAGGTGTCACCACCAGGGACGAAGGACGGGACAAGAACCGCTATAGGGGCAAAGAAGAATCGTATCCGATCCACAATCTCCGAGAGCTCTCTCGGCCGGAGCACCCCGACCGGAGGTTGACCGTCGAGGATGAGAAATTCCGACGGCTCGGCACGAAGCTCAAGCAGGATTGATCACCCCGGTCCGCTCGCGCGAAAAGACGTCCAGGAACAGCGGGACAACCATCACCGAGCCTTGATCTCCGTCCAAAGCTCGTCGATCAACGGCGTCGTCTCCCCCAGGTCCTCGATGAGCTCGCACCGGTCGAGCACCTCCTTGGGCGGGTAGATCGCCGGATCGTTGCGGATCGCCTCGTCGATCAGGGGCAGAGCGGACTGGTTCGCCGCAGCGTAGTGGACGTCGTTGACGATGCGGGCCATGATCTCCGGCTCCATCACGAAGTTCATGAACTCGTAGACGGCGTCCACGTTGCGGGCGGTCTTGGAGATCGCGACGTTGCCAGATCCAGAGCGTCCCTCCCTCCATGCCGAGTCTCCCTTGACATCCCCCTCGCTAGTTTTTATCCTTCGAGGCGTAAAGATATTGCGCAGCACGCCATCTGTCTTGAAAGCGCCCGGAGCGGCAGGCGGGGCGCGCCGTTCCCGGCGACCCCCGCGCCCCCGTAAGGAAGGGAGCTCGGCTTGACAAAGCAAATTACTGTAGCTACAGTAATTCATGCGGGTTGAGTTCGATCCTGCCAAGGACGAGGCCAACCTGGCCAAACACGGTGTGTCTTTGGCGCTGGCGAGGGAGCTTGATTGGGATGCCGCGCTCGTATGGGAGGATGATCGGTTCTCCTACGACGAGATGCGCATGATCGCTCTCGCTCCCGCGGCAAACATGCTGTACTACGTGGCTTTTGTTGACCGCGGTGAAGCTCTAAGGATCATTAGCCTCCGCAGAGCCGAACGTCGTGAGGTGAAGCACTATGTCGAAAAAATCTAAGCGGCCGCCCATCGTGCCGCCCACTCCGGAAGAAGACGCCGCGATCATCGCTGCTGCAAAGGCAGATCCGGACGCGCAGCCGTTGACGGAGGCTCAGCTCGCTGCGATGGTCCCGATGCGGACTCTCCGCGGCAGACCGAAGTCCGAGAACAAAAAACTCCTCCTGTCGGTGCGCTACAGCCCCGAGGTCGTTGCCTTCTTCAAAGCCACAGGCGAGGGCTGGCAGGCGCGGATGGACAGCGTGCTCAAGGAGTATGTGGCGCGTCATTCCCGCTGAGCAGTCGGGGCCGACCTCTCCTACTGCGCCTTGACCTCCGTCCAAAGCTCATCGATCAGCGGCGTCGTCTCGCCCAGATCCTCGATCAGCTCGCACCGGTCGAGGACCTCCTTGGGCGGGTAGATCGCCGGATCGTTGCGGATCGCCTCGTCGATCATCGGCAGGGCCGCCTGGTTCGCCGCGGCGTAGTGGACGTCGTTGACGATGCGGGCCATGATCTCCGGCTCCATGACGAAGTTCATGAACTCGTAAGCGGCGTCCACGTTGCGGGCGGTCTTCGGGATCGCCACGTTGTCGATCCACAGGGTTCCACCCTCCTTGGGGACGACGTAGACGAGGCGGTCGGGGTGGCTCGCCACGACCTCGGCCAGCTCGCCGTTCCAGCCGTGGGCGAGGTCCACGTCGCCGGCCGCCAGGAGGTTGGCGAAATCGCTGGAGTTGTAGGTCTTCACCAGCCGCTTCTGTTTCTTCAGCATCTCCGCGGCCTGCCGGAGGACGGCCGGGTCCTTCTCGTTGAGCGACCGGCCCATGATCTTCAAAGCCGCGCCGAAGGCTTCCCGCGCGTCGTCCAGCATGAGGATGCGGCCGGCGTAGCGCTCGTCGAACAGGGCCCGCCAACTGTCGACCGGTCCGCCGGTCTTCGTCTTGTCGTAGCCGATCCCGGTCGTCCCCCAGAGGTAGGGGAAGGAGTGGCGGTTGCCCGGATCGTGCGCCTGGTCGAGGAACCGCGGGTCGAGGTTCTTGGCGGAGGGGAGCCGTGCGTGATCGATCTCCTGGAGGAGCCCTTCGGGGATGAGGATCTTCACCATGTAGTCCGACGGCACCACGATGTCGTAGTCCGCCACCCCGGACTGGAGCTTGTCCAGGATGGCCTCGTTCGAGTCGTAGGTGTCCACGTTGGCGTCGATCCCCGTGCGCCGCTCGAACTCCTCCAGCACGTCCTGGGGCAGGTAGTTCGTCCAGATGTAGATGTTGACCGTACGGGCCTCGGGCGCCGCGGTCCCGGTCTCGTCCCCGCCTCCGCCGCAGGACGCGGCGAAGAGGGCGACGGCGGCGAGGACGATCATGAAAAATCTTTTCATCATGAAGAGGATCTCCCTCCCTGGAGCAGGCGGTGCGCCAGGACGATCAGCACGATGGTGACGGCGAGGAGCAGGGTGGAGACGGCGTTGACCTCGGGCGTGACCCCCACCCGCAGCATCGAGTAGATGTGGAGGGGGAGGGTCGTCGCGCCCACGCCGGCGACGAAGGACGTGACGACGTAGTCGTCGATGGACAGGATGAAGACGAGGAGCGCGCTCGCGGCGATCCCCGGGAGGAGCAGCGGCAAGGTGACCCGTCGAAAGGTTTCGAATGGTCCCGCGCCCAGGTCCCGCGCCGCCTCCTCCAGCGACGGATCGAGCCCGGCGAGGCGCGCCCGCACCACGATCGCCACGTACGAGACGCTGAAGACCACGTGGGCGATCACCACCGTCCAGAGCGAGAGGCGCAGCCCGACCGCGCCGAACAGGGTGAGGAGCGCCGCCCCGAGCACCACCTCGGGGATGATCACCGGCAGGAAGAGCAGGGTCCGGGTGCTCCGCCGGCCGCGGAACTCGAACCGCGCGAGCGCCAGGGCGGCCAGGGTGCCGAGCACGGTGGCGGCCACGGTGGTGAGCCCGGCCACCACCAAGCTGTTGCGCACCGAGCGCAGGAGGACCTCGTTGCCCAGGAGCCGGCGGTACCAGTCCAGCGTGAGCCCCTCCCACAGCGCCGTCTGCCGGGCCGCGTTGAAGGAGAAGACCACGAGCACCGCGATCGGCGCGTAGAGGAACAGGTAGACCAGCCCCGACCAGGCCGCGAGCAGCCGCCGGGGCCAGCGACGGCCGTTCACAGGAGCTCACCTCCGCCCCGGCGCCGGGCGAACGCGGCATAGCCCAGGAGCACGAGAAGGACCGCCGCCGTCAGCTCGAACGCCACGGCCGCGCCAAACGGCTGGTTGCGCGCCACGGCGAACTGGTTCTGGATGAGGTTGCCGAGCAGCATGCTGCGGGCGCCCCCCAGGAGGTCCGAGACCACGAACTGCCCGAGGCTGGGGATGAAGACCAGCACGATCCCGGCCGCGATGCCCGGCAGCGTGAGGGGTACGGTGATCCGCCGCAACGTCTGAAACCGGCCCGCCCCGAGGTCGGCGGACGCCTCCAGGAGCGAGAGGTCGAGCTTCTCGAGCGACGCGTAGAGCGGCAGGATCATGAACGGAAGCTCGCCGTAGACGAGGCCGATCATCACCGCCGTCTGCGTGAACAGCAGCTCGACGGGCCGGTCGAGGAGCCCGGCCCCGGTGAGGACGACGTTGAGCAGCCCCTCCGTCCGCAGGATGAACATCCACGCATAGGTGCGGATGAGGAAGCTCGTCCAGAACGGCACCACGACCAGCCCCAGAAGCAGCCCCTTCCACCGCCTTGGAGCGAGGATCGCGATGTAGTAGGCGATGGGGAAGCTCACCGCGAGACACAGCACGGTGGTCAGCGAGGCCATCCATAGCGACCGCCACCCGATGCGGAGGTAGACCTCCTTCAGGGAATTGACGTAGTTCGCGAGGAAGTCCCCGGACAGGATGTGCTCCCCCCAGTCCTCCACGGGCTTAACGCCGCCGTAGGTCGCCCGCTCGGCGAAGCTCACCCCGACCAGGAGAGCCAGGGGGATCAGGAAGAAGATCCCCAGCACCACCCAGGTGGGGAGGACCAGGAGGTAGGCTGGCCGGCTTGTGCGGAAGCTCACTAGGGGGAGATGATGCCTGTCCGGAGCGGCGGGGGCAAGCGGGGGCTCACACAGGCTGACCTGCCTCCACCCGCACGATCTCCGCGCGGAAGCGGCGGGCGATCCGGGCACAGTAGAGAATGGCGACCACGGCGAGGCCGAGCGTCAATCCCCACCAGAGACCCGCAGGGCCGCCGTCCCTTTTGAAGGCCAGGAACCAGCCGACGGGCAGGCCGATCACCCAGAAACCCACCAGGGCGATCCCGGCGGGGAAGGTGGTGTCCGCCGCTCCCCGGAGGATGCCCGCCGCCACGACCTGCACGCCGTCGAAGATTTGAAAGGCGGCCGCGATGGGGAGGAGGAGGGCGGTCATGGCGATCACGGCCGGGTCCGCTGTATAGAGACGGGCCAGGGGCTCGGGCCATGCCGCAAACAGGAGAGCGAAGGCGAGCATCGCTCCGCCCCCGAGGAGGACGCAGGCCCCGGCCGCCCGGCGGGCTCCGCCCATGTCCTCCCGGCCGATGGCATTGCCCACCCGGGTGGCGGCGGCGCCGGCAATGCCCAACGGGATCATGAACGAAAGGCTCGCCAGGTTGATGGCGATCTGGTGACCGGCCAGCTCGTGGACGCCCATCCTCCCGATGAGCAGCGCCACGGTGGCGAAGACCAGGAGCTCCACGGAGTTGTGGAGGCCGATGGGCAGTCCGATCCGGAGCAGGAGGGCCTGCCCGCGGAGGGACACGGCCTCGGCCGTGAGGCCGCGCCAGAACGGGGCAAGGGCACGGCGTCCCGCCAGGAGCAGATAGAGGAACATGGCCCACCGGCAGATCGAGGTGGACCACGCCGACCCCGCCACTCCCAGGGCCGGAGCGCCGAGCTTGCCGAAGATCAGGGCGTAGTTGCCCACCACGTTGGCGACGTTGCCGAAGATGATGGCGATAGCCGCCGGACGCACGATGCTCATCGCCTGCAGCGTCTGCCGCAGGGTGACGAACAGGAGGAAGGCCGGGATGCCCGGAATGATGGCCCGGGCGTAGGCCGCCCCGTCTCCGATTACCTCCGGCTGTTGCCGCAGGAACAATAGGAAGCCTTGCACGTCCCAGAGGGCGGCGGCGAACGGAATGGTAAGGAGCCCCGCCATGATTACCCCGCGCTGGAGGTGGATGCCCACGGCCCGGGCGTCTCCCGCCCCATGGGCCTGAGAGATCAGCGGATCGAGAGCCCACAGCACTCCCGTCCCGAACATGAGCAGGCAGATGCTCACGATATGCCCCAGGGCGCCGGCCGCGAGGGCTTCCGCCGAGACGTGGCCGAGCATCATCGTGTCGACCACGCCCATGAGCATCATCCCGAGCTGTACGAGGGCCACCGGCGCGGCCAATCGGGCGGCCGCGGCAAGCTCTCGGCGGAAGGGGTGGTCGGATCGCGTCATGAGCGTGGGGGCGGCGGAGGGCAGGATCCGGCCGCGGGGCGACAAGGCTACTACAGGAACGAAGGGACGCCGGCCGGCCCCTCACCTCCTGCTACCGCTTTACGAACACCAGCGGCTGGGCGTCGCTCTTCTCGGCCTGGCCAAAGAGGTTCTGGACCGCGGGGTAGTGCTGGCGGGCGAACTGCCGATCTTTGATGTCCATGCGGCGGCGATAGACGGCGCGGCGGGCCGCCTCGTCGAGCTCGACGGCAGCCTCGAAGGTGCCGGCGGCGGTGAGCGCCTGCTTGCTGGCGGGGAGGGTCTCGAGGATCCAGCCCTCCGGCCAGCGCAGCGTGACCTCCATCTCGTCGCGATCGGCGAAGGCGAACAGGACGGGGGAGATGCGGCTCGGGGCCGGAGCCTGGAAGGGCTGCTTGACAGGTCCGAGCGGCCGGCTGGGATCGAAGGTCGCCTCGTCCCCCAGGACCTCCTCCTCCCGCTGCGCCATGGACCAGGTCACCTCGACGCGCGTGTCGTCCACGGCCTCCGTGACCTTGATGTCGGTGATCTCGAAACCGGTGAGCTCCCCGGCGAGCCATTCCTTCCAGGCCTTGGCGGCCTCCTCGGCGTTCTCCTTCCAGCGGAGCCGGGTCCATGCGTGGTGCCCGGCGAGCCGGAGCGTGCCCCGTCCCACGAGGCGGCCGGAGGCGTCGAGGTCGAGGTCGAGAGACGCCCGCCGGAGGCTCTCCTCGTAGGGCGTGACCGGGAGGATTACGGGCTCCGGCTTCTCGGCGTCGTAGAGGAGGGCCTGCATCCCTTCGAGGCCGGGCGCGAGGCGGCCGAAGGCCAGGCGGCGGTCCGACGGGTCGAGAAACACCCGCTGGCCGTCGATCTCCGCGGCCACGATCACGCGCTCGAACCACCACGGCGTGGTGAAGGCCAGGTTGATCTGCCCGCTATCCCGTTCGGCGGCCCAGACGAGGCGGGCCGGGATGCCCAGGCTCATCAGCATCCTCTGGAGGAGCAAGGCTTTTTCGGCGTAGTCGCCACGCCGGGCCGCGAGCACGGAGTCGGCCGTCGAGTCCTCCGGGAGATGCACTCCCAGATTGTCCACGGTCTCGATCTCGTCGCGCACGAAGCGGTATACGGCCCGCGCCTTTTCGCCGTTGCTTCCGGCACCTGCCAGCTCCCGCGCCTTTTGCACGGCCACGCTCGACTTGCGCTTGGCCTTCTCATAGGCCTTCGCATACAGCGCGCAGGTGCTCTCCCAGGTCTTGAGCAGCTCGGTCGACCTTCCGGCCGGGTCGACGATCTCGACGGGGATCACCAGGAACCGGCTCGCGAGGTCGGCGAAGGGGAATCCGCTCGGCTCGGCGGGGATCGGCGGCAGGTTCTTGCCCCAGGCCATGACCCTCCATCCGGAGAAGTTCTGCTCCGTGTTTTGCTTGACCCCGGTCTGCAGGGGATCCTGGAGCCCGGTCCGGACGCGGAGCGCCTCGGGAACCACGTAGAGGATCTCCGAGTCGAGGGTCGGCACCTCCTCCTGAAAATACCAGGGCTCCAAGTAGTAGATCGAAGGGATCCGGATCTCGTATTGATAGTCGAGGATGGCCCCGACCTCCACCGCGGGGAAGGCGATCGAGGTGATGAACAGCTTCTCGGTCTTGGAGATCGTCCGCTTGAACGTCGCCCCCTTCGGAAGGGGGATCTCCCGGCCGTCCGGCAGCACCGTCCGCCCTTCAAGCCGCTGCAGCTTCACCTGCTTGCTATGGAACAGGGAGGCCTCGCCGTACTTCTTCCCCTCCTCCGTGAGGATCTTGCGCCGGACCTGGACCACGAAGGTGGGATTGTACCGGCCTTCCGAATCCAGGACGGAGAACTTGCCCTTCTTGAACAGCACGACCGCCGGCGCGTTCTCGTATCCGGGCACGCCGGTCAGCTCGCGCTCGCTCTGTTTGATCTCGGGGAATGTCGCCGCCCTGGAGGCAGCCCTGGCGGGGAGGCTGGACAGGGAGAGGATCGCCGCCAGAACGAGGGAAGAGAGGGCACGGGGAGAAACCATCGACGTCTCCTTCGGGTGGGGTGGAGCGGATCGACCAAGGATGCCACGATCCCCGGCCTCAAGGAAAGATGTCGGAATTTCGAATCCGTTTCGGGAAGCTCGCGGCCCGGCTGTCGTGCCGGGCCGCGAGCGAGGGGCTCACGCCGTCGCCGGCAAGGCGCTGAGGATGCTCTGGGCGGCCCAGCAACTGAGGGCCGCGATGGTGAGGGTGGGGTTCGCCGTGCCCACGGTGGGGAAGACGCCGCCGCCGATCAGGAAGAGGTTGTCGTGGTCCCAGGAGCGCTGCAGCCGGTCAACCACCGAGGCCGCGCGGCTGGCGCCCATGCGGTAGGTGCCCAGGACGTGGCCCGCGCCATAGTAGTTGTAGGGCGTACCGTCGAGCTCGAAGGTCCCCGGGTTGTGCTTGTCACAGGTGGTGAACGGCTGGGCGCCCGCGGACGCGAAGATCTGACGGGCCGCCCGGTCCGCGGCCTGGAAGCCCAGCCGGGTGTACTCCGTCAGGTTGTAGTTGATCTCGGGCCGCGGGATGCCGAGGTGGTCGGTATAGGTTTGGGAGAGGGTGACCCGGCACGCGGGATCGGGCTCCTGCTCGACCAGGAACGCCAGCCGGAACTCCCGGGTCAACAGGTCGTTCAGTTTGTTGACCAGGGCAGGGCCGTAGAGGCGATGGTGCTCCGGGTTGAGAGCGCCGTTGTTGGTGCCGTTGATCAGGTCCAGGGTCGTGGTGTAGGGATCGCCCGTAGGCCAATTCCACCCCTCGTTGCCGATCTCGATGCGGAAAGCGGCCCGCTGGCTGCGGAACGGGCCGGTGCGCAGGCTCTCGATGCCAGACGTGGAGATCGGGCCGCGGTAGGGATACACCGGACGGCCCTCCGGCATCAGAGCCCAGGCCAGATAGGTGGTGTGATCCATCAGATTGCGTCCCACCTGATCGCTGCTGTTGGCCACACCGTTCGGCAGGCAGTCCGTGGCGGAATTGAGGAGGATCTTGGGCGTCTCCACGGCGTGGGCGGCCAGCACGTAGAGCGTGCCGCGCGCCGTCTTCGTCACCGCGCCCTCCCTGCTGTTGGGCTTCTGGTACTGGATGTACTCCACGTGATCGATCCGGCCGTCGCCGTCCACCGCCAGCCGGGTGGCGACGGACTGGGGCTGGAGGTCCACGAAGCCGGTCTGGAGGGCGTCGCCCAGGGTGACCGTGGAGTCGTACTTCGCCTGGATCGGGCAGATGGGCGTGCAGTTGGTGTTCCCCTCACAGACGCGGCGGTTCTGGTAGGGCTGGGAGTTGCGTCCCTGGGGGGTGGGGCTCACCAGCACCGGCAGGTTGTCGAAGGTGGTGCCGTCCACCGCCTGGGACAGGGTCTGGTCGAGGTAGCTCGGGGGGATCCCCCGCATGGGGAACTGGTGTCCGATGCCGTAGGGGATGCCGGTCTGCTGGGAGAGGATGTCCTCCGTGGCCTGGTCGCCGGCCACGCCTATCACCTTTTCGGCCTCGTCGTACCAGGGCATCAGGTCTTCGTAGGTGATGGGCCAGTCCACGCCCACGCCGTAGTCGGAGCGCTCCTTGAAGTCCGTGGGGAGCAGCCGCAGGCAGGTGCCCACCCAGTGCCAGGTGGTGCCGCCGGCCACGCGCTCATAGGTGCTGCCGAACGGGAGGCTGCCGTCCTTGTAAAGGAAATAGCTCCGCTTGGGATCGCGCCAGAGGGGCACGCCGTTCATCTTTTGAGTGCTCAGCGTGAGGGTGGTGGGGCGCGGGGTGTTCTGGAGCGCGGGATCGAGGGGTGTTTCCGGGTCCTCGACCGGCGGCGGATAGGGCGACTCCACCACCTTGGCGCTCGCCATGTAAAAACTCTGCATGTAGTCGTTGCGGTTGGGCGGGATGCCGGGTCCGGCTTCAAGGATCAGGACGCGCTTTCTGGCGCGGCCGAGCCGCTCTGCCACGATGGCGCCGGCGATGCCCGCGCCCACGATTACCACGTCGTACGTCTTTTCGTCAGGCATGGTCCCCTCCTGCGGAAGGCTGCGTCTGCGCCGAAGGCACGACCACCTGCGGCGGGGGAGTCTGCTGCACGGGGATGCCGTCCGGCAGCGGGGGCGACGGCGTCGCCCAGTAGCCGAACGACAGCTCGCTGTAGCCCATGGGGTGGGCCTGGGCGATGGTCCAGGCCAGCCCTCCCGTGTAGGCGTTGGCCGAGATCACGGTCCCGCTGAGGTCCTCCGCCTGCCCGGGCAGGGTCGGCATGTACCAGGAGCCGAGGAGCCACATCTTCATGATCGAGCGCGCCTGCGCCGCCTGCGCCACAGGGTCGATGCCGGCGGGAGGAGGGGGCAGCGGCGGCTCGAGGATGGTCTGGGCGATCTGCTCGTCCGAGAGCCCCTGCTGCTTGAGATCCACGTAGAGCTGCAGCAGCGCATCCGTGGCCGGCGGACCGATCTGCTGGTCCAGGGTCTGGAGATAAGTGCTCTTGAGGTCGATGGGATCCAGGTCCGGGGCGAGAACGCTCCGGGAGATCCCGGTCAGGGCCTGGGACAGGCCGATGAAGCTTTCCATGCGCGCGGCGTCGCTCATTGCATGCCTCCTGAAGTCGAGGGGGCCGGAGGCGGGGCGATCACGCTCTCGGCGCGCTCCAGCAGGTAGGTGAAGTCGGCGGTGTCCCCCGTGGTCGCCGTGGCCGCGTGGTGGCACCGGATGCAGCTCGAAGAGACGTTCGGCACGCTGCCCTGGATGTAGGTCTCCAGCGTGGCGTTGGCCAGGAACTGGGGGGCCGGGTTGCCGTCGGTCTCGTTGAGGAGGGCGGGGCTCTTCTTCACGGGAGGCCCGCCCGGCGGCGGGCAGAAGGTGGAGGCCGCGGCCGGTTGCGTCGGCCACTGGGTGCTGATCAGCTCGTAGTACTGCCAGACGGACGCCGGATTGACGCTGCGCAGCAGCGCCGCGGCGGTCTGGTTGAGCTGGGCCGTGGAGGGGGCGATGGGGATCACGCGCTCCACCTGCGTGGCCGGCTGCCCCGGGATCGAGGCGTTCCAGGGCCGCGGGGGCGGCTCGTTGACCGGACACCCCTTGCAGCCGGCGTTGTAGTAATTGAAATGGCTGCCCGCCGGCTCCACCTGCCCCTGGTCCGGCGCGTTGTCCACCTGCTCGAAGCTCGACCAGATCCACTGCGGCGCGCTGGTGGTCTTGTGGGCGATGTGCAGCCCCACCATCCCGAGGGTCTGAAGCACGCACCGGTCCTTCAGGTCCTTGGCGTCCGGCGTGTAGACGAGGGCCTGGACCTTATGGAAGCGGCCGGGGTTGTCCCCCTTACCGAGCACCTTCCAGGCCGCCTTGGCCATGATGGCGCCGACCTGCGAGGTCGGGTTGGACCCGCAGAGGAACTGGACGGAGTTGCCGGCTGACGCATAGGCCTGCTGCCCCTGCTGGTTGTAGAGCTGGTACCCGACGATGGTGTCGAACATATTCTCGTTGACGGTGATCTCGAAGCGCGTGTACTGGCCGTTCTGGTCCACCAGCGGTCCGGTCTTGAAGGGCTGGACGTCCTCCTCCAGGAGGGTCTTGCCGATCTGGGTGACCACCCGCATGCCCGGCGTGTAGAGGTTCTGGCACGCCGCCGGGGGCGGGGTGTGCTGGCCGAAGGGCGGGGGAGGCGCTCCTCCGGCGAGGAAGATGTCGCTGGACTCCGACCAGGTCTCCCAGACCGTGGGGTTGTCGCCGTTCTGCCCGATCTTGACCCCGGGCTCGACGGCGCCGCTCGCCGAGACCGGCCAATTGAGGGCGATGAAGGAATTCCAGGAGTAGACGTCGAAGTCGTTCTGGAGCCCCTGGAGGGTGCCGCTGGTGGCGTTCACGTCACAAGGAACCATTGGAGAGAGGGTGATGCTGGTGGGGGGCGTCCCACAGGCGGGGGCGGGCGGCGAGGCACCGGTGGACCCGGCGCCACCCGCCGGACCCTGGAGGCCACCCCCCGCCGCGGCAAGACAGGCGAGGGCCAGGGCCACGGACCAGGCGATACGGCGCATGCGTTCCTCCTTGTCCGGACGACAGTCCACACCGCTCCAGGGATTTCCCACGAGGGAGCTCACCGCGGAGAGCGCGCTGTCCGATCCTTGATTTGACCGAATCTTGAATCACAGACGGAGCTTTGTCAACGCGGTGCGCGAGCCCTGGAGGGGCGGCAGCGGATATCATTCGCCGACTGTGGATCGCGATTCCTTCACCGCAACGGACCCGGCAGATCCGGCCGCCGGGCTGGCCCGTCGCCGCCGGCGAGGCCGCAGGGAGATCCCCTTCCGCTACCTGCTCGACAGCCGCCTGTTCCGGGTCCTGTGCGCTTCGGGTGAGACGGCGGCGCTCGACGGCTTTCTCGCGTCGCTGGCGCGCCACCGCCTCTCGCCGGGGGGAGGCCTCCCCGCTCTGGCGATGACGCCGCTCGCGTTCCTCGACGCGGTCGGCGTCGATTCCCCGCAGTACGAGGCGTTCTCCCTCCCCCAGAACGTGACCAGGAGCGGAGAGTCCTCCCTGATCACGGGCTTCGTCGTGGCGATGGCCAAGGAGCTCTTCTCCAAGGCTCCGGAGCTGCAGACCGAGGCCCTCCAGAAGCGCGTCGAGGAGCTGAGGCAGAAGACGCACCCGGCGGCTCACGAGCTGTTCGACCTCTGCCTGACCGCTTTCCTCTCCCGCCCGAAGTTCGCGGAGGAGATCCACACCCATCTCGCCTTCGACTTCCTCTACAGGTACCAGTTTCCGGACGCCTTGCGCGAAGCGGTGTTCGATTTCCTCGCCGTCAGCCTTTTCGCCGCCGGGGAGAGCGTCTCCGGCGTGTCGAAGATGCGCGTGATCAAGGTGTTCTGGGATCGGTCGTACGAGCGGCTCTTGAAGAAGTATCCGGGGGCGCGCGGCGAAATCCAGGCTCTCGATCGCGCGATGAAGCTCAGGACCTACAGGGACTTTCTCGAGTGGGAGGTCGTCCACCACTCGATCCTGGGGTACGGCGTCGGGGAGGTGGACCGTCCGGTGGCGGCCTTCACCCTGGAGTCCGAAGAGACGGTCCGGGCGCGCTGCAGCGCCTACAAGAGCGCGTTGCGCGCCTTCCTGGACCAGATCGGCCGCGAGGAGCTGGAGACCACGTTCCGGGCCAAGCTCAAGGCCTGGAAGCCGGGACTGCTTGCGCCCTGCCGGGAGGATGGGACGTTCGACACCGTGGTCTCGACAGGCGAGCTGCCGGTCTACTAGACCGGGGCATCAATTCCAGTCCGGTCAATCATTTGGGGCTCCGGCCCCGATCTTGCAAAAGTACTTTGCACCCGTCACGGGATCCCGGCACCGATGCCCCGGATCCCGGCGGGTGAGCTCCGAACGATGCCGCGCGCCCTGGCTTCCCCTCGTTGGACCGCCCTCCTGAACGCCGTCCTCGTGTGCGCTCTGCTTCCGGTGACCCCCCCGGCGGACGCGGCCAGGCCTCCGGTCGCGGTGATCGTCCACGAGCAGGTTCCCGTCGAGGACCTCAGCCTGTCGGAGCTGCAGCAGATCTTCCTTGGAGAGCGCCAGCTCTGGTCGCAAGATCTGACGATCACCCTGCTGATGCCCCCCCGCGGCTCTCTGGAACGGAAGGTCCTGCTCAGGAAGATTTATGGGCAGCGGAGCGAGGTTCAGTACCAGCACCACTGGATCAACAAGTTGTTCGGTGACGGGGCGCAGATCGCTCCGAAGATCACGGGCTCGCCGGAGATGTCGGCGAGCCTTGCGCGCGAGATCCCGGGAGCCATCGCGCTGGTGCGGGCCAACCGGATCCCGGAAGGGGTGAAGGTTTTGCGGATCGATGGCAAACGACCCGGCGAGAGGGGTTACCCGCTGGTGTCCTGACATTGGGAGCACGCTCCGATGACGATGCGGACACGGTTGTTCGGGGCCTTGTTGGCGATCCTGGTGTTCTTCTCGCTCAATCTCGGAATCCATGCCTGGGGCGAGCGGTCCCGGGCGAAGAGCCTCGCGGACCTGCAGCGCGGCATCGAGCGGCAACTCCTCATCGCGTCCATCGGACAGCGCCTGAGCGAAGCCCGCCGGGAAATCTCGCTTCTGGCGGGAGTCCTCTCGGCGGAGGGACCCGAACGGTTGAGCCCGCAGGCTGGGGCGGAGTTCGCGGACCGGCTCGCGCGGATCGAAGCCCAGATCGAGCGGGTGCGGGCGATCCCCGGGAGCGCGACCCCGCCGGCCGGCCGGGTCGCCGAGGCCTGGCGGGATCTCCGCGCGTCCTGGTCGCGAGCCTATGAGAGCTTCGGCATCGACAACGAGCGCGCCATCGCGGAGCTTTCGCTGCGTTCCGATCCCCTCAGCCGCGAGATCCTGACCAGGCTCCTGCCGCAGTGGGAACGGGAGGAGAGGCAGCGCGCCAAGGGAGCAAGCCTGGACCTGCGCCGGGTCTCGGAGCTGACCAGTCAGGTGGAGATCCTGTTCTTCGTGCTGTCGACGCTGCTCGTGACCCTCGTCGCCTCCAGCGCCTCGCGGTTCCTGGTCGACGTGAACAAGAGCCTCGAGGAGCGGGTGCGCGAGAGGACACGGGAACTGGAGACCGAGATCCAGGAGCGGCGCAGGGGGGAGGCCGCCCTGCGCGAGAGCGAGGCGCGGTACATCCTCGCGGCCCAGGGGGCCAACGACGGCTTGTGGGACTGGGACCTGGAGAAAAACGAGATGTACCTGTCGCCGCGCTGGAAGGAGATGCTCGGATACGGTGAGTCCGAGCTGAGCAGCAGCCCCCACGAGTGGTTCGAGCGTGTGCATCCCGACGATCTGCCGAAGCTGCAAGAGGCGCTCGGCACGCACCCGACAGGATCGGGATCGCATTTCGAATGCGAGCACCGCATGCGGCACCGGGACGGAAGCTATCGCTGGATGCTCAGCCGGGGCATCGCCCTCTGCAACGGCGACGGCCGGGCCACGCGCATCGCCGGCTCCCTGACCGACATCACGAAGCGCAAGGACGTGGAGGACCAGCTCCTCCATGACGCGTTCCACGACGCGCTGACCGGCCTGGCCAACCGCTCCCTGTTCCTCGACCGGCTGGGCCTGTCGCTCGCCCGGGCCAAGCGGCGCAAGGACTTCCATTTCGCGGTCCTCTTCCTCGACTTCGACCGGTTCAAGCTGATCAACGACAGCCTCGGGCACTTGAGCGGCGACCGGGCGCTCGTCGCGATTGCCCGACGGCTGGAGACCTCCGTCCGTCCGGGCGACACCGTGGCGCGTCTGGGGGGGGACGAGTTCGCGGTCCTGCTCGACGACGTTCATAGTCCCGAGGACGTCGAGAAGCTCACGTTGCGAATCGAGGAGCGGCTGGCCGCTCCTCTCCAGGTCGACGGCCACGAGCTCTTTGTCAGCGCGAGCATCGGCATCGCGTTCGGCACGGCCGGGTACGACAGGCCGGAGGAGGTCCTGCGCGACGCGGACGCGGCCATGTACCGGGCCAAGGCCCTCGGCCGATCACGGCACGAGGTGTTCAACGAGGCGCTCCACCTTGCAGCGCTGGACCGGCTGCGCCTCGAAACCGACCTGCGGCACGCCGTCGAGCAGGCGAGCTTCGGGCTCCAATATCAGCCGATCGTGTCCCTGGAGGATGGCAGCGTGACCGGATTCGAGGCCCTGGTTCGCTGGCGGCATCCGGTCTGGGGCCTCGTCCCGCCCGACCAGTTCATCCAGGTAGCCGAGGAGACGGGATTGATCCTTCCGATCGGACGCTGGGTCCTCTCCGAAGCGTGCGAGAAGATCCACAAATGGCAGCGGGACCACCCGTCCGACCCGCCTCTCGCGATCAACGTGAATCTGTCGCGGCGGCAGCTCCTGCAGGCCGATCTCATCGAGCAGGTCCGCACCATCCTCCAGAGAACGGGGCTCCGGGCGGAGAGCCTGCGGTTGGAGATCACGGAGAGCGCGATCCTCGAGAATCCGGACACCGCCGTGGAGCTGCTGCGGCACCTCAAGTCGCTGAACATCGGCCTGTGCGTCGACGACTTCGGGACCGGCTACTCGTCCCTGAGCTCACTCCAGCAGTTCCCGGTCAACATCCTGAAGATCGACCGCTCATTCATCCGCGGCATGGGACCGGAGGGCGAGAGAGACGAGATCGTCCGCGCGGTCGTCAGCCTGGCGCACAGCCTTCACATGAAGGTGGTGGCCGAGGGGGTCGAGACGGAGGGGCAGTTGGCGCGGCTCCGGGCGATGAGCTGCGACTACGGTCAGGGATACCTGCTGTCCCATGCTCTCGACGCGGAGGGGATCGAGACCTTCCTGGAGCGGGCGGGACTGTGGAGCGGCCCGCCTGCCCGTAGTGGAGCGGCGGGGCTGCACGCCTGAGGAGACCATCCCCCGGGGGGCAGGCGGATCTTCGGCGGCTCTGTCACGATAGTAGTACTGCCACTCACTCTCCGTAGTAGGACCCGCATTTCCCTGACAATGATGTCGGGGCTCACACCCTAGGAGGAGACATGCTCAGCTCTCTCCGTCTGCATGCCCGAGTGGTGACCATGCTGGCCGTCCTCGCCGTGACCGCGACGCTCTTCGCGGCCACCATGCGTACCGAAGACGGGACCGCCGAGGATCAGTTGAAGGTGCGCACGAGCCGCGATGTGAGCACCCTTCCGCTCAAATCCAAGTGCACCGTCGTCCCCAGGAAGGAGCTGTTCATCACCGACCTGTCGGTGGTCGAGGACTGCTACCGCACGACCTGGCGCAACGACTGCCCGCAGCCGGCGTACCAGCCCGCCACGCAGGGGGCCTGGACCTTCGGCCGGCTCGCGGAGGGCATCTTCGGAACGACCGACCCGCAGGAGCTCTCGGACCTCACTCTCCGCTGGCTCGGGCAGTGGCATAGTCCGCAGACGATCAATGGCGATACGTCGCCCGCCCGGCCCAACATCAAGACCCTCGTGGTCGATCCCTGGGACTTGGCGGACGGCCAGGACGATGACGTCCTGGATATGACCCTGGCGCCGCTGCGGCTCCTGGCCATCGTGTCGCGGCTCGACCTGCGCCAGAATTCCGGCTACTCGGCCGGGGTCACCGCGGGTGAGGGGCGTTTCGTGTTCGGCGTGCTGCGCAGCAATGGCCAGCCCTCCGAGTTCGTCGTCATCCTGGAGTACGGGCTCGACGCTGCCGACTGCAGCGAGGTCCTCGACTGGGCCCGCTCCTGGCACTCTTTGGGCAGCATCCCCTCCGGCGACCGGTACAACGCCGCCCTGCAGGAGATCACCGACCGGTTCGCCTCCATCGGCGCCTCGCCGGCCAAACCCAACGGCAGCGCTCTCAACCAGCTCCGGACGAACGAGTTCCTCACCAGCCCCTGGGAGCTGCGGGAATTCCGCCTGCAGCCGGATCCAGGGAGCCTCGGACCGGCGCCGCTGCTGCAGTTCACCGTCGCTCAGACGCCAGCCAACGGCCACCAGCGCTCGGCGCTCCTCGCCAACTACGCCAACGCCAATGCGAGCGCCATCCTCAACAACCAGCACATCGTGCCGTTGACCTGGAACGGCGTGGCCTTCCGCGGCGGCCGCTCGCATCACGCGCTCGACTTCAACTGGGACGGCCCGCCGCCCGCCTGCACCAGCATCCGGAACGATGTTCGGCACAACCTGTCGCTCAATACCTGCAACGGTTGCCACGGCGGCGAAACCGACACCGTCTTCAAGCACGTCGAGCCTCGCGCCGCCGGCCAGGAGGCTCAGCTCTCGGCATTCCTCACCGGCAACCCTCTGTCGATCGACATGTGCAACGGCATCCACAGCTTCGGCGACATCGAGCGGCGCCGCGTCGACCTCTGCCAGCTCCTGGCGAAGTCCTGCTCGCAGGTCGAGGCGGAGCCGTCGATCTCCTTCGCCCACTGAATCCCTGAGGAGCGGCCGGCTGCGCGCCGGCCCCGCTCCTGAACGATCGCGCCGGAAGAGCACGGCGGAAGCCATGGATCTGCAAAGAGAGTGGCTCTCCGCCGAAGATCGAGCTAAGATTCCCGCCAACGTCGTCCATCTTCGATCTTCGGCGAGGGAGTCTTCCTCGCGCCAGGAGGAGCCGTGGCAACTCGCCGCCGACCGTCCTATCCGGCCGGATCTCTGGAGAAGCGCTGCAGCCGCATTCCGGGCCTGCTGCTGCTCGTGCTGTTCTGCCTCCCCGCCGCGGGACAGCCGCCCTCGCAGCCCGAGCGCCCGGTCGACCTGACCGAGCTGAGCATCGAGGAGCTCATGCAGGTCGAGGTCACCTCGGTCTCCCGGCGCGCCGAGCCGATCTCCGCGGCGGCGGCCGCCGTGTTCGTCATCACCCAGGAGGACATCCGGCGCTCGGGGGCCACCAGCATCCCCGAGGCCCTCCGCATGGTCCCCGGCCTCGAGGTCGCCCGCATCGACGCCAACAAGTGGGCGATCAGCGCCCGCGGCTTCAACGGCCGGTTCGCCAACAAGCTGCTGGTGCTGGTGGACGGGCGCAGCGTCTACACGCCGCTGTTTTCGGGCGTCTTCTGGGACGTCCAGGACCTCCTCCTCGAAGACGTGGACCGCATCGAGGTCATCCGGGGTCCGGGGGCGACCCTCTGGGGAGCGAACGCGGTCAACGGCGTCATCAACGTGCTCACCCGGTCCGCCCGCGAGACCGCGGGAGGGCTGGTGACGGCCGGCGGCGGCTCCGAGGAGCGGGGATTCCTCGGCCTGCGCTACGGCGGCTCGCTGGGGGCCTCCGCGGCCTATCGCGTCTACGCCAAGACGTTCGACCGCGGGAGCGGCGAGCGCCTGACCGGGGGCGCAGGGGCGGACGATTGGTCGATGAGCCGAGCGGGGTTCCGGCTCGATTCGACGCTCCCCGGCAGCGGGCTCACCCTCCAGGGGGACCTCTACGACGGCGAGAGCGGCGAGACCCTGACGCTCCAGTCCCTGCGGTCCCCGGTCCCGCGGACCGTGGACACCGACATGCAGGTCGGGGGCGGCCACCTCCTGGGCCGCTGGCAGCGGACGATGTCCACGACGTCCGAGCTCGCGCTGCAGCTCTATTACGACCGGACGGAGCGGACGGCAGCGCTGGTGGAGGAGGATCGCGACACCTTCGACGTGGAGCTCCAGCATGGGTTTGCGCCGACCGCGCGCCACCGCGTCGTGTGGGGTCTCGGGTATCGCCGGACGGGGGACGACATCCGGGGTACGGAGCTCCTTTCTCTCCATCCGGCACGGCGCACGGACGATCTCGCCAGCGCGTTCTTCCAGGACGAGGTGACGCTCCGCCCCGATCGCCTGTGGCTGATCCTCGGCTCCAAGCTCGAGCACAACGACTACAGCGGGTTCGAGCTCCAGCCGAACCTGCGGACCGTCTGGATTCCGCGGCCGCGGCACACGCTGTGGGGGGCCGTGTCGCGGGCGATCCGCACCCCGTCGCGGGCCGAGCACGACCTCCGTCTGAGCTCGGAGGTGGCCGGCCCGGGCGCTCTTTTCCCCGCGTCGCCGCCCGCCGTCTTCACCGTCCTGGGCAACCCGGACTATGGCTCCGAAGAGCTCCTCGCCTGGGAGCTGGGCTACCGGGCCGGGCTCGCGCCGGGGTTGTTCGTCGACGTCGCCACCTTCTACAACGTCTACGACCGGCTGCGGGCCACGCGCACGGGCGAGCCGTTTCCGGAGGTCGCTCCGGCACCCCCCCACCTGGTGGTCCCGGTCTACCCGACGAACGATCTGGACGGAGAGACCTGGGGGGCGGAGCTGGCGGTCGACTGGCGGGCGGCCGGGAATTGGCGGCTGAGCGCGGCCTACACCTATCTCAGGGTCCAGCTCCACGAGCGGCCCGGCATCGATCCGCTGAACCTGAGCGTCGAGGGGGATAGCCCGCGCCACCAGCTCGCTTTTCGCTCCTCGCTGGATCTGTTGCGAGGCCTCGAGCTGGACCTCACCGCCCGCTACGTTGATGAGCTGCCGGCTCTGGCGACCGACAGCTACGTCAGTCTGGACCTGCGCCTGGGATGGAATCCTGTCTCGCGCCTGGAGCTCTCGCTCGTGGGACAGGACCTGCTGGAAGGGTCCCACGTCGAGTTCGCGCCGGAGGTCATCCCGACCCATCCGACCGGGGTGGAGCGCGGGTTGTACGGGAAGCTGATATGGCGTTTCTGAGCTTTCGCGCAGCGAAGGCTCTCCTTGCGGTGCTGGCCCTCGCCGGTGTCCCCGCGAGGGCGAACGCCCAGTCGCTGGTCACCAGTGAATACGCGGTCAAGGCCGCCTTCCTCTACAACTTCGCCCGGTTCGTGGAATGGCCGGAGGGCGCGTTCCTCAACCCGCGCGAGCCGGTGACCTTCTGCGTGATGGGGCAGGATCCCTTCGGCCCCGAGCTCGAGGCGACGATCGACGGCAAGACGGTCATGGGCCGGCAGGTCGTGATCCGGCGCCCTTCGCAGATCCTCGAGCTGGCAGCCTGCCGGATCCTCTTCGTCAGCGCGTCCGAACGGCCGCGGTTCCAGCAGATCCTGGCGAGCGTCGGGCACCGTCCCGTGCTGACCGTGGGGGAGGACGAGGGCTTCGCCCGGACCGGCGGGATCATCAACTTCGTCGTCGAGCGCAGCCGCGTCCGGTTCCAGATCAACCAGGGGGCCGCCGAGCGCGCCGGGCTGAAGATCAGCTCCCGGCTCCTGGAGCTCGGAGAGGTCGTCGGCGGAGCCGGAAAGGGCTGAGGAATGCGCAGACTGCGGGATCTGTCCATCCGCCGCCAGTTGACCGCCATCATCATGGCGACCAGCACGGCGGCCCTGCTCCTCGCCTGTACCGCCTTTGTCGTCCACGACATCGCCTACTTCCGGCGGTTGCTCGTCTCGGATCTCTCGACCCTCGCCAAGATCATCGGGTCCAACAGCGCCGCGGCGATCCTGTTCGACGACTCGCGGCGGGCCGAGGAGACGCTGGCCGCTCTGGAGGCCGAGAAGCACGTGGTCTGGGCCTGCATCTTCGACGCCGAAGGCAGGCGTCTGGCCGGGTACGTCCGCGGTGGCGGAACGATCGAGCTCCCGGCCGCGCCGCCGGAGCCCGGACATCGCTTTGTCGGCGACGACCTCCGCCTCGCGATCCCGGTCGTCTGGGATGGCGAGACGGTGGGCACGGTGCTGCTCGATTCCGACCTGGGAGAGCTCCAGGAGCGCCTCGCCCGGTACGCCGCCATCGGTGCCCTGGTCCTCCTCACCTCCTCTCTGGTCGCCCTGGCGCTCTCGTCGAAGCTCCAGCGCGTCATCTCGGGCCCGATCCTCCAACTCGTACAGACCGCCCGGATCGTCTCCGAGCGCAAGGACTTCTCGGTGCGTGCCGGCAGGGTGAGAGGGGAGGAGCTCGGCCTCCTGGTCGACGCCTTCAATGAAATGCTCGAGCAGATCCAGCACCGGGAGAAGAGCCTCGTCGAGAGGACGGGCGAGATCGAGCGGATCAACCGCGAGCTGGCGCGCAGCAACCGCGAGCTCGAGAATTTCGCCTCGGTCGCCTCGCACGACCTGCAGGAGCCGCTGCGCAAGATCAGCGCCTTCGGCGACCGGCTCGTGAGCCACTGCGCGGACGCCCTGGACGCCAAGGCGCGCGACTATCTGGAGCGGATGCAGAGCGCGGCCGCCCGGATGCAGACGTTGATCCAGGACCTGCTGGCCTATTCGCGGGTGACCACCCGGGCGCAGCCTTTCGTCCCCGTTCCCCTCGCGGACGTGGCCCGGGAGGTGCTCTCCGACCTGGAGCTGCGCCTCGAGAAGACCGGCGCCCGCGTCGAGCTGCGCGAGCTGCCCGCCATCGAAGCCGATCCTCTCCAGATGCGCCAGCTCTTCCAGAATCTGCTCAGCAACGCCCTCAAGTTCCAGCGTCCCGAAGTCCCGCCCGAAATCCGGGTCGAGGGCCGGATGAATCCTCCGGCGGCCCCGGGCTTCTGCCAGATCCGGGTCGAGGACAACGGCATCGGCTTCGAGGAGAAGTACCTCGACCGGCTGTTCAAGCCCTTCCAGCGTCTGCACAGCCACACCGCCTACGAGGGCACGGGAATCGGGCTCGCGATCTGCGAGAAAATCGTCCAGCGCCATGGCGGAAGCATCACGGCGAAGAGCGCCCTCGGGCAGGGGGCCTGCTTCCTCGTCACCCTGCCGGTCCGCCAGTCGAGAGGAGACGTCCCATGAAGCGTCAGAGCCGACCGATCACCATTTTGCTGGCCGAGGACGACGCCGACGACCGCATGCTCGTCCAGGACGCGGTCGCCGAGGGGAGGCTCGCCAACGATCTGCGGTGTGTCGAGGACGGAGAGGAGCTGATGGATTACCTCCATCAACGCGGCCGGTACTCCGCTGGGGAAGCGGCGCCGCGCCCCGGGCTCATCCTGCTCGACCTCAACATGCCGAGGAAGGACGGACGGGAGGCGCTGCAGGAGATCAAGGCCGACCCCGCCCTGCGGCGGATCCCGGTCGTCGTCCTGACCACCTCCAAGGCCGAGGAGGACATCTTCCGCAGCTACGACCTGGGCGCCAACTCCTACGTGACGAAGCCGGTCACCTTCCAGTCCCTGGTCGATCTCATGAAGACCCTGGGACGGTACTGGCTGGAGATCGTCGAGCTTCCCAACGGGGGGGATGGACCCGGATGAAGCCCGTCGAGATCCTCCTCATCGACGACGACGAGGACGAGCACGTCCTCACGCGGGAGCTCCTCGCGGAGATCGGCCGCGACCGCTTCCGTCTCGCGTGGGCGGCGAGCTACGACGCCGGGCTCGCGGCGATCCGGGAGCAGGCCCACGACGTCTACCTGCTCGACTATCAACTGGGGGAGCGCAACGGCCTCGAGCTCCTGCGCGCCGCCATTGCGGAGGGGTGCCGGGCCCCGATCATCATGCTGACCGGGAGAAAGGACCGCGAGGTCGACCTCGAAGCCATGCGGGCGGGCGCGGCCGACTACCTGTGCAAGGGGAGCCTGGACGCCCAGCTCCTCGAGCGCGCGATCCGCTACGCGCTCGAGCGGGCCCGCACCCTCGAAGCCCTGCGCGAGAGCGAGGAGCGCTACTCGCTCGCCGCGCAGGGGGCCAACGACGGTCTCTGGGACTGGAACCTCAAGACCGGCGAGGTTTACTTCTCCGCGCGTTGGAAAGGCATGCTGGGCCTGCGGGAGGACGAGGTCTCCAACCGTCCCGAGGAGTGGCTCGACCGCGTCCACCCCGAGGACCTGGACCGGCTGAAGGCGGACCTCGAAGCGCACCTCCAGGGAGCCACACCCCACTTCGAAAACGAGCACCGCCTGCAGCACCGGGACGGCGGATTCCGCTGGATGCTCACCCGCGGCCTCGCCGTGCGCCACGAGGGCGGGACGGCCTGCCGGATCGCGGGATCGCAGACCGATACCACCGAGCGCAAGGTCTACGACGGGCTGACCGGGCTGCCCAACCGCGTCCTGTTCCACGACC
This sequence comes from Thermoanaerobaculia bacterium, assembly GCA_035633875.1. Classification (GTDB taxonomy): domain Bacteria; phylum Acidobacteriota; class Thermoanaerobaculia; order Multivoradales; family UBA5704; genus DATARR01. The sequence goes on from DASQEB010000144.1 coordinate 26,635, forward strand.
GGCTCGCTTCGGTGCTGGCGCGCACCCGGCGCGATCCGGGCTTCCTCTTCGCCGTGCTGTTCCTCGACCTCGACCGTTTCAAGATCGTCAACGACAGCCTGGGTCATCCCGCCGGCGACCGCCTGCTCGTCGAGGTGGCACGGCGCCTGGAACAATGCGTCCGGGCGGGCGATACCGTGGCGCGCCTGGGGGGAGACGAGTTCGCCGTCCTGCTCACCGGCGTCCGCGACGTCAGCGACCCGACCCGCGCGGCGATCCGCATCCAGGAGGCCCTGGCCGGCCCGTTCGACCTCGGCGGCCGGGAGGTCTTCACCTCGGCCAGCGTGGGCATCGCGATGAGCGCCTCCGGGTACGAGAGCCCGAGCGGCCTGCTGGAGGACGCCGACACCGCCATGTACCGGGCCAAGAGCCGGGGCGGCGGGCGCTCCGAGGTCTTCGACGAGGAGATGCGCGCCCGGGCGCTGGCGCGTCTGCAGTTGGAGAGCGACCTGCGACGGGCTGTGGAACGCCAGACCTTCGAGCTTTACTATCAGCCCATCGTTTCGCCGGTCAGCGGCGGGCTCCTGGCTTTCGAGGCGTTGGTGCGCTGGTGCCATCCGGAGCGCGGGCTGATCCTCCCCGAGGAGTTCATCTCGCTCGCGGAGGAGACGGGCATGGTCCTCGCGCTGGGCAGTCAGGTCCTCCGTCAGGCCTGCCGCCGGATGCGCGCCTGGATGGATCGGCTCCCGGCCGGCTCGCCGCTGGTCGTGAGCGTGAACGTCTCGGCCCGGCAGCTCGCCTGTGCCGACTTCCCGGACCTGGTCGCCGAGGTGCTGCGGGAGTCGGATCTACCCCCCGAAAGGCTCAAGCTGGAGATCACCGAAAGCGCGATCGTCGAGAATGCCGACTCGGCGGCCGGCCTCCTGCGCCGCTTGCGCGACCTCGGAGTCGGGATCTGGCTGGACGACTTCGGGACCGGACACTCCTCCTTCAGCTACCTCCACCGGTTCCCGATCGAAACCCTGAAGATCGAGCGCTCCTTTATCGGCAAGCTCGACCAGGGAGACGGAAGCTTCGCGATCGTCCGGGCGATCGTCCTCCTCGCCCACAGCCTCGGCCTGAGCACCATTGCCGAGGGGGTCGAGCACTCCGGACAGCAGGACCGGCTGCGCGAGCTGGGGTGCGACGGCGTTCAGGGCTTCCTCTTCTCGCAGCCACTCCCGGGGGACCACGCGAGCGAGCTGATCGTTTCGCGGGGCGTCAGAAGCGGAACCGGGTAGCTGCAGCTCGTCCCGTCTCGCGTCACTTCCTTTTGTTCCCTCGCCTCTTCTCGCCTGTCTCACTCCCGAGGGAGGTAGCGTGGCCTCCGGACCAGGTCAAACCTCGGGCTTTGTTGGAGGATCTATGAAGAAGTTGTGCACTCTTCTGATCGCAGGCGCTTTTCTCTTGCTTCCGGCGGCTCCAGCCCTGGCGGATGGACCCGGGACGCTCAAGTTCGACGAGGAGAGCTTCGAGGTACGGGAGGACGCCGGCGTTGCCATCATCACCGTCGAGCGCTCCCAGGGAGAGGACGGCGCCGTGTCCGTCCGCTACAGCACCGCCAACGGCAGCGCGACGGCCGGCCAGGACTACTCGGCGGTCTCGGGCACCCTGAATTGGGGTCCCGGAGATGGCAGCGACAGGACATTCACGGTCCCGATCCTCAACGATTCGCAGGCGGAGGGGAGCGAGAGGATCGAGCTCACCCTCGGCAATCCGACCGGCGGTGCCTCGATCGACGCCGACCGCGGCGCTTCCATCCTGGTGATCCTCGCCAACGACGGCGGGAGCGGCGGCGGAGGAGGCGACGACAACGGCGGGGACGGCAATGGCGGTGATGATGATGGCGATGATGATGACGACGGCGATGATGATGGCGACGATGAAGACGAGGATGACGGCGGCGCCGGGCTGATCAAGTTCGACGAGCGGGAGTTCTGGGTCGTCGAGGGGGCCGGCGTCGCCACGATCACCGTCGAGCGTTCCCGCGGCGAAAACGGCACGGTGTCGGTCCAGTACAGCACCGCCAACGGCACCGCCACCGCGGGACAGGACTACACCGCCGCGTCCGGCACCCTGACGTGGGGTCCTGGGGACGAAAGCCGCAAGTCGTTCACCGTCACGATTCTCGACGATTCCCTCGACGAGGGGAGCGAGACCGTCCGCCTGATCCTGAGCAACCCGACGGGCGGCGCCGTCCTGGACGACGAGCGGGGCACCGCCGTGCTGCGGATCCTGGACCGTGCCGATCTCGGCGACGACGACGACGATGGCGACGACGACGACCGCCGCCCCGGCACCTTCAAGTTCGACGAGCGCTCCTTCCAGGCGATCGAGGACGCGGGCACGGCCGTGGTCGTCGTGGAGCGCTCGCGGGGCTCGCGGGGAGCCGTTTCGGTCCGTTTCTCGACCGCCGACCTGAGCGCGACCGCGGGCCGGGACTACACCCCCGTCTCGGGCACCCTCTCCTGGGCGCCCGGCGACGAGCGCTCCCAGACGATCCGGATTCCCCTCCTGAAGGATGGCGAACGGGAGGGCAACGAATCGTTCCGCGTGCTCCTCAGCGATCCCACGGGCGGCGCCCTCCTGGATGACGAGCGCCGGACGACCAGCGTCACGATCCTCGACGACGACGGCCAGACGGCCCCCTGCCGCGAGGATGACAACACTCTCTGCCTCCTCGGCGACCGCTTCAAGGTCGAGGTGGTCTGGCGTCTGGCGAACGGCACGACCGGCGCCGGGCGCGTGGTGCCAGTGTCGAACAACTCCGGCTTCGTCTGGTTCTTCGACCGGGACAACGTCGAGATGCTGGTCAAGGTGATCGACGCCTGCGGCCCCTTCGACAAGTTCTGGGTCTTCTTCGCCGCCACGACCAACGTCGACTTCACCGTCGAGGTGACCGACACGGCGACGGGCGTCACGAAGGAGTACAAGAACCCCTCGGGCCAGGCCGCCGAGCCCGTGCAGGACACCTTCACCTTCGAGACCTGCTCGGCGCGGTAGCTCGCGTCACTCGGGGAGCGGGGGAGCCTGGGAGCGCCGGCGTCCTCGCCGGCCTTCCAAGGTTCCACGCCCTCAAGAATTTTACAGACACCAATTCCTCGCGGGAACTGCAACGAGTTATTGGCGACGATCACCGAATTTATTGCCTCAGGAAGTCGGACGCCTGGTACGACACGACTTCCATTGCCCTTCGATCTCTGAGTACGTTTTTGTAAACAACCAGTCCTCGTCCCGTAATCGCCCGCAGAGCCGGGGGAACTCCCTTGGGGTTAGCTCGTTCTCGCTTGACGGTCGTTGCACAGGTTCACATGGCTCCCTGTTCATGACAAACGCGCACTGGCTGCCGCTATCGCTTTGGTTGCAGCCTTGTGCAGGGACATCGTCACCCCACCAGGCAACTTTGAAGTCGGATCTGCTTTCATAAACTCAGCCACACTTGACGCCAATACCTCTCGATGAAGGGGCTTTTCCTCCTTGTACAAGTTGTAAGCCAGCCAGAAGGCACTCCATGCATAGTCACCCATAGTAATCTTGCCGGAAGATTTATTGGTTATCAAGTGCCAATTCCAAGATAGGCTAGCCTTCGGGTCGTGAGCCACGGCCAGCGTAATGACGGAGTTAGGTAAGGATCTGCCAAGGCCAATTTCTTTGAGGCTGTTCAGTAATCTCTGGAACCTTTGCTCTTGATCGCCTGAATCACGGGACTGAGATCCCAGTATATTTAGAATCTGGTCAAGCCCCAACTTGAATTTGGGCGGTGCGAGCCGGAACATCAAACAGAGTCTAGCTAGGTAGAGCAGGACGAGGGCGTTCTTGCTGAGTACGGGTGGGTCAGTAGGTTCTAGCGTTACTGACCATGCCGCTTCTTCGGCGACCATCTTCACGCGTATAACAATTTTGCTCTTCCATCTTAGATAAGTCACTAGATAGAAAACCAGAAAGACGACAAGGGTAGCAATGATGGCCAAAGTAATCCACATAGCCAGTCTCAATTTGGAGTACGCTTACCTGTGTCCATTTATGATCCGACCTCACATGCTGTCGCCCATGGCTTCGGGCCTAAGCAGTGCCCTCAGGCGTCCGCTTTAGTCCCTGGGATAGCTGTCTTACGTTGTCTTCGTTTGTGTTCTCCCCAGGCTCCGGTATAACAGGCAGATCAGCTAGTTTATACTTGTGAGCTATCTCCCTAACCGCCGGTACACGCTCATTCAATAACTTATCCTCTTCATCGCCAAGTTGGATGCGAACTGCTCGCAGGTCAGATCTTACTCCTTGCAAGAGGTCACAATAGTATCCCTGAAATCTAATGGGGCATCCATCCCTTTCAGAGAACTGGAATTCTGCGTAGCCCTGAAAGTCATCACGCTCGCTCGCGTCGCCTCGGACAGCCGAGTACTTATAGCGAATAGTCGGCCAGGAAATTTCCGCAATCTCTGACCGAAATGTGCCTCGAGGTGAACCATTTAAGTTGAAGAGCTCGCCCGAGATACGGACACCTGTTCCATCAGGTTCAATTCGAATTATACCTATTGAGACTGGTTTGCCGCCGGCATACGCCACATCAATCCAACTACCTTCAACGTATTGCCGGCCCAACACTAGACGACGCAGCGGCCGCATGTTGCTGAAGAGAAGCTCGCTCGTCTCTTTCAGCGCCTCTGCGCTGATAACGACAATTGCCAGTGCTACCAGTGCCAGCGCGGGTGGTGAGAAAGGCAGCTTATAGCTACTCAACCAATTCGTTGCATAATTGGACAATACTAACCCAAGAGTTCCACCGCAAACTGCGGCTACACGCACGATCAATGCTAGTCTCTTCATTGGATCCCTCCGTGGTGCAGCTAACCTTGGTTTCTCACCGATCCTCCCTCGCGGCGGGGATGGCCTCTCTCTTCCTTCAGATCCCGGCACCGCGAGAATTTGTCATGTGGGCATATACCTTTACCTAGACTAATTTAGATTATTGTACGACAGTTCATTTCCGTCGTCAATTCTCGGACTTCCGTCCCGCCTAAATCGACTGCGCCCTAACTTCGTATTGCTTGGGACCTCCGGTCACCGGAAGGATGAGGGCGCGAAATTCCACAGATGATAGATAAGAGATCGACTCCTACGTCCTTTTTAGGCCGACACGTAGGCAAGTCCCTACATCCAGGAGAGTCAGCACCTATCGTTGCCTCGGCTCTGCGTTTAGGCGGAAGAGAACGGACGCCTAGCTGGCAGGGGACCGCTTTTATGCAGGAGTTTGCGAAGATCTCGACGGGCTCGCTAACGATTTCCTGACGCAGGTGGAGATTTATGGGCTCCTTTGTCTTCGCCACGCTTGGGGCACTCGCGCGGAAATGCTCCTGCGCGGCTGTCTGTTCGATGGGCAGGATTCGGAACGGGACGTACTGCGGATCGAGGCTCGACGGGAGGGGACCCAACGAGACGTGTCCGGTCTCACCCCCCTCATGGATGGTTCACCTCGCGAGGGGAAGAGCCGCACCCGGGGTTGCTACCTTCGATCGCCCATAACGGGGCTCTCAAAGCTCAAGCCCCCGCCGGGGGCCCTCACCGACACAGAGGTGGCGGAGATGCGAGCGGTGCCACACATGAGGTAGGCGCTCCTGACAACAGGATTCCGGCTCGTAGAGCTCGTCCTGACGCCTCGGGTCAGTGACCTCGTACCCGAAACTTGGACCCGTGGTCACCGCTCGCAACGATAAGAATACCACAGACGGGTACGGTGCACCCCACCCAACCGCGGCTTGTCCCGTCCGCTCGATCTGGTCGAGCTCCGCCCAGCCGGGTGGAGCCCTGGCTTCGTTATGCTCGGGTCGAGGAGGGGACTTGGCGACCAGGAAGGATGCGGAACAGGCTCGGACGGTCGACGCGGCGCAGGCCGGCATGACCCTGTCGGCCCTCGTCCGCGAAATCCTCCCCGGCACGTCCTGGAGGCTGGCCAAGGAGCTCTGCCAGGCCGGCCGGGTCCTCGTGGACGGCAAGCCCGCCCTCGACCCGGCCCGGCGGATGGCGGCGGGGGAGCGGGTGGAGGTCCAGAGCGGCGGGCCCGCTCCGCGGCGGGAGGACTCTCCCACGGGGCTGGTCGTCCACCTGGACGGGGACGTGGCCGTGGTGCGGAAACCGGCCGGAGTCCTCACCGTTCCCTTCGAGCGCGAGGAGGACCGGGGGACTCTGATCGATCTCGCCAACGTGGCCGTGCGCCGGATCGACTCGAAGCGGAACCCGGAGCGCCGGAGCGGGCTGCGGGCGGTCCAGCGGCTGGACAAGGAGGCCTCGGGGCTCGTGGTCTTCGCCCGCACCGTCCCCGCCCAGCGCCATCTCCAGGAGCAGCTCGCGGCCCATTCTGTCCTGCGCCGCTATCTCGCGCTGGTCCACGGCGCGGCGGAGGACGCCGAATACGACACCCTGCTGGTGCCGGACCGCGGGGACGGTCTGCGCGGGTCGTGGGGCCATTTCCGGCCGGCCCGGGGAAATCCCCCGGCGGGAGCGCGCAACGCCACGACGCGGGTGGAGGTCCTGGAACGGCTCGCCGGGGCGACGCTCGTCGCCTGTGAGCTGGAGACCGGGCGCCAGCACCAGATCCGCATCCATCTTGCCGAGGCCGGCCATCCGCTGGTGGGGGAGACGGTCTACATCCGCGACTGGCGAGGGCCGGTGATCCCCGCCCCCCGCCTGATGCTCCACGCCGCGGTGCTCGGCTTCGACCACCCCCGCACGGAGAAGCCGGTGCGGTTCGAGGAGCCGCCGCCGGCCGATTTCGTGGAGGTCCTGGAACGGCTGCGCTGAAAATCTCCCCTCGATTGCGCGTCTTTCCAGGGAGATTGACCCGGTGGTGGCCTTGCGTCACAATGTGACACATGAAACAAGTGACACTTCGCGAGTTGCACGAGAATACCGGAGCCCTCGTCCGCGAGGCTGTACGTCTGGGGGGCATCCTGGTCACCGATCGCGGCACGCCGATCGCCCGGATCGAGCCCGCCCAGCGTCAACGCGTGGACAAGCCCTTCAAGCACCGGCGCATTCTGCCGGCCTACCAGGAGCTGCTCGATGCCGGAGCGCTCCGAGGCGGTACGGACAGTACGCAGATCATTCGGGAGGACCGCGACAGCCGCTGAGCTTCTCCATGCTCTACTTCGATGCCGCTTTCATCGCCAAGTTCTATCTCCAGGAGCCGGAAAGCGAGGCCGTGCGTGCGCTGGCCGAAGAGTCAGCGGGCGTGGCCAGCCTGGTCATCGGCCGCCTCGAGACCGAGCTGGTGTTTTCGCGCAAGCTGCGTGAAGGGGCTTTGACGCCGAGCGGGCGTGAGGCCCTCATTGCTCAGTTTCAGATCGACAGTGAGGACGGCCTCTGGACCTGGTTGCCTGTGACGGACGAACTGGTCGCCGCCGCGCAGGAGACCACCCGCATTCTACCTTCCGATGTCTTCGTTCGCTCCCTGGATGCTCTGCACCTGACCTGCGCTCGCTGGCACGGTTACGAGCGGATCTACTCGAACGATAAGAATCTGTTGCGTGCAACGCCGCACTTCGGGTTGCAGGCAGGCTCCCTCAGCAGGTAGGTACATCCGCGACTGGCGGGGATCCGTCCTCCCCGCCCCCCGCCTGATGCTCCACGCCGCGGTGCTCGGCTTCGACCACCCCCGGTCGGGCAAGCCGATGCGCTTCGAGGAGCCGCCGCCGGCCGACTTCGCCGAGGTCCTCGAGCGGCTGCGTTGAAACATCATACGACCCCCTTCGTAGTACGATGCTGGAAAGGAGGGCGACCACTCCCATGAAGTCCCTTGCCCAGGATCTGCGTTACGCCGTCCGTCTGCTCCTCAAGAGCCCCGGGTTCACCTTGCTGGCCGCGACCACGCTGGCCCTGGGGATCGGGGCGAACGCCGCCATCTTCAGCGTGGCGAATTCCGTGCTCCTCAAGCCGTTGCCGTATGCGGACCCGGAGCGGCTGGTGATCGTCTACAGCCAGTTCCCCACGATGAGCTTCAACCGCTTCTGGGTCGACCCCGTGGAGTTCACGGAGCTCAGCCGATGGGTGCGGAGCTTCGACGCCCTGGGGGGATACCGGACCGGTTTCGCCAACGTCGAGGGACGGGATGAGCCGGTGCGGGTGCAGTCGGCCGTGGCCTCGGCAGGCCTGTTCAAGGCCCTCGGGGTGACGCCGCAACTGGGGCGTTTCTACGGCCCTCAGGAGGACCTCCCCAACGTCGAGCAGGTGGTGGTGCTCGGCGACGGGCTCTGGCGGCGGGCCTTCGGCGCCGATCCCGGGATCGTGGGGAAGCGGATCAAGGTGGCCGGCGTGGACCGGACGGTGATCGGGGTCATGCCCCCGGGCTTCAACGTGGAGAGCAAGCGCATCGAGGTCTGGGTCCCCCTCGCCCTCGATCCGGCCAATCCGGGCAACCGCGGCAATCACTACCTGTTCCTGATCGGCCGCTTGAAGCAGGGCATCACCCTGGAGCAGGCGCGCTCGGAGATGGCCGGGATCGTCGCCCGCTGGGAGAAGGAGATCCCCGACAATCACGTGCCCCATCCCGAGAACCACCCTCTGCTCATCCAGCCCCTCCTGGACGACCTGGTGGGGAGCATCCGTCCGAAGATCCTCGTTCTCCTCGGGGCGGTGGGGCTCGTGCTGCTGATCGCCTGCGTGAACGTGGCGAACCTGCTGCTGGTCCGCGCCGCCTCGCGGCAGGGGGAGATCGTGATCCGCTCGGCCCTGGGCGCCGGCAGGCCGCGCATCGTCCGGCAGCT
>DASQEB010000145.1:0-3200 GCA_035633875.1 Thermoanaerobaculia bacterium
CGGCTCTGGGCATCCTGGACTTCGAGCGGGGGGCCAAGCTCACGGGCGCCCGCTTCACCGTCTACCTGGGGATGGGGGCCATGCTCGAACGGGCGCTCATCTCCTTCATGCTCGACCTCCACACCCGCAACCACGGGTACACGGAGGTCCTCCCGCCGGTCCTCGTCAATCGCGAGACCCTGATCGGCACCGGCCAGCTCCCCAAGTTCGAGGCCGACCTGTTCAAGCTGGAGGGTCATCCCTACTATCTCATCCCCACGGCCGAGGTTCCGGTCACCAATCTGCACCGGGACGAGATCCTTGACGAGGTGCGCCTCCCGCTCCGCTACTCGGCCTACACACCCTGCTTCCGGAGCGAAGCCGGTTCCTACGGCAAGGACGTCCGGGGCCTGATCCGCCAGCACCAGTTCAACAAGGTCGAGCTGGTGCAGATCACCACCCCCGAGAAGAGCTACGAGGCCCTGGAGGAGCTCACCCATCACGCCGAGCGGGTGCTCCAGATCCTGGAGCTCCCGTATCGGGTGGTGAGCCTCTCGACCGGCGACTTGGGGTTCGGAGCGGCCAAGACCTACGACCTGGAGGTCTGGCTTCCGGGACAGCAGGCGTACCGGGAGATCTCCTCCTGCAGCAACTGCGAGGACTTCCAGGCCCGCCGCATGAACCTTCGCTACCGGCCGTATGAAGGGGGAAAGCCCCGCTACGCCCACACCTTGAACGGCTCGGGCCTGGCGGTCGGCAGGACGCTCATCGCGATCCTGGAGAACTACCAGCGGGAGGACGGCTCGATCGCCATTCCCCCCGCCCTCCTCCCCTACACCGGGGGCCTTCTGCGGATTCTTCCGCCGCAGTAAGCTGTTGGAACCCCTGCGGAGGGGTGGCTGAGCGGTCTAAAGCAGCGGTCTTGAAAACCGCCGGGCTCGCAAGGGTCCCGTGGGTTCGAATCCCACCCCCTCCGCCAAAGATCTGGTCTACCTCCCCAGCAAGCCCTCGGCCCGCTTCAACACGTCCTCCGGCGTGAAGCCGAACTCCTTCGCCAGGACCTTGTAGGGCGCCGAGGCGCCGAAGCGCTCGACGGCGTGGACCTCGCCGTCCAAGCCCACGTACTTGTGCCAGCCGAATGGGGCGGAGGCCTCGACGGCGAGGCGCTTGCGGACGGCGGGGGGCAGGACGGAATCCCGGTACTCCCGGGGTTGCTCGTCGAACAGCTCCCAGGAGGGCATGCTCACGACGCGGACGCGGGTTCCCTTGCCGGCGAGCTGCCTGCCGGCCTCCAGGGTGATGGACACCTCCGAGCCCGTGGCGATGAGAAGGATCTCCGGTTCCCCCTCCGCCGAGTCGAAGAGGACGTAGGCGCCCCGGCGCACTCCCTCCCGGCCCTTTTCGGCCGTCTCCTGGAGGATGGGAAGCGCCTGTCGCGTGAGGGCGAGGGCCACCGGCCCGTGCCGGTGCTCGACGGCGACGCGCCAGGCCTCGGCGGTCTCGTTGGCGTCCGCCGGGCGGATCACGGTCAGATTGGGGATGGAGCGCAGGGAGGCGAGCTGGCTGATCGGCTGGTGGGTGGGGCCGTCCTCGCCCAGGAAGATGGAGTCGTGGGTGTAGACGTAGATCACCTGGATCTGCATCAGCGCCGCGAGGCGCACCGGCGGGCGCATGTAATCCGAGAAGATGAGGAAGGTGCCGCCGTACGGGATCCAGAGCTTCGAGAGGGTGATGCCGTTCATGATCGAGCCCATGGCGTGCTCGCGGACCCCGAAGCGGAGGTAGAGCCCCTCGGCCTGGGCGGCCGAGAAATCGGTCCGGCCCTGGACCAGGGTGTTGTTCGAAGGCGTCAGGTCCGCCGAGCCGCCCACCAGCATCGGCAGGCGGGGGGCGATGCCGTTGAGCACCTTGCCCGAGGCCGCGCGGGTGGCGATAGGCTTGTCCTCTGGAGAGAAGGTCGGGATCCCCTCCTGCCAGCCTTCGGGAAGCCTGCCCGCGAGCCGGGTGTCGAGGTCCGTGGCAAGGTCCGGGTGGGCCTCCCGGTAGCGTTTCACCAGGTCGTTCCACTCCGCTTCCAGCCGGTGGCCGCGCTGGCGGGCCTCCTCGAAGGAGGTGCGGGCCTCGTCCGGCACCAGGAAGGTGGGCTCGAGCGGCCAGCCGAGGTTCTTCTTGGCGGCAACGACCTCGTCCGCTCCCAGGGGCTCGCCATGGGCCTTGGCCGTCCCCTGTTTGCCTGGGCTGCCGAAACCGATGACGGTCTTGACCACGACGAGTACCGGGAGCACCGTCTCCGCCGCGGCGGTGTGGTACGCCGCGTCCAAGGCCGTAAGGTCGTTGCCGTCATTGACGTGCAGAACGCGCCAGCCGTAGGCCTCGAAGCGCTTGCCCACGTCCTCGGTGAAGGCGAGGGAGGTGGGGCCGTCGATGGAGATCTCATTGGCGTCGTAGAAGACCTTGAGGTTGCCGAGCCGCAGGTGCCCGGCGAGCGAGCAGGCCTCCGAGGCCACCCCCTCCATCATGTCGCCGTCGCTCGCGAAGACCCAGACGCGGTGGTCGATCACCGGGAAGCCCTCCCGGTTGAACCGCTGCGCCCCCATCTTCCCGGCGATCGCCATGCCCACGGCGTTGCTGATCCCCTGGCCGAGGGGGCCGGTCGTGGTCTCGACGCCGCGGGTCAGCTCGTGCTCCGGGTGGCCCGGGGTCTTCGAGCCGAACTGGCGGAAGCGTTGGAGCTCCTCCAGGGGGAGGCCGTAGCCCGCCAGGTGGAGGAGGGAATAGATCAGGGCTGACGCGTGGCCGCACGAGAGCACGAAGCGGTCGCGGTTGGGCCAGTCGGGGTTGTCCGGGTTGTGCCGCAGGTGGCGCGTCCAGAGGAGATATGCCATGGGCGCCTGCCCCATGGGCGCTCCGGGGTGCCCTGACTGTGCCTTCTCGACCATGTCCACCGCGAGGAACCGGATGGTGTTGATGGCGAGCTGGTCCACGTCCAGGGCGGTCGACTGCTCCACGTGCGCTTCGCGTTCGGCCATTGTCTGCGCTCCCTTCCCAGGTAGGTCCCCCTCCGGGGGGAATTCATAGTCTATCCCGGACCGTTTTTTGACTCGCGGCCAGGGACCCCGTACAATGCGGGGTCCCTGTAGGACCCCCTACGGAGAGGTGCTGGAGTGGCCGAACAGGGCTGCCTGCTAAGCAGTTGTCCGGGGTAAACCCGGACCGAGGGT
>DASQEB010000146.1:0-13304 GCA_035633875.1 Thermoanaerobaculia bacterium
CTCTCCGGCTCGAACGTGATCGACGCGTCGTTGAGGTGGAGCTTCTCGAGCGCGTCGCGAAGGACGGGGTAGTCCGGGCCGTTCACGGGGTAGATCCCGGCGAACACGAGCGGCTTCGCCGGCTTGTAGCCGGGCAGCGGCGCGGCCGCCGGGCGGTCGGCTTCGGTGATCGTGTCGCCGACGTTGATCTCCGAGACCGTTTTGACGCCGGCGATCACGTACCCGACCATGCCGGCCTCGAGCGCGTCTGTCTTGACGCGCTTGAGTTGGAGCAGCCCCACCTCCTCGATCTCGTATTCCTCGGCCGTGTGCATGAGGAGGACCTTTTGCCCCGGGCGGATCGTCCCCTCCTTGACCCGGCAGAGGAGGACGACGCCGCGGTAGATGTCGTACTGGGCGTCGAAGATCAGGGCGCGCAGCGGAACGTTCGGCTCTCCCTTCGGCGGCGGCAGCCGGGTGACGACCGCCTCCAGCACGTCATCGATGCCGATCGCCTGCTTGGCCGAGCAGAGCACGGCCTCGAAGGGGTCGAGCCCCAGGTCGGAGTCGATCTCCTCGCGCACCCGCTCGACGTCGGCCGAGGGAAGGTCGATCTTGTTGATGACCGGGATGATCTCCAGGTCGTACTCCAGGGCCAGATAGAGGTTGGCCACGGTCTGGGCCTCGACCCCCTGGGAGGCGTCCACGAGCAGGAGCGCCCCCTCGCACGACATGAGGGACCGGCGGACCTCATGGGAGAAGTCCACGTGCCCGGGGGTGTCGATGAGGTTCAGGCGGTACGGCTGGCCGTCGCGGGCGGTGTACTGGAGCGTGATGGTGTTGCTCTTGATCGTGATGCCGCGCTCCCGCTCGATGTCCATCGAGTCCAGGATCTGGTCGCGGAAATCGCGGTCCTCGACCCCTCCACAGCGCTGGATCAGCCGGTCGGCCAGGGTAGACTTGCCGTGGTCGATGTGGGCGATGATGCAGAAGTTACGGACGTTGTCCAAGGTACACCTTCTCTGTCATGGGCCACGCGGGCTCCGGATGATCCTACAACGGGTCGCTCCGGGTCGGCATTCCGCGCGCTCGCCGGGAGGAGCTTCGAGATGAAGACCAGATCCGGCCGGACCGTCTATTCCACGGAGTCTCCGGTTGTCAGGAAGGAGGAGCCCGCCCGTCGCGAGCCGTTCCGGAGCCTTCCACCCGCCGAGCAATCCCCCCGGGTCCGGCGGGACAAGGCCAGTCGCGGGGGCAAGACGGTCACCGTGGCCGGGCCGCTCGTGCTGACCCGGGAGGACGCGACGGCCCTCCTCGCCTCCTGGAAGAAGCTGTGCGGGGGCGGCGGCGCGCTCAAGGCGGGGAAGACCGCGGACGGCTCTCCCGCCTACGAGCTGGAAATCCAGGGAGACCACGCCGACCGGCTGGTCGGCGAGCTGGTCAAGGCGGGCTACAGGGCCAAGCGGTCGGGAGGGTAGGGCCTCTTATTGCAGGCGGTTGCGCCGTATACCCGGGGTGCCTTCGGGAGTGAGCGATAGCGATCACCCGGATGAGCCCCTCCTGTTCCAGAAAGGCGACGGAGTAGGGAAACCGGCCGATCGGCGTCGTCCGGACTCCAAGCCCTTTCGGCACGGAGGGAGCGAGGGCTCCAATCCCAGGAAACTGCCGGATTCTGTCCAAGGCGGAGTTCACCTCTGCGAGGAACTCCGCTCGAGCCCCGCACGGCGCTCCTCATACCACTGTACTGCGGCGCGGAGCTCTTCTGACGCCTCCGGTTCGAGCCGTAGTCCTCTCTTCACTGACCGAGGACTTCTCGGGTGATACGGGTCCGGACCTCGTCCCAGTCTTCCCCTTGGGACTCGCCGGACAAAACGCGATTCGCACGTCTCTCAAGCTCGACGGCCCAGGCCGCTTCGGCTCCCGGGTCGGACTCGCCATCAAGGCTGGCGAGGACCTCCGAGGCGAACTCGGCGCGTTCTTCGAGGGGCAGGAGGAGCACCTGTTTGAGGAGATCCTGATGGGTGTCTCTCATCGTGGAGAGATTATAGCAGTAACGCCTTTCGACGAAACGGCTGCGTGGAGAAGGACCGGCCCGCTGGTTGACGGGCCGGTCCGAATTCTTCTATCCCTCTATCCCTCCCCCACCCGGTGCCCCTGGTTCTTGTAGAGGTAGTCGTACCCCTCCTGGGTGAAGATGTACTCCTCCCCCTCCTTCTGGATGAGATTGGCATCGAGCAGCTCCTGGACGGCACCATCGAAGTCCACCCCCGGGCTGATGCCCTCGGCTTCGCGGAAGGCGCCCTCACTGAGCCGGTCGCCCGGACGCGCCCCGATCCGTTCTCCTTTCTCCTCGTGGAACTGCACCAGCAGGATCTCCGCCCCTTTGGACAACAGCGTCATCGCCATCGTGTCGTCTCCTTCCAGGTTGCAGGAAGACCGCCGTCCGGCGGACTTCTCCTGGCAGGCAGGAGGAGCAACCGGCGTGCCACGAGGCGGGAGGCGTGCTCTAATGGGGGAGCACAGCGTCAGGAGGGAGAGCCGGCATGGGTTTCTTGAGGAACATGTTCGGTCCGAGCAAAGAGGAGGTCTGGCGCCAGCTTTGCCAGGAGATCGGGGCCGATTTCGTCGAGGGGGGATTCTGGAAGGGCGACAAGGTCCAGGCCCGGGTCGGAGACTGGATCGTCACCCTGGACACCTACACCGTCTCGGCCGGGAAGACCCACGTGGAGTACACCCGCCTGCGGGCCCCCTTCGTGAGCCGGGACGGTTTCCGCTTCCTCATTTACCGGAAGAGCTTCTTCAGCGACCTCGGCAAGAAGCTGGGGATGCAGGACATCGAGGTCGGCCACTCCCTCCACTTTGACGAGGACTTCATCATCAAGGGGAACGACGAGTCCAGGGTCCGGGCCCTGTTCGCGAACCCCGAGATCCGGCGGCTGCTCGACGAGCAGCCCGAGGTCCGCCTGGAGATCAAGGACAGGGACGGGAGCTTCCGGAACATCCTTCCCGAGAATGTCGACGAGCTCCACGTGCAGATCCACGGCGTGATCAAGGACGTGGGGAGGCTGAAAAGGCTGTTCGATCTCTTCGCCGAGGTCCTGGACGAGCTCACCCGGATGGGCTCGGCGTCGGAGGCGGACCCGGGGGTGCGGCTGTGACGTTCCAGAGTGGCTGAATCTTTACGGTAGCAGCGCAGCAACCCTTTTCCCTCCTCGCCGTATACCTCCCGAGCCCTCGCTCCACCGCTCGCCGTGTCGGCGGCGACCAGGCTGGATCTTTGGAGGATCTCGTTCAGGGGAGGCCCTATGCACCGTTTCTTCCGAATCGTCGCCTGCCTCGCCGCGGCGCTCACGCTTGCCGCGTCCGGGGCGTCCGCCCAGACCAAGCTGCTCCGGTTCCCGGACATCCACAAGGACAAGGTCGTCTTCACCTACGCCGGGGACCTCTGGACCGCCCCGGCGGCCGGGGGGATGGCGACGCGGATCACGGCCCATCCGGGGCTGGAGATGTTCGCCAAGTTTTCGCCGGACGGCAAGCAGATCGCCTTCACCGGCCAGTACGACGGGGACGAGCAGGTCTACGTCATGCCCGTGACCGGCGGAGTCCCGAAGCAGCTCACCTACTACCCCGCCCGCGGGCCGATGGCGCCCCGGTGGGGGTACGACAACCAGGTCGTGGGCTGGACGCGGGACGGCAAGTCCGTGCTCGTCCGTTCACTGCGGGACGGCTGGGACCTGTCCGACAGCCGCATCTACGCCATGCCGGTCGGGGGCGGCCTCGGCGAGCCGCTGCCCATGCCCATCTCGGGAGCGGGCGACCTCTCGCCGGACGGCAAGCGCATGGTCTACACCCCTATCGCCCGGGACTTCCGGACATGGAAGCGCTACCAGGGCGGCTGGGCGCAGGACCTGTACATCTTCGACCTCGCGACTCACGACGCGAAGAACATCACGAACAACCCCCGCACGGACCGCGATCCCATGTGGATCGGCAACAGGATCTATTTCAACTCGGACCGCACCGGCACGCTCAACCTCTACGCCTACGACGTGGCCTCCGGGGCGATCGAGCCGCTGACCAAGAGCACGAAGTGGGACGTGCGCTGGCCGAGCGCGGACGACGAGGGGCAGATCGTCTATGAGATGGACGGCGAGCTGAACGTCTTCGACACCCGGACGAGGCAGAGCCGGCACATTTCGATCAGCGTGCCAAGCGACGGGCTGGGAAACCGGCCCTCGCAAGTTCCGGCCCATGAGCAGATCGAGGGCTTCGGCCTCTCCCCCAAGGGCGAGCGGGCCCTGTTCGTGGCCCGCGGGGACGTGTTCACCACACCCGTCGAGAAGGGGGTGGCGCGCAATCTGACCCGTTCCTCAGGGGCCCACGACCGGGGGGCGACCTGGTCGCCGGACGGCCGGAAAATCGCCTTCCTCTCGGACCGTACCGGCGAGGAGGAGCTGTGGATCGTCGATCAGGCCGGCGCGGGCAAGCCGGAGCAGATCACGAGCGGCGGCAAGTCCCGGCGTTTCGGTCCTGAGTGGGCGCCCGACGGCAAGCGCCTCGCCTTCGGCGACTCGACCGGCCGGCTGTATGTGGTGACCCTGGCCGACAGGAAGGTTGCCGAGATCGCGCGCGACTCGCGCGGCCAGATGCAGGAATACATCTGGTCGCCCTGCGGCGGCCACCTCGCTTTCAGCATGCTCGACCCGAACGGTTTCCGCTCGATCCACATCTGGAGCGTCGGCGACGGCAAGGTCCGGCGGGTCACCGGGGAGGAATTCAGTGAGCGGAGCCCCACCTGGGACCTCGGAGGCAAGTACCTCTTTTACCTGAGCTCCCGCTCGTACGCTCCGCTTTTCGATGGCACCGACTTCAACTACATGAACAGCCGCAACGACGGCATCTACGCCGTGGCCTTGAGAAAGGACGTGCCCAACCCGTTCCCGCCCGAGAGCGACGAAGTGACTCTCGAGGAGGAGAAAAAGGAGGAGAAGGACGGAAAGACGGACGAGAAGAAGGGCAAGGAGGAGGAGAAGAAGGACGCCAAACCGGCCTACACCAGGATCGATTTCGACGGCCTTGCGGGCCGGGTGGTCCGGGTGCCGGTGCCCTTCGACAATTACGACGGCCTCTTCGCGGTCAAGGAGCGCCTCCTGTACGTGAAGTTCCCCGCCTTCGCCCTCGGGCGCGAGCCCATCGGCCAGGTGGACCTGATGGTCTTCAATTTCAAGGACCGTAAGGCGACGGCGCTGGCCGAACGGGTCAACGGCTACTCCCTGTCGGCCAACGGCGAGAAGGTGATCGTCACGACGGGCGGCGGGTATCAGGTGTTCGCCGTGGACGGCGGCAAGGATTCCGGCAAGAAGGTCTCGACGGACGGGCTGGTGGTGGACCGGGTGCCGGCCGAGGAGTGGGCGGCGATCTTCGACGAGTCCTGGCGCCGGTTCCGGGACTACTTCTATGTGGAGAACATGCACGGCTACGACTGGGCGGCGCTCCGGGAGCAGTACCGGCCGCTGCTCGCCCACGTCGGGCACCGCTCGGACCTGAACTACGTCATCGGCGAGATGATCGCCGAGCTGAACATCTCCCACGCCTATGTGGCAGGGGGCGACTTCCAGCTCCCGCCGCGCCCCCGGGTGGCCCTGCCCGGCGCCCGTTTCGAGTTGGACGAGAAGGCCGGCCGCTTCAGGATCGCCAGGATCTTCGCCGGCCAGAACGAGGAGGAGACCTACCGCTCCCCCTTGACCGAGGTGGGCGTGGACGTGAAGCCGGGCGACTACGTCCTCGCCATCGACGGCGAGGAGCTCGCGGCCAACGACAACCCCTATCGGCTGCTCCGCCACAAGGCGGACCGGCCGTTCGTGCGCCTCACGGTCAACTCCAAGCCGAGCCTGGACGGGGCGCGGGAGGTCAAATTCCGGCCGATCGACTCGGAGACGAACCTCATCTACCTCGACTGGGTGAAAGGGAACCGGGAGCGGGTGGCGAAGATGACGAACGGCCGGGTGGGGTACATGCACATCCCCGACATGGGAGAGGACGGCATTCGCGAGTTCATCAAGCAGTACTACGGCCAGCTTCGCAAGCAGGCGCTGGTCGTCGACGTGCGGAGCAACGGCGGCGGCTTCGTGTCCCAGACCCTCCTCGAGCGACTGCGTCGCCGCCCCCTGGCGGTGGATTTCGGCCGCCTGAGCGACGAGGCGCAGCCGTATCCGCAGACCGCCTTCCTCGGCCCCATGGTCTGCCTGATCAACGAGAGCTCGTCCTCGGACGGCGACATCTTCCCCTACATGTTCCGGGAAGCGGGACTGGGTCCCCTGATCGGCAAGCGCACCTGGGGCGGCGTCGTGGGCATCTCCGGCCGCGGTCCGCTCATCGACGGCGGCCAGATCTTCGTCCCGGAGGCCGGCTCGGCATCGCTCGAAGGGGAGTGGATCATCGAGGGCCACGGCGTGGACCCGGACATCGAGGTGGAGAACGACCCGAAGTCCGTCCTCGCCGGACGCGATCCGCAGCTCGAGCGTGGGGTGGAGGAGCTCTTGAAGAAGCTCGAGGCCGAGCCCAGGGCCTGGCCGAAGAAGCCGGCGGGGCCGATCAAGACGCAGCAGTCGGCGCAGTAGGGAAACTCTGGCCGGGGAGCCTCTGCGCGAGGCTCCCCGGCCGGGCTATCCGCAGAACCGGAAATACCCGGCGAACTCCTTCAGCTTCACCGGGTCGGCCGTGGTTCCGGTGAAGTCGACTTCGGCGACGGGCTTCGCCGGGTCGGGGTCGGGGCCGAACCAGAGCCCGAAGCGGAGCCGGTCATCGCCGGGGCACTCGGGCATGAACATGGTGACAAGCCCCTCGACATTCCTGCCTTCCTGGTTGACCTCGCCCCGGTGGGCGGCGTAGAGGATCTCCCGGCCGTTCACCTGGATCGTGCCGCGGCGGATGAGCTCCTCGGCGTCGAAGTTCACGTTGGACCGCCAATTGGATTCCTTCCCCGGCTCGGGGGCCTCGCCCCGGAGGTACCGGCGCATGTCGTCCTTGTTGCCCTGGAGGTTGCGGATGCTCATGTACAGCAGGCCGCGCTCCTCGATGTTTTTCTCCGGGCTCGCTTCCTGGCCCTCGACGGGCTTCTGGTCGCCCAGGATGACCATGTCCATCAGGAAGGGAATGGAGAAGCTCCCCAACGGATAGTAGCCGGCCGGGAGCTCGTCATAGGGGAGGACCTCCCGGATCTGGGCGGCCGCGGTTTCAGGATTCTTGGAGGCATCTTCCATCCGCTTGACGCTCTTGTAGCCCCACCAGCTCATGCCGGCGATGCCGGCCATGGCGAGGATCACGATCGCGGCGCATCCGCAGCCGATGTAGACCCAGGGAGAGGTGGACGATTTCCGCGGACGGCCGTCGGAGGGCTCCATGTCACATCTTCTCCGGCACGGGAATCCCCAGGAGGTCTCCCAGCGTCTCCAGGCCGCGGCGGAAGATCTGCACGGTGGCGAGGCGGGCGGCGCGGACCTGGGGGTCCTTCTCCTGCAGGATCGGGTGCTTGTGGTAGAGGGCGTTGAACCGCTGGGCGATCCCTAAAGCCTGGCGGGCGATCAGGGAGAGCTCGAGGCTCCCGGTCCCCTTCTCGACAGCGTCGCCGGCCTGGGCGACCTCCAGCAGGAGGTCCCAGAGGTCGTCGCTGAAGAGCTCGGCGGGGAGGGCGGCGACCTCGGCCGCGGAGACCTCGTCCGGGAGCCCGGCCTCGCGCAGGCGGCGGCGGATGTTCTTGGCCCGCACCAGGGAGTACTGGAGGTAGGGGCCGGACTCCCCCTCGAAGGAGAGGGCCTCGTCGAAGTCGAAGGCGATGACACGGTTGTTGGTCGCCTTGACCATGAAGAAGCGGAGGGCCGCGATGGCGATCTCCCGGGCGAGGCCGCCGAGCTCCTCCTCCCCGAGATCGCGGTTGCGCTGGACGATCTCCTCCCGGCTCTTGTCGATGAGCCGGTCGAGAAGGTCGTCGGCCTTGACGCCGATCCCCTTGCGGCCGGACATCTCCAGGAACTTCTCCTCGGCGTCTTCGTCGAGGAAGCCCAGGAGGCGGGCGGTGCCCGGCGAGAGGGCGACCATCTCGTAGGCAAAATGGACGGAGCGCTCGGCCTCGGCGCCGTGGCCCAGGGCCTGGAGGCCGGCCCGGACGATCTTTTGGAGATAGCTCTGGCGGACGTCGATGACGTTGTACACCCGGAAGGCGCCGCCGAAAGGCGGGTGGTCCGTCACGCCGTCGCGGCTGGTCGTCTCCCAGACCCCCTCCTCGTCCCAGAACCGGTAGCCGAAGTCCTGGCCCAGGAGGCCGAACTTCCAGAGCTGGTAGGCGATGTCCTTGCCGACGTAGGTGACCGTGCCGTCGGAGCGGATGATCACCTTGTCCGGGTCTTCCAGGCCGGCGAACTCCTCGCTCTGGGACAGGGGCATCACCCAGCAGCCGGCGTTCTTGCCTTCCTTCTCCAGGCGGACGGCGCCGCTGTCCTTCAACCGGCCGAAGGCCTTCTCGAAGAACCGGAGCCCCAGGATGTCGCTCTCCCGGGTGAGGAGGTCGTAGGAGATGCCGAGGCGGCGCATGGTGGCGAGGTGGCGATGAACGATCCGCCGCGCCACGAGCCGCCCCATCTCGGCCCGGTCCCCTTGGCCGATCTCCATCTCGTGGAGGGTTTTGCGCCGGAGCTGCTGCCGCTCGGCGTCCCCTTCGAACCAGTGGCCGACCTCGCTGTAAAGGTCCCAGCAGTAGTAGTCGAACGGCTCGGGGAGGGCCCGGACCTCGTCGAGGGAGAGCCCCCGGAGATCGAGGAAGCCCACCACCACGTCCGCGAGCTGGACGCCGGTGTCGTCGATGTAGTTCTGGATCTCGACCGGGTAGCCGAGGCTCCGGAGCGCCCGGCCGAGGACGTCGCCCAGAACGGCGTTGCGCAGGTGGCCGATGTGGGCCGCCTTGTTGGGATTGATGTTGGTGTGCTCGATGATGATCTTGCCCGAGCGCGGAGCCGCGGGGAGGAGGCTGCCTTCGAGCAGCCGGCCGGCCAGGACCCGGCGGTCCAGGAAGAAGTTCAGGAACCCGGCGCCCTCGACCCGGACCTCGCGGACGATCTCCGGCCGCTGGAGAGCTCCGGCAAGCTCCTCGGCGATGGCCCGCGGGTTGCGCTTCAGCACGCGGGCGAGCTGCATGCCCGCAGGGGAGGCGAGGTCCCCCAGCTCGCGGCGGGGGGCCACTTCGATGACCGGCTCGTGCTCGATGCCGAAGCGGTCGCGGATCGTCCGGGCGAGCTCGGCCGCCAGTTGCGCTCTCAGTTGGGTCCACATGGCGGGCAGGAGTCTACACTAAGGGATCAGGGGACCCGTGTGCCCGCTCCGGGGCTCCGGCCCGCTCTTGGTATGATTTGCGCGGAGGGGCGCGATGGCTGAAATGGCCGGGAACGAGACGAGCGAAAACCGGGTCACGCTGACCCTGGACAAGACCCAGCTCGAGCTGATCGAGGGGGACATCACGGACCTCGAGGTGGACGTGATCGTCAACGCCGCCAACGAGGACCTCCAACTCGGCGCCGGAGTGGCGGGCGCCATCCGGCAGAAGGGCGGGGCCTCTATCCAGGAGGAGTGCAACCGGATCGGCCACACCCCCGTGGGCACGGCCGTAATGACCGGGGCGGGCAACCTGAAGGCCAGGCGCGTGATCCACACCGTGGGGCCCCGGATGGGGGAGGGGGACGAGGACAAAAAGCTCGCCTCGGCCGTGCGCGCCGCCCTTGCCCTGGCGGACCGCCGGGGGCTCAAGTCGATCGCCCTGCCGGCGATCTCCACCGGTGTCTTCGGCTTCCCCATGGAACGGGCCGCCCGGATCATGCTGACCGAGATCCACCGCTTCCTTCAGGGGGGGACCAAGCTGGAGCGGGTGATCGTCTGCCTCCATGGCGAGGAGGCGTTCCAGATCTTCAAACGGGAGCTGCGGCGGGGCTTCAGGTAACTTCACCCGCGCGCGTTCCCCCTCTCCCGGGGGAAGGGAGGGCGATGGGAGAGGGGGACAGGGGGGTGAGGATAGGCCACGAAGTACGCGCTGGCGCGGATCTGCAGCCGCGCCCGGGTTTCGAAGCCGCTGCCCACGAGGGCGAAGGCGCAGGAGCTGCCCAGGATGGGCAGGACGATCCAGCCGTCGAAGCTCTCGCCCCCGGCGTAGGGGGGGACGACCGGCTCGATCTCGGCGATCTTGGTCCAGTGGTCCTCATCCGGATCGAAGGAGGCCCGCAGCTCGACGTAGGCCCGGTCGAGGTCGATGGTGCGCTGTCCCGAGGGATGCCAGATCGAGAAGACGAAGCGGACTTCGTCGTAGGAGCTGGTCATCAGGAAGGCCTTGCCGGCCACCTGCAGGGGATAGCTGAACGAGCCTGCGGTGTCGGTGGCGAAGATCTCGGGCGTGGGATCGAAGACCACGTGCCGGGGGGGCGTCGCGCTTGCGTTCATCGGTTCTCCTCCTCGAGCCCCGCCTCGCCCCGGGCCAGGGCGAGAGCGCGGGCGATCCTCCGCCGGGCTTCCTCCTCGTCGGGCCCGACCCCGAGCAGCGGAGCGCCGATCCCGTAGGCGATCGCTCCGGCCCGGGCATACGCCGGGATCTCGTCGATCCCGAATCCACCGGCGGCCAGCATGGGAATGTCCCCGAGAGGGCCCCGGACGACCGAGAGGTAGGCCGGGCCGCCCACCGGGGGCAGAGGGTACACCTTGATCAGATCCGCCCCCAGCTCGTGCGCCGTCACGATCTCCGAGCAGGTGAGGGCGCCCATCACCAGGAAAAGGCCGGCTTGGCCGGCCTCCCGCGCCACGTCGGCGCTCACGTTGGGAGTCACCAGGAACTCGGCCCCGGCGGCGACCGCCTCCTGGGCGCGGGCGGCGGTGGTCACGGTCCCCATGCCGAACCAGGGGGGGCCGTCCCCTCCCCGGCGGGCGAGGAGCTCCCGGACCAGTCCAGAGGCGCCGGGCACGGTGAAGGTGATCTCCACCAGCTCGATTCCGAAGGCAGCCAGGATGCTCGCCTGCTGCGCGGCCTCCTCCAGCGAGCCGGTGCGGACGACGCCGATGATGGGGGCGTGGCGTAAGCTCGACGCAACGCGGGGACGGGTCTGGACCATGGTCGTCATTGCGCGGCGAGTCTATCATCGTGTGTCGGCCGCCTCGACAAGAGCGAAATCCGGCCTCCGGGTGGGAAAGAGCCCCCTTCCGGGTTATCATTGCCAGCACGCGATGAAACGGATCCGCAGCGCAAAAGAACGAACAACCAATGGCAGTGTCCGATCATAATGTAGGCAGGGAATCTCTCGACCAGCTCCTGCGGCGGCTCCGCCCCAGGCTCAAGCAGGTGCTGGGCCGATACCGGGTGCCGGCGCACGACGCCGAAGACTTGGTCCAGGAGGCCCTCATCTCCACGATCCAGAAGTGGGATGTGATCCAGGATCCCGAAGCCTGGCTGCTGGTCACGCTGCGCAACCGGTGCGTGGTGTACTGGCGCAAGCGGCGCAACGCCCTCTACAACTCGGTGGACACCGCCATCCTCGAGCTCCTCTCCGAGCCGGTCAACGCGCCCCAGGAGAGGGCGGAGCTCCTGTGGGACCTGAACAACCTGCTGGAGGAGCTGCCCCCGCGCTGCCGCAAGCTCCTGCGGTTGCGCTACGGCCTGGGCTTCGATTCGGCGGAGGTGGCCGAGAAGATGGGCTATCACCCTTCCAGTGTGCGCAAGGTCGCCCGCCGCTGCATGGCGGCCCTGACCTACCAGATGGTCACGCGCGGCTTCACCAAAGAGATGATCGAGGACGTCTCCGCCGAAGAGCCGGACGCCTAGGCGTTCCCTCCTCCTCCCCTCATTTTCCCTTCCAGAGCCCTCTGCGTGCGGCGGCACACGCCCCGCAGGATCGCGACGTCCCGGCTGGTCGGGGCCGCCCGGGCGGCAAGCCGGCGCAGGTCGCGAAGCACTCCGGCAAAGCTGTCGTCCCTCTCGAAGCCGACCTGGCGGAGCACGTCCGCGGCGTGGCCGAGCAGCCCGTCGAGCTCCGCCGCTGTGGCCGGCGGCTCCGGCTGGGCGGCGGCCGGCAAGGGGGTCCCCCGGGCCACGAACAGCTCGTAGGCCAGGACGAGCACCGCCTGGCTGAGGTTGAGCGTGGGCTGGACCGGGGAGCATGGGATGGTGACCACCGCGCTTGCCAGGGCCAGGTCCTCGTTGGTGAGCCCCCCGACCTCAGGACCGAAGACCAGGGCGGTGGGGGTGTCCGGCGGGTTCTGGGCCAGCCATCCGGGCAGCTCCCGGGGGGTGAGGAGAGGGATGCCTGGCCGCCGGTCCCGGGACGACGTGGTGCCGATCGCCCGCCGGAAGGGGGCCAGGGCCGTGTGGAGATCCGGGACCCGCATGGCGGCATCGAGGACGTGACCCGCCCCCACGGCGAAGGCCGCCGCCACCTTGCCGATCTCCGCCGCCGGCTCGACGAGGATCAGCCGCTCCAGGCCCATGTTCGCCATGGCCCGGGCCGTGGAGCCCACGTTCCCCTCTTCCCGGGGGCGGACGAGGACGACGGCGGGGGGGACATGCTCGGCGGTCATGGCACGGCCTTTATATACCTTCCTTGACAGTCCCAACCGGCAACGATACCTTCAGGACAGATTCGACCAAAGGGGGGAGGTAGCGATGAGCCCGCGTGCGTATCTCGTCTTCACCGGGACCGGTCCGATCCTGGTCCTCTCGACCTATCCGCGCATCACGGACGAGCGTCTGGTGGACAAGCTCCGCTACAAGGGGATCGACAAGTTCATCGCCCACGAGGTGGACCTCGAGGCGGTCAGGGCGCGCTATCCCCATTCGTTCGAGAGCATCGTCCACGACCTGGAGCACGAGGAGGACATCCGCGTGCTCGACTTCAACGGCCACCAGATCATGGCCAACTTCTCCCTCAACGAGCTGGGGGAGCCGATCAAGCACGAGGTCTGATCTCCTCCCCGCCCCAAGGGCGTCGTTCGAAGAGCCCAGGGCGGAAGCCCTGGGCGTGGCGACACCCGATGCCGTGGCGGTCGTCGCCGGTCCGGCCGCCCAATGTCGTGGGGTATCGTCGCCGTCCCCTCATTCCGGGCGGTGGCGTTCGTTGCCGTCACGCCGCCCGGGGCTCCCGCCCCGGGCTGACGGAACACCGCCCTAGGAGCCTGTCGGCTTACTCGAACTTCGCGGGAAAATCCCTCCGGGGGGTGACGCAGGGGGGCCCTGCCGAGTTGAGGACAGTCGACTTTGATCGAGAGGTAAGGGAGAGGAGAGAGCGATGAGCGCCTGATCGGCC
>DASQEB010000147.1:0-5018 GCA_035633875.1 Thermoanaerobaculia bacterium
GAGAACGCGCACCTTCACCGGGATCTGTACCATAGCGATCGAGCTCAGAGAGGACCGAGTCAACATCTAAAGGCCACATGGACCGGACCTTCCTAATGACTGCTTTCCGTGTCCACCTTAACATTATTAGTGGCATCGGTAACAACGTAATCCCGAGTAGATAGCCGAGTAGATAGAGAGCCAAGCGAATAACGAGGACTAGGATCGCTAGGTAGAGAAGTTCGATGATATCCTCCTATCTCAAGTAAGCTACTAGCACCGCTAGATTTGCCATCGAGTAGCATCTCTGAGTTCACAGCAGCCAACGCTGCTGCCCCTCAGTGGCGGATGAGGAAGTCAGTCGTCGGGTGCAGTGTTGAGGAATTCTGACCTTGGCTTTCTGAGATGAAGAGCCCTGATTGCCCTCCAAGCCTCCGGAAACCAATTCGCAACCAGAGGGAAGACGCCATAGATATCAATGAGCTCCTTCGTGCTCTGGGGGATAGATGATGAGGAAATGTCGATGTGTGACTCCCATGGATGGTCCCCCACTAAGTCATCGGACCCCGAGCCGCCGAACGCCTCTTGGCTTGCAGGCCGTCGGGGAAGCTTCATCCATCACATAGCTCTCTCTGGATAGCCTGCCTTCTCTGTTACGCCGGCCAACCTCTACCTTATTATTCGCCCTACCCACCCCACCAGCTACAAACCAGCTAGGAACTCCACTCGGGCCAATTTCCGTCTACGGCCCTGAGCCTGAACGATTTAGGCCATTCTAAGTCGCCTAAGCGACCACGTCAACGCGTCAGTCCGGTACGCCTAACATCCGGAGGGCGAATGTGCCGGTGGCTGTTTAGGCGGCCAGAGAAGGGACCTTCGGACGGGGAGGCGATTCGATGTAAGTGCCTGAAGAAGCGTGGGTTTCTGCGGTTGCTCAGAGCCGGTCCCTGGCGGCATCCTGCCGGCGAAGCATCCCGAGGGGTAGGGTTGCTTAGGACATCGGCTTCTTGCCATAAGCATTCCAGCGGCGGTTTGCAGAGGACCGCCCTTTGGCCGCCTATGTCCGGCTGAAGACTCCAAATCATTGCAGGAGAATTGGTTGGACTTTTGGGTACGCTGCTTGTGCGGCCGGATGAGCAGCGAGAGCAAAGGCGGGGAGCGGGCGCCTCGAGCGTTCCACCGCTGCGGGCGGCGCTCCATCTCCGAGAAAATGCTCCACCGCTGCGGGCGATGTTTCGTCTCCCGTAGCAGCGTTTCATCGCTAAGAGCGGCGCTCCCAGGGTCCTCCTTGACACCTCGGCCCCTCCCCTGCCAGAATTTTGAACGATGGTTCAAATTTCCCCTCTCCGCCACCCCGACGCCCAGGGCAAGGTCCTCGAGAAGAAGCGCGAGATCCTCGACGCGGCGTCCCGGGTGTTCCGCCGCAAGGGGCTTCACGCCTCGGGCATGCGGGACATCGCGGCGGAGCTGGGGATGGCGGTCGGGAACCTCTATTACTACTTCAAGGACAAGGGGGAGCTCCTCGCCTTCGTCCAGGAGGAGGCCCTGGCCGGGCTGCTGGACCTTGCGGCGCGGGTGCGGGAGACGGACCTGCGGGCGGATGCGCAGCTCCTCCTCCTGATCGAGGGGCATGTGGTCCTCTTGAACGAGACCACGCCCGGCTCCCTCGCCCACCTGGAGGTGGAGGCCCTGGGGGACCGCTGGCGGGAGGCCATCCAGGAGCGTCGCGATCTGTACGAGCGGGCGTTCCGGGAGGTCATCGAGGCAGGCGTCGCCTCGGGCGTCTTCCGGCGGACCGATCCCAAGGTGGCCGCCCTCGCCCTCCTCGGAGCCGCCAACTGGACCGTCAAGTGGTTCCGCCCGGACGGCGCGAAGAGCGCCGGGGAGATCGGCCGCGAGTGCGCGGAGCTCCTGGTGCGGGGATTGCTGGCCGAGGGCGTGGAATTGCAAAGACCGGAGATTCCATGAACGACCTGACCACCCTGAAGCTGCGGATCAACGGCGAGGATCGGGCCGTGGTCTTCCCCACCCACCACACGCTCCTGGAGGTGCTGCGGGAGGAGTGCGGGTTGACCGGCACGAAGCACGGCTGCGAGCTCGGCGAGTGCGGCACCTGCACGGTGCTGGTGGACGGCCGGCCCGTGCTCTCCTGTCTGGTGCTCGCCGCCGAGATGCAGGGCCGCGCCATCGAGACCGTCGAGGGCATGCAGCTCGGCAACGAGCTCCACCCCCTCCAGGCGGCCCTCGCGGACCTCGGGGCGGCCCAGTGCGGCTACTGCACGCCCGGCATCCTGATGACCGCCAAGGCCCTCCTTGCCGAGAACCCGAAGCCGACCCGGACGGAGATCCAGGACGCCCTGGCCGGCAATCTCTGCCGCTGCACCGGCTATCACAAGATCCTCGAAGGCGTGGAGTGGGCCGCCGCGACGATGCGGGGGGAGGAGTGGACGCCGCCCACCGAGGTCTTCTACGGCTCCCCGTTCCCCGGCGAGCCGGCCCGCGGCCCCTTCCCCACTCCCGTGGAGCTGCGGGCCGAAGACAAGAGCCACGAACCCGACCGGGGGCACCTCCCCCCGGAGAACCGCCCGGTCTGAGGAGCTGACGAGGACACACCACCATGGCCGAGCCCATCCGCAAGCACGAGCCCGAACCCGAGCCGCAGCGCGAGCCGAACATCATCGGCAAGCCCTTCCGCCGCGTGGACGGCCGGGCCAAGGTGACCGGTACGACGAGATTCGCGGACGATCTCTCCTTTCCGCGCATGTGCTACGCGCGGATCGTCCGCTCGACCGTGCCCCACGCCCTGATCAGGTCGATCGACACGACCGAGTCCGAGAAGGTCCCCGGCTTCCTGGGAGTGCTCACCGGCAAGGAGACGCCGATCCCCTTCGGCATCCTGCCCGTGTCCCAGGACGAGCACGCCCTGTGCCCCGACAAGGTCCGCTACGTGGGCGATCCCGTCGTGGCCGTGGCCGCCGTGACCGAGGACGCGGCGTACGAGGCGGCGCACCGGGTGAAGGTCGAGTACGAGCCGCTGCCGACCGTCTCCTCGGTCGAGGAGGCGATCGCGACCCCCGAGCCGCGCATCCACGACTACGGCGACCACGGCAACCTCCACAAGGTCGTGTCGATGACGTTCGGGGACGTGGAAAAAGGTTTCGAAACAGCGGACGAGATCTTCGAGGACACTTTCTTCTACGAGGGGAACACCCATCTCCCCATGGAGCAGCACGCCTGTGTGGCCGTGCCCGAGGACGACGATCGGGTGACGCTCTACTCCTCCACCCAGACGCCGCACTACGTGCACCGGGCCCTCGCCAAGGTGCTGGAGCTGCCGGCCTCGCGCGTGCGCGTCGTGGCCTGCTCCAACGGCGGCGGCTTCGGGGGAAAAAGCGATCCGTTCAATCACGAGATCGTGGCGGCCAAGCTGGCCCTGAAGCTCGGCCGGCCGGTGAAGATCACCCTGACCCGCGAGGAGGTCTTCTATTGCCACCGCGGGCGCCACCCCGTGCTGATGCAGGTGAAGACGGGGATGAAGAAGGACGGGACGATCACCGCCCAGCGCCTGCGCACCGCTCTGGACGGCGGCGCCTACGGCAGCTACGGCGTGGCCTCGACCTATTACACCGGGGCGCTCCAGACGGTGACGTACAAGATGCCGGCCTATCAGTTCCAGGGGGTGCGCGCCTTTACCAACAAGCCGCCGTGCGGCCCCAAGCGCGGCCACGGCACGCCCCAGCCCCGCTTCGGCTTCGAGGTCCACCTGGACAAGATCGCGGTCAGGATGGGGATCAACCCGGCGGACCTGCGGCTGAACATGCTCGCCGAGCCGGACACGATCACGGCCAACTGGCTGAAGATCGGCTCCATGGGCCTGCGCCCGTGCATCGAGGCCGTGGTGAACGGGAGCGGGTTCCGCGAGCGCTGGGGGCGCCTGCCGGAAGGGAGAGGGCTGGGGCTCGCCTGCGGCTCCTACCTCTGCGGTGCGGGCCTGCCGATCTACTGGAACCACATGCCGCAGTCGGGCGTGATGATCAAGCTCGACCGTTCCGGCGGCCTCTCGGTCTTCTGCGGCGAGGCCGAGATCGGCCAGGGATCGGACTCGATCCTCGCCGCGGTCGTGGCTGAGGTCCTGGGGGTCTCGCTCTCCGACATCCGCCTGGCGGTGGCGGATACGGACCTCACGCCGGTGGACCTGGGGAGCTACTCGTCCCGGGTCACGCTGATGGTGGGCAACGCCGCTCTCCAGGCCGCCGAGCGCGCCCGGGAGCTGATCGCCAAGGCCGTGTCCGAGCAGCTCGACGTGCCGACGTCCCGCCTCGTGTTCGCCGAGCGCCGGGTGTTCGACGCCGCGGACCCGGACTTGGGGCTCACCTTCCAGGACGCCGTCATCGCCACCGAGGCCCGCTTCGGGACGCTCGCCACCACGGGCAGCTACATTCCGCCGCGCTCGCCCGGCCGCTACCGGGGCGCGGGCGTCGGTCCCTCCCCGGCGTACTCCTATTCGGCCGCGGTGGTCGAGGTGGAGGTGGACCCCGAAACCGGCCTCTGGAACCCGGTCCACGTCTGGATCGCCCATGACATCGGCCGGAGCCTGAACCCGGTGCTCGTCCTGGGCCAGGTCGAAGGCGGCGTCTACATGGGCCTGGGCGAGGTGATGATGGAAGAGCAGGCCTTCCGCCGCCTGCCGCGCCACCTCTCGAACGCCCTCGTTCACAAGCACCCGTCGGTGCTCGAATACAAGAGCCCGACTTTCGCGGACATGCCGCCGGTGACGACCTATCTGATCGAAGATCCCGACCCCGCAGGCCCCTTCGGCGCCAAGGAGGTGGGCCAGGGCCCGCTCCTGCCGGTGATGCCCGCGGTGGCCAATGCCATCCATGACGCCGTGGGCGTCCGCGTGGACCAGGTGCCGATCCATCCGCACATGGTGTTGAAGGCCCTGGAGGCCAAGGCCAAGGGACAGGAGCCCCGCTTCGGGCCGAAGGCGCTCCCGGAGGTGGATTTCGGAGAGGACCTGCTCGTGCCCACCCCCGAGC
>DASQEB010000148.1:0-7648 GCA_035633875.1 Thermoanaerobaculia bacterium
CTCGGGCATCTCCTTGGAGAGGGTTTCGTGAACCCTCTGGGACTCCGGAAGGAGATGGATGAACGGCAGGATGTGCGACGCGGCGAGCCCGAACCCCAGGATCGCGGCCAGAGCCGCCGCCGCGAAGCCCCGTCCGAACCCGGCCGCCCGCCGCCGCAGGGCCAGGCCGCACACCGCGGCAAAAAGCCCCCCGATCGCGGCGGTCTCGGGATGTCCGGACAGGAGCAGGAAGGCCGTGATCAGAGCCGTGACCGCCATCCCCCTCCGGCGGCCCGGGCGGCGGAAGAGGCCGATCGTCCCCACCACCAGCCAGGGGACCCAGGCCATCGTCGCCGTCACCGGGAACATCGCCCAGGACATGAGCCCTCCCCCGAGAGAGAAGCCCCCCGCCGCCAGGAGGGAGGAGGCCCGGGTGCGCCCTACCCGCCGGGCGAGCAGCCATGCCCCCTCGAAGGCCACCAGGATCTTGAGCGCCAGCGCCGCCAGGAGGTGATGCTGGATGGGGAACACCCGTGCAGCCATCTGGAAAGGGGACAGGACCCCCGCCTGGGGGTTCGACCAGAGATCGCTGCCACCTTCCAGCAGGTCGGACCAGAACGGAAGCCGCCGGTCCGAGAGGGCGTGCCGGACCTCCAGCTCCCAGGGGAGGAGCTGGTAGACCACGTCGTTCAGGAGCTCGTGCGGCTCCGGCTCGCCCGCAGGGACGCCGGGAATGTTCTGGGCGAGGATGTCGGTCGTCGTCAGGAGCCGCTCCCGGGAGAGCCAGGGGGCCAGGAGCAGGAACGGCAGGACCATTCCTCCGATCATCACGCGCCTCTCCAGCCGGAGCCCCAGTCCCCGCGCCAGCGGCCAGCAGACCGCCTGCATCAGCGCCAGCACCAGGACCAGGCTGGCGGTCAGCTTCCAATCGAGGGGTGGCACGGGGGCGAATTATGCCCGCGGAACCTTCCGGGAGGAAGATTCTCTCCGGGTCGGACGAATTCTCCTACGACGATGTCACGCTTTGATCCTCGAACGACACTTAATGCTATGTAGACAGGTTGCAGCGGCAATCCCGCCGTCTTCCCAAAGCCTGTTTTTTCTTAAAAGGAGAACGCGCATGTTCACCAAGACCACTCGTCGGACTCTCATCGCCTTGGCCCTGATCCTCTGCCTGATCCCTGCGGCAGCCCAGGCCGGCGTGCTCCAGATTTCCAGAAGCGAAGCCCGGACCGTTACCGCTGGGATGCAGGAAGGGGACGGGATCTTCAGCGCTGTCTGGAGAACGTTGGCGTTCCTTTGGGAGAAAGCAGGAGCCGGAATCGATCCCACGGGAGGCACAGATGAGACCGGTGGGTCTTCAGGGAGCGGCTCGGGAAACGGAACGTCTGATAGCGGAGCCTCGATCGATCCTACCGGGACTCCCAATCCGAATCCAAGCGGAAACGGCGGTTAACTCGTCGAGAGCGGGGCTGGGGATGCCCCGGCCCCACTTTTCCTGCCCGACAGTGTCCCCTTTTTCCCCTGCGCACATACATAGTCTTGATGGAGGGCACCTCTCTCTGACAGAGTTCCGATGTCCCATATCGCTGGAGGAAAGAACCTTGGACCATCATCATTTCTCGATAGAAGTCATGGCCCGGCTGCTGGCAGGAGATCTCAGCCACGAGGAGCTCGTAAACGAGGTGGCTGCCCACCTGTGGCAGCTCTGTCCTCACTGTCGTGAGCAACATGAGGAGATCCTGCGTCTACAAAAAAAGTTCGGTCACTGGGATGAGAGGGTCGCCGTCCTTGAGGGACGGGAGGCGCCCCAGAGTTACGAAAGGCTCAAGGACCTCTCCTTCGACGAGCAGCTCAGCCTGGTAGCAGACGATGCGAGCTTGCAAACCTGGGCCTTCTGTCAGTTCCTGCTGCAGGAAAGCATGGATGCTGTTTTTGAAGATGCCGCAAAAGCTATCAATTTGGCCGAGTTGGCAGTGAGAGTGGCCCTCCAGCTTGGGGAGGCATATGACCCCCACTGGGTCCTCGACCTCCGGGCCAAGGCATATGCCTACCTTGGCAACGCCCAGAAGGTTCTTGGCGAGTTGAGAAGCGCTGAAACCGCATTCCGTGAGTCAGAAGGCTATCTGGCCCGGAGCCTGAGTGGCAACACACTGATCCTTGCCGAAGTCCTGCACCTCAAGGCATCTCTCCGCCATGACCAGCGGCGCTTTGAAGAGGCTCTGGCGTTGGTGGACCAAGCCCTTCTGATTTACAGGGAGAGCGATGAGGCTCACGGTCTCGGAATCGTTCTCCTGAAAAAAGCAAAGATCCTTGAGGAAAGCGGGGATTTGGAGGCTGCGATTCGACTTCTGAGGGGAGCTATCGAAGAGATTGACTCCGTTCAGGAGGGACGCTTGCACCTTTACGCTCGTTACAACTTGATCCTATGCCTCACGCTGGCTGGATACTTTCAGGAAGCAGGGCGGCTCCTTCCCGAGATTCGTGAGTCCCTTTCCGAGGAGGGGAGGCCCTTGGATTCGGTGAGACTCCGCTGGACAGAGGGGAAGATCGCTTTCGGACTGGGTCGAACAGGGGAAGCAGAGGAAGCGTTCCGGTCCGTGCAGCAGGAGTTCCTGAGCCGGGGCATGGGCTACGACGCTGCCCTGGTCTCTCTCAATCTCGCCGTTCTGTTTGCCCAGGAACGTCGAACCGGGGAGCTCAAGAAGCTTGCGGCCGAGTTGATGCGGGTCTTCGAGGCCCGCGACGTCCATCGCGAAGCCGTGGCCGCCCTCATCATGTTCCAGAAGGCCTGCGAGGAGGAGCGGCTCACGGCTCAACTCGCCGAAAAGATTGCCGCCATGCTCAAGGAGGCAAGGCGGCCCCGGTAGACGATCGAGCGACGTCTTGCGGGGAATGGCGCCCTCCCGGGCTACAATCCCCGCGTGAACCGCTCCGCCACCCTCCTTCTCGTCCTGTTCCTCGCCTCTTGCGGGCCGCCCGTCCCCAATCTGGATTCTCCCGGGAGCACGATCGTCTGTTTCGGCGACTCCATCACCGCCGGGGTCGGCGCGGGTCCGGGAGAGGCGTATCCCGATCTCCTCGCCCGGCGGCTCGGGGCGGAGGTGGTCAACGCGGGAGTGCCCGGGGACACGGCGGCGGACGGCCTCGCCCGCCTCGATGAGGTCTTGGACGCCGACCCCTGGCTGGTCGTCGTCGAGCTCGGCGGCAACGACATCCTCCGCCGGGTTCCACCCGAGCAGACGGAGGCGGCCCTCCGGTCGATCCTCGACCGACTCCTCGCCGCCCGCGTCGTCCCGGTCCTGGTGGAGATCGAGGCCCCGCTCGCCGCTTCCTACGCCAAGGTCTTCGATCGCCTGGACGAGGCCTATGACATTCCGGTTGTCGAGGACGTGCTGGGGGACATCCTCACCGACCCCGCTCTCAAGAGCGACACGATCCACCCCAACGCCCGCGGGTACGAGATGCTGGCCGAGGCCCTCGTGGACGAGCTCGAACCGATTTTCGAAGCCCGGAGGAAGCTCCGGTGAGCGGCCCCGAAGGCCCCTTCCTCCAGGAGGGCAACTGGGTCTGGCGCGACCGCCGGGGTCCGGTCGAGGTGATGTTCACCGGCCGCGGTCCCGGCGGCGAGCGGGAGGAGGTGCTCCACCGCATCGAGCCTTCGGCCCCTCCCTTGGCCTGGGCGAAGCAGATCCACTCCGCGACAACCCTGCCTGCCCAGCCCGGCCTCTGCGGTGAGGGGGACGCCCTCTTCTCTCCGGAGCCCGGACTCGTCCTGTCGGTCGTCACCGCGGACTGCGTTCCGGTGCTCCTCGCCGGTCCGGAGGGCCTGGCCGCCGTCCACGCCGGCTGGCGGGGCATCGCAGCCGGCGTCGTTCCCGCCGCGATCGAAGCGGCGGTCGAGAGTCCGGAAGAGTGGACCGCCTGGATCGGTCCGGCGATCGGCCCCTGCTGCTACGAGGTCGGCGAAGACGTGGCAACCCGAGTGGCCGAGGCCAGCCATCCCGGGGTCGTGCTCCCCGGCCCGGGAGAGCGCCCCCACCTGGATCTCCAAGCGGCCGTCCGCCACCAGCTCGAAAGTGCCGGGATCGGCGAGATCATCGCCGTATCCCACTGCACGCGCTGCGACGCGGAGAGGCTCTGGAGCTACCGGCGGGAAGGAACGGCCGCGGGGCGGAACCTGGCGTTCATCTGGCGGAGAAGCGTCGAGTAGGGTGCCTCAAGCGCGCTTTCCCCGGAACCCCCGGGGATCCCTTCCGAACGCGCGGAGCTGACCGCAGGCGGCGCTGACGTCGTCGCCGCGCCGGCGGCGGACCGTGGCGATCCAGCCCCTCTGGCGCAGGCGCTCCTTGAACGCTTCGATGCGCTGGTCATCCGGAGGGATCATGTGGCTCCCCAAAACCGGATCGGGGTTGATGGGGATCAGGTTGATCTTCGCGCGGAGGCCGTTCAACAGCCGTGCGAGCTGGTCGGCGTGGCGGAGGGAGTCGTTCACGTCCCGGATCAGGATGTACTCGAAGGTGAGCTTGCGTCCCTTCTCCAGGGGGTAGCGGCGCAAGACAGGGAGGAGATCCGCGAGGGAATGGGTGCGGTTGACCGGCATGATCCGATCACGGAGCTCCTCGTCCGGCGCATGCAGCGAGATCGCCAGGTTGGGGCGGCGGTCCCAGCCAGCCATCTCCTCGATGCCGGGGATCACGCCCACGGTGGACACGGTGATCCGGTGGGGCGAGATCCACTCCATGAGGATGTCGAGGGCGGCTTTGACATTGGGGAGGTTGAGGAGCGGCTCGCCCATTCCCATGAAGACGATGTTGAGCCCCTCCATGGGCAGACCCCGGTCTGCGCGGATCGCCAGCACCTGGCCAACGATCTCGCCGGGGGTCAAATTGCGGCCGGCACCCCAGTAGCCGGTCACGCAGAAGGCGCAGGCAAGAGCGCAGCCCGCCTGGCTCGAGATGCAGAAGGTACGGCGGCCACGGTCGGGGATGTCCACGGCTTCGACAGTGGCGCCATCGTGGAGGCGGAAGAGGTATTTGCCGGTGCCGTCCTCCGCGAGCCGGCGCTCGGCGATCTCGGGCAGCCCGATCCGGTACCGCTCGGCAAGGCGGGTGCGCAGGTCTTTCGAGAGATCGGTCATCTCGGAGAAGTCGCGCACCCCTCGCTCGTACAGCGCCTGATAGATCTGGCCCGCACGGAAGGGGCGGTCGATCACTGGGCTGAGCTCGCGGGCGAGCTCCTCGCGGGATAGACCGAGGAGGTCGATCCTGGCGGCGGTTTCGTTGCTCTGAAGGACTTCAAAACTCATCGGACTCTCCACACAGCACGGCCGGGAGGGCCGTCCGGGGAGCGCGCAGGGAGGCTTACCCAAGCCGGCGGCGGCGGAGCCGGCGCGTGGGATCGATGCCGATGGACCGCAGGAACTGAAGGTCGCGGCCGTCGATCTGAAAGACCGGGTCGGAGCCGGAGCTGGCCGGAAGCCGAGGGGCGGTGAGGGAGAGCTGGTCGGGATCGTTCGCGTCGCGCTTGCAGTCCACCAGGAGATACAGGGAATAACCCTCCTCCCGGATCTTGCGCAGAGTACGGTTCACCTCCGAGGATTCCGAGATCGCTTCGGAGAGGGCGCGCCGTAGGTCGCGCAGCAGCAAATGGAGCTTGTCGTCCAGCTTGAAACCCTCCGGGCCCCTGCGGGCTGAGGCCGGATTATCCCTTGCGCTTCCGCGGGGTGTCAAACGTTCCGCCGCCTTCAACAACAGGCTTCGGCACCCCATTCCCTCGTCGTTTGGAAGAGAGTTTAGCATGCTACTCTAGGCGCTTCCGCTCGGAATCCCGAGGGCACCTGCAGGAGGATTTGATGATCGAGCCGATCGAGGCCGCGGCAGAGCGTGCCGACCTGGAGACTTGGCTCGCCGGGCTCGGGCGTAGCGTTCGCGAAGTCCAGCCGCTCACCGGGGACGTTTCTCCCCGCCGGTACGCGCGCCTCAGTTTCGAGGACGGCGCGACGGCGATCCTCGCCACCTATCCCCCGGACATCGCTCCCGTCTGCCCTCGCTTCCTGCGCACGACGGAGATCCTGGAGGGTGCGGGAGTGCGGGTGCCGCGGGTGCTTGCGGCGGCCTGCGACGGCGGAGGCTGGATGCTGCTGGAGGATCTGGGACTCCTCACGCTGGGCGATTGGAAGGGTCGCTCGTGGAGCGAGCTCGCGGCCTACTTCGAGGACGCCCTAGGGATCATCGACCGGATTACAGGCCTTCCGGCCGGAGACCTGGCCGAGCTCAATCCCACTCTCGGCTGCGAGCTGCTGAAGAAGGAGCTCGCTCAGACCTGGGAGGTCTTCCTCGCGCCCCGGGGGCTCACCGGAAACTCCGCTCTCGCGGAAGCCCTCCGCGCGGTGCTGGACTCGATGTGCGACGCCTTGGGGAGCGAGACGCCGGTGCCGTGCCATCGCGACTTCATGGCCCGCAACCTCATGCCTCTACCCGGCACATCGAAGGTGGCCGTCCTCGATCACCAGGACCTGCGGCTCGGGCCACCCTTTTACGACCTGGCGTCTCTGCTCAACGACACCGTGTTCCCGCCGCCTGAGGCCGAGGAGGCCCTGCTCGCCGCGGCGTTGCCGTCCCCCGCGGACCGCGTCCGCTACCACCGGGCCGCAGCCCAGCGGACTCTCAAGGCGGTGGGCACCTATGCCGCCTTCGCCCGCCGCGGAGCGGATCGCCATCTGCCCCTGATCGGCCCGACGCTGTCCCGGTCCCTGCGCCATCTCGCACTGGTCCCAGAGAGCGCCGCCCTGGCCGTGGACCTGGGCCGGGTCTGGGGACCCGTCAGCCGTACGCCAGAGGGATGATCTGCTAGACTGGACCCGCCGAGGAGCTCGACTCTTCGAGCTCCGGGAGATCAAGAATGCCTGTTCAAACGATGCTTCTGCTGCTGCCCACGCTCGGGATTCCCGAGCTGCTGATCATCTTCGTCATCATCATGGTCCTCTTTGGAGCCAGCCGCCTGCCGCAGATGGGCCGGGGGCTCGGCGAGGGCATCCGCAACTTCAAGAAGGGTTTGAAGACGGTGGATGAAGACGACGACGAGCCGGACCAGATTCCCGAGAAGACGGGAAGCCGAAAAGCCTGATCTGTTGCGCCGGCTTGGCGCCCCGGCGTGCCCGAATGACGCCGGGGAGCCGCTTGGTGGATCGCGCTACGCCACCGCCCGCGCGCCCGTTCCCAGGCCACCCAGGGAGCCGGCGGACTTCCAGACCTCCTGCTGGTACCGCTCGTAGCGGGACAGGACCTTCCGCACATACTCCCGCGTCTCCCGGAACGGTGGCACGCCCGCGTGGCGGGACACGGCCGTGGGGCCCGCGTTGTAGGCGGCGAGCGCGAGCTCGAGATCTCCGTCGTAGAGCTCGAGGAGCCCGCGCAGGTACCGGCTCCCGGCATCCACGTTGACGAAAGGGTCCAGGAGGTCGCCGTCTGCGCCCTGGGCCCTCCCGGTCGAGGGGGGGATCTGCATCAGGCCGAGGGCCCCGCGAGGGGAGACCGCACTTGGGGAAAACCCGGACTCGACGTCGACCACCGCAGCGAGGAGGAGACCGTCGATCCCGTGGCGGCCGGCGGCCTCGGCGAGGGCGGAGCCGTAGGGCAGGTCCTGCAGGAAGCTGCGACGGGTCCGC
>DASQEB010000149.1:0-6604 GCA_035633875.1 Thermoanaerobaculia bacterium
CCGCGGCGGCGCCGAGACCTCGGGCACGGGAGCCGGACCGGCCACCATCTCAGGGGCGGCCTGCAAGGGCTCGGAGGCCGGCTCGGGCGCCGCCTGCATCACGGCCTGGGGGGGCGCCGGAGACGTGGGCGGCAGGGGAGCGGGGCGCTCAGTCACCGGCATGTTCTGGATGCGCGGCTCGACCTTCTGGATCAGCGTGCGCGGACGCTGCGGGCGGAGCGGGTTGGTGGCCGGGCGCCGGGCGGCCGGGGGCGGCTGCGGCGCACGCCGGGTGGAGGCAGCCGCCGGGGCCGGCGCCGCAGGCTCGTCGCGCAGGATGACCTCCCGCGGATGAGGGAGCTTCTTTCCCTGCAGGATCGCCTGGATGATGTCGGTGTCGATGTGCGCGTCGTCACCCTCGACCCGCACGCCGATGGACTTCAGCTTGAAGACGAGGTCCTGGTTGGAGATCGCCATCATCTTCGCGAGGTCCTGGACTCGAATCTTTCCCATAGATGTCTTCTCTCAACTCCCTTGTATGACGGCTGGCCCGCCTCCGCGCCGGCGGACGGCCCTACTGCGACTCCCCGGTTCCTTCCGCGACCTCGTTCGCGTTTTCTTCGTCGTCCGGACCCCGCTTGGAAGCACGCTGCTGCTCGCTCTCGGCGAAGGCGCGGCTCAGGGCCGCCATGAAGTCCTCGTCGGCCATCGAGGTGGCCGGCGCCTCCGTCGTGCGGAACGGCCCGACGTCCAGGGCCGCCCTGGTCCTCTCGGCCTCCTCCCTTGCCCAGGCCACGATGCTCTCGGCCATGTCGAAGGTGAGCTCGTCGAGGTCGAGGTCGAGCAGCGTCTCCGGCTCGGTCTCCGCCAGCGTGTCGATGGCGCCGTAGCCGGCATCCCGGAGCTTCTCGGCGAGCGATGCGCTGACGCCCGGCGCCGCGGCGACGTCCAACTCCACGGGAGCGCGGGCCGGCGCCGTCTGGCTCATGGCGGACTGGAGCATCCGGGCCAGGGCGTCCGCCACCTCGTCCTTGACGTCGCTCTCGCTCTTGATATCGATGCGGCAGCCGATGAGCTCCGAGGCCAGGCGTACGTTCTGCCCCCGCTTGCCGATGGCGAGCGAGAGCTGCTCGTCCTCGACGATCACGTCGAGGTGGGGCACCTCGCCCTGGTGCGTCACCGAGACGCGGGTGATCTTGGCCGGCGCGAGGGCGCTCTGGGCAAAGGTCACCAGGTCGTCGCTGTGCTCGATGATGTCGATCTTCTCGCCGCGCAGCTCGCGGATGATGGACTGCACGCGCGAGCCCTTCATGCCCACGCAGGCACCCACCGGGTCCACGTCCCGCTCGCGGCTGTAGACGGCGACCTTGGCCCGCTCGCCGGGCGCCCGGACCGCGTTCTTGATCACCACCGTGCCGTCGTAGATCTCCGGCACCTCGGTCTCGAAGAGCTTCACCAGCAGGCGCGGATCGGTCCGCGACAGCACGATCTGCGGCCCCTTGGGCTGCTTGTGCACATCGACGATCACGGCGCGGATGCGCTCGCCCTGGCTGTAGCGCTCGTGGCGGGCCTGCTCGGAGCGCGGCACGATGGCCTCGGTGCGCCCGAGGTCCACGATGATGTCGCCCCGCTCGAAGCGCTTGACCGTGCCGTTGAGCACCTCGCCCACGCGGTCGATGTACTCGTTGTAGATGTTCTCGCGCTCGGCCTCGCGGATGCGCTGGTAGAGCACCTGCTTGGCGTTCTGGGCGGCGATGCGCCCCAGGCCGTCCGTGGAGATGGGCAGGTGGATCTCGTCCCCGATCTCGGCGTTGGACTTATGGTCCCGCGCCTCTTCGACCGTCCACTCGGCCAGGGGGTCCTCGACCGCCTCGACCACCTTCTTGACGATGAAGGCGTCGAACTTGCCGGTCTCCCGGTCGAGCCGGGCGCGCACGGGCTCCTTGATCCGGTGCTGCTTCTTCGCCGCGGACGCCATGGCGTCCTCCAGGGCGGAGATCCAGCGATCGAGATCGATGTCCTTCTCCCGCGCGACCTGGCGAAGAACCTCGGTGAAATTCACTTCCGCAGTCTGTGCCTGAGGCATGGTTCTTTCTTCTTCCCTTGCTACAGCTCGATCTCCAACCGAGCCAGCCTGATGTCTTTCAAGCGCACCGTCCGGTGCTCGCCCGTCTTGTCGTCCGCCAGGACGACCTCGGCGTCCTCCTCCGGGCTCCCCTCGGGAGCGGGGCGGTACTCCTGGAGGCGGGCGACCACCGTCTGCTTCCTGCCTGCTTCCGGGTCCTCCAGGGTGACCCGCGCCAGCCGCCCGGTGAAGCGCTCGTAGTCGCGCGGCCGGTAGAGCTGCCGGTCGAGCCCCGGAGAGGTGACCTCCAGAACGTAACGGCTCTTGCCGAAATCGAGCACGTCGAGGAGGGCCGAAACCTGCTTGGAGACGTGCTCGCAATCCGCGAGGGTGATCCCTTCCGGCTTGTCCAGGACCAACCGCAGGATTCCGCCCCGGAGCTCGGCGTGCAGCAGCTCGCAGCCAGCGGCCGCCGCGATCTGCTCGAGCTCGGGGGTGAGCTCCGAGATACGGCTGGTTGTCGCGGTCATCTCCTGGATCGTGCCGCCTCTCTGGTAACCCTCGTTGCGTCGAAAAAATTGCGCCCAACAAAAAAAGTGGGCAGGGCCCACTCTTTCTCCGGCCGTTCCCGGCCGGGGCAAGCTGGCGGGGCGATTATAAGATGCTGAGGCTCTTGACGCAAGGGAGGGGGGAGGAGTTGGCGAGCCGCTCTCCCGTTGATGTGCCAGAATGGCGCAAAGCGGTGAGGGCGACGAGCGGGTCTCCCTCGGGAGCTTTCCTGGAATTTGCCTGGCAGGGCCCTTGCTTTTGAGTCGACGGGAGAGAAAGGAGATCGCATCACCCATGAGCACGACCCCGAAGCGCCACATCGCAACTTTTCTGCTGGTACTGGGGGCGGTCGTTTTCGGAATGATCCTTGCGGGGGGGCTCGAGCTGACTGTGCCGAGTCTCGCCAATCCCGAGACCACCGCCCTGTCGGCGACGCAGATCGCCAGCCAGCATGCCGAGATCACGAGCCTGCCGAGCTTCGCGGATCTCGCGGAGGCGGTGGACCCCGCTATCGTCTCGATCCAGGCGGCCACCATCGAGCGAGGGGCGGCCGGCCGGCGCGGCATGGATCCCTTCGAGTTCTTCTTCGGTCCGCGGGACCGGCAGCAGCAGCCGACGCCGCCCGGGGGACAGGGCGGAGAGGAAAGGGAAGAGCAGGAGTTCCGGTCCGACTCGGGCGGCAGCGGCTTCGTCATCAGCCGTGACGGCCTGATCGTCACCAACTTCCACGTCATCGAGGGCGCCTCCTCCGTCCGCGTCCATCTCGGGGACCGCGACTACACCGCCGAGGTCAAGGGCACCGACCCCGCCACCGACATCGCCCTGCTCAAGGTCGACGCCGGCCGCGAGCTGCGCTACCTGGACCTGGGCGACAGCGACCGGGTGCGGGTGGGCGACTGGGTGATGGTCGTCGGCAACCCCCTGAACCTCGACAAGACGGTGACCACCGGCGTGGTCAGCGCCAAGGGGCGGTCGATCGGGATCAGCGGCGACGCCAGCTTCGAGAACTTCATCCAGACGGACGCCGCCATCAACTTCGGCAACTCCGGCGGCCCGCTGGTCAACATGCGCGGCGAGGTGGTGGGCATCGCCACCGCCATCAACTGGGGCGCGGAGAACATCGGCTTCGCCGTGCCGGTCAATACGCTGAAGGAGATCCTTCCCCAGCTCCGGGAGAAGGGCAAGGTCAGCCGCGGCTACCTGGGTATCCAGATCCGCAACCTCGACTACCAGCAGGCCCAGGCCTGGGGCCTCGACACCACGCACGGCGCCCTGGTCCAGTCCGTCGAGGAGGACACCCCGGCGGGCCGCGCCGGCGTTCAGCACGGCGACGTGATCCTGTCCGTGGACGGCCGCAAGATCGAGACGACCCGCGATCTCATCAACTACGTCTCGAACAAGGGTCCGGACTCCACGGTGACCCTGGAGCTCTGGCGCGACGGCAAGCGAATCGAGCGCCAGGTCCGGCTCGGCGAGCGGCCCGGCCAGCAGCAGCAGGCCAGCAACGAGGAGCCGGACGGGGAGGGCGGTATCGACTGGCTGGGGATCCAGTATCAGGACCTCAGCTCGAACCTGCGCTCCGTCCACGGCATCCCGAGCGACGTGAGAGGCGTGCTGGTGACCAACGTGGCGCCGACGAGCCCGCTCTATGACCAGTTCGTGCGGCGCGGGCACATCCTGACCGAGGTCAACGGCCAGAAGATCGAAAACGTCGGGGACTTCGAGCGGATCGTCAAGGGCGCGAAGTCGGGCTCGTACCTGCGCTTCTACGTGCAGCAGTTCGGGCGCGGCGGCGAGCCGGGGCAGCCGTTCTTCGCGGTGGTCCAGGCGCCGTAGGCGCGCACCCCCCCGGGGGTGCGGAATCACACAGACAGGTGTTGGAGGGCCGGTCCCCCTGGGGCCGGCCCCTTTCTTGTTACACTTGGGAGCGATGGCAAGACCAGGCGACAGCTACCGTGCCTCCGTGCTGGTGGTCGACGACGAAGCCGCAATCCGCGACAGCCTGCACATGATCCTCGACTACGAGGGCTACCGGGTGGAGGAGGCGGCCAGCGGGTCGCAGGCCCTCACCCGCGTGACGGAACGCCCTCCCGACGCGATCCTCCTCGACATCAAGATGCCGGAGATGGACGGCCTCGAGCTGCTCCGCGCCCTGCGCGAGCGCGGCTACGAGATGCCGATCCTGATGATCAGCGGCCACGCCGACGTGGCCACCGCCGTGGAGGCTACCCGGCGCGGGGCCTACGACTTCTTCGAAAAACCCCTCCAGCGCGAGCGCGTGCTGCTCTCCCTGCGCAACGCCGTCGAGAGCTACCGCCTCCAGGCCGAAAACCGCACGCTCCGGCCCGAGCCCGAGCAGCTCGTGGGCGAGGCGCCCTTGATGCGCCGCCTGCGGGAGATGATCGAGAAGGCCGCTCCCACCCCGGCCACCGTCCTCATCACCGGCGAGAGCGGCACGGGCAAGGAGCTGGTCGCCCGCGCCATCCACCGCCTGTCGGCCCGGCGCGACCGGCCCCTCGTCCAGGTCAACTGCGCGGCCATCCCCGAGGAGCTCATCGAGTCCGAGCTGTTCGGCCACGAGAAGGGGAGCTTCACCGGCGCCGTGCGCAAGGCCATGGGCAAGTTCGTGGCCGCCGACGGGGGGACCATCTTCCTCGACGAGATCGGCGACATGTCCGCCCGGACGCAGGCAAAGGTTTTGCGTGTGCTCCAGAACGGAGAGGTGGAGCCGGTGGGAGCCGAACGAACCGTGACGGTGGATGTGAGAGTGGTGGCGGCCACGAACCGCGATCTGGAGGACGAGATCAAGGCCGGCCGGTTCCGCGAGGACCTCTTCTACCGCCTGAACGTCATCCCCATCCGCACCCCGGCCCTGCGCGAGCGCCTGGAGGACATCCCCCTGCTCGTGGACTACATCATCCGCCGCTACGCCGAGCAGAACAACTACAAGCCCAAGGAGCTCACGGCCGAGGCGGTCGCGCACTTGAAGGCGCTTCCCTGGAAGGGCAACGTGCGGGAGCTCAAGAACCTGCTCGAGCGCCTGCTCATCCTCGCTCCGGGGGAGAAGATCACCCGCGAGGACGTCATCGGCGCCACCGGCGGCGCCCGGCCCGAGTTTTCGAGCGCCCTGATGGCGGTGCAGACCCTGCGCGAGTTCCGTGACCTGTCGGAGCGGATGTTCATCCTCCACAAGCTGGAGGAGAACAACTGGAACGTCACCCAGACGGCCCAGGCGATCGACACGCCCCGCAGCAATCTCTACAAAAAGCTCGACCAGTACGAAATCCATCGGGAGGAGCCTCCTCGTGAGCCCTGACAACCAGATCCTGATTCAGATGCTGGAGGAGAGCGGCGCTCTGCGCCGCGGCCATTTCCTCCTTTCCTCGGGCCTCCACTCCGGAGCCTACGTCCAGTGCGCGCTCCTCCTGGAGGATCCGGTCCGGGCCCGGCGCGTGGGGGAGGACCTGGCGGCCCTGCTCCGCTCC
Organism: Thermoanaerobaculia bacterium; assembly: GCA_035633875.1. Lineage (GTDB taxonomy): Bacteria > Acidobacteriota > Thermoanaerobaculia > Multivoradales > UBA5704 > DATARR01. The sequence goes on from DASQEB010000149.1 coordinate 6,079, forward strand.
TTCCACCCCGATTCCGTCCTGGCCCCGGCCCTGGGCGGAGTCATCATCGGCTACGAGGTGGCGGCGGCGCTCGGCGTGCCGTTCCGCTTCACCGAGCGCAAGGGCGAGGAGATGGGGCTCCGGCGGGGCTTCAGCCTGCGCCAGGGCGAGCGCGTGGTGATCGTGGAGGACGTGGTCACCACCGGCCGCTCCACCCTGGAGACCGCGGCCCTCGCCACAGCCCGGGGCGCCCGCGTGGTCGCCATCGGCGCCATCATCGACCGCACCGCCGGCCGCGACCCCTTCGACGTCCCCTTCCGTTCGCTTCTGGAGCTCGACCTGCCCTCCTTCTCCCCCGCCGAGTGCCCCGCCTGCAGGGCCGGCGTCGCTCCGCCCGAAAAGCCGGGCAGCCGCCCGGAGCCGGGAGGGGCTGCCGAGGCCTCCGGGGCCTCGGGCGCTTCCGGAATCTCCCAGGAGGGGGTGGAGGAGCGGCGGGGGTAGAGACCCCCTGAGCTCTCTCCGGTCTCCTTGACAGCCTATCGAGGGA
>DASQEB010000150.1:0-19689 GCA_035633875.1 Thermoanaerobaculia bacterium
CAGCAGGTCGACGGCCCCGCCGCCGCCGCCGTCGAGGCGGCGGTGGCGGCGGTCGATGAGAGGTGGGGGAGGGTGGACGTCCTGGTCAACAACGCCGGCATCGTGCGCGACAGCCAACTCGTCAAGTGGAAGGACGGGCAGAAGACCGGCGAGATGACCGACCGGGATTTCGACGCCGTGATCGGGGTCAACCTCCGCGGCGTCTTCCATTGTGCCCGGGCGGTGGTGCCCCACATGATCGCACAGGGGGGCGGAGTGATCCTCAACGCCTCGTCCGTCGTGGGCCTCTACGGCAACTTCGGCCAGACCAACTACGCGGCCACCAAGGCCGGGGTGATCTCCTTCACCAAGACCTGGGCGCGGGAGCTGGGGAAGTACAACATCCGGGTCAATGCGATCGCCCCCGGCTTCATCGGCACCGAGATGGTGAACGCCATGCCCGAGAAGGTCCTCCAGTCCATGGTCTCCCACACGCCCCTGGGCCGCATGGGAAAACCCGAGGACGTGGCCGAGGCCTATCTCTGGCTGGCGTCGGACGCGGCGAGCTTCGTCCACGGCGTGGTCCTCTCCGTGGATGGCGGGTTGGTCATCGGAACATGATCCACGGCGACCTCCTGGGCGAGCGGGCGCGCCTCACGCCGGAGAGCACCGCCCTGGTCTGGGTGCCCACCCGCGAGCGGCTCACCTACCGCGAGCTGGACGCCCGGGCCGTTGCCTGCGCCCGCGTCCTCCGGGAGGTCCTGGGGCTTGCCAAGGGAGACCGCTTCGCCCTCCTGGCGGACAACCGGCCGGAATTCATCGAAACCTTTTTCGCTGCGCCCAAGGCGGGGACGGTCCTCGTTCCTCTCGGCACCCGGCTCACTCCGAAGGAGCTCGCGGGAGTCCTCGAAGACGCCCGCCCGGCCGCCTTCTTCTACGACGCCGAGCACGCGGAGACCGTGCGGGCCTTGCGGGATCTCGTCGCAATCGATCATTGGATCGCCCTGGACGAGCCCCTCGCACCAGGCGATCGCAGCCTTCCTGATCTCGTCTCCTCGTTATCATCCACGCCGTGGATCCGGGAGCTGTGCGATCCCGAGGACCTCTGGTGTCTCCTCTACACCTCGGGCACCACAGGCAAACCCAAGGGCGTGATGCTGCCGCACCGGATGGTCGTCTGGAACGGCTACAACACCGCGATCGGCTGGCAGCTCCGGGCGGACGACGTGAGCCCTGTCTTCACTCCGCTCTACCACGCCGGTGGGCTCGGGGCGTTCCTCGTCCCGATCTTCACCATCGGCGGGACCATCGTCCTCCACCGCGGCTTCGACGCGGCCGAGGTCTGGCGGGTGATCGAAAGCGAGCGCTGCACGGTCGTCCTCGGCGTGCCCACGATCTGGAAGCTGCTGATGGAGGACCCTGGCTTCCAGTCGGCCGATCTCTCCCACGTCCGTTGGCTCATCAGTGGTGGCGCGCCGCTGCCGACGTACATCATCGAGGCCTATCAGCGCCGGGGCGTGGTCTTCAAGCAGGGCTACGGCCTGACCGAGGTGGGGGTCAACTGCTTCGCCATGACGGTCGAGGAATCGATCTCCAAGCCCGGCTCGATCGGCAAGCCCCTGATGTTCACCGAAACGCGGCTCGTGGGCGAGGACGGCTCCGACGTTGCGATCGGGGAGGTAGGGGAGCTGCTCCTCCGCGGTCCCCACGTCTGCAGGGGCTATTGGAACAACCCCGAGGCCACGGCTGCCGCCCTCGATTCCGACGGCTGGTTCCACACCGGCGACCTCGCCCGGCGGGACGCGGACGGCTTCCACTGGATCGCCGGCCGCAAGAAGGACATGATCATCAGCGGCGGGGTCAACGTCTACCCGGCCGAGATCGAAGGCGAGCTCCTGCTTCATCCCGCCGTGCGCGACGCCGCCGTGGTCGGCATCCCGCACCCTACCTGGGGAGAGATCGGTATTGCCTTCGTCGTCCCGGGCATCGACCCACCGCCGCTTCCGGAAGAGCTGGCCGCCTTCCTCGGCGACCGGCTCGCGAAGTACAAGATCCCGAAGGAATTCGTCTTCGTGGAGGCGCTGCCCCGGACGCCGTATGGGAAGGTGGTGAAGGGGGAGCTCAAGGAGAGGTATCGATGAGACCTCACCCCCTGTCCCCCTCTCCCATCGCCCTCCCCCCAACCGGGAGAGGGGGGACGCCTGCGGGCGGTCTGCCGTGTTCACGGCCTCTTCGCACCAGAAAGGCTTTGGAGGAATCTCCATGGAGGCCATCATGGCCCGGTGATCGGCAATGCCATACGCATGTGTCCCCCCTCTCCCGGGGGAAGGGAGGGCGATGGGAGAGGGGGACAGGGGGTGAGGTCTCATGATCGCCCACCGCCTCACCGGCAACCCGGACGGCCCGCCGCTCCTGCTCCTGAACGGCGGCATGATGACGATCGCCGCCTGGGAGCCCATCGCGGCGCCCCTGGGGGAGCGCTACCGCGTCGTGCGGTGCGACTTCCGCGGGCAACTCCTCTCGCCGGGCGAGCCCGAGCCGCGGCTGGAGGCCCACGTGGCGGACCTCGTCGCCCTCCTGGACCTCCTCGGGATCGAGCGCATCCATGTGGCCGGGGCCTCCTTTGGAGCGCTCATCGGCCTCCTCTTCGCCGCCCTCCACCCCGAGCGGGTCTCCTCCATCGCGGCCATCACCGCGACGGAACAGGTCACTCCGGAGATGTGGAAGGGCACGGCCCGGCTCCGGGAGGCGGCGCTGGCCGCAGTCGACGGCGGGGACGGCGGCGTGGTCTACGATCTGCTGATCCCCCAGACCTACTCGCTTGGCCATCTGGAGATCAACGCCGGAGGCCTGGCCCTCTACCGCCGGCAGATCGCGGCGCTGCCGCCGGTCTGGTTCCGCGGGCTCGCGGGAATCCTCGGCGCCCTGGAGGAGTTGGACCTCCGGCCGGTGCTGCCGCGCATCCAGGCCCCGGCCCTCGTCGTCGGTGCCGGGGAGGACCGCATCTTCCCGCCGGAGCACTCGTGGGCGCTGGCCAAGGCCATTCCCGGCGCCCACCTCGCGATGATTCCCGGCGCCCCCCACGGCGCCGTCGTCGAAGAGCCGGCGCGTGTGGTCGAGATCCTGCGCGAGTTCCTCGACTCCCTTCCCTGAAAGATTGCTGGAGACGTCCATGACCCGATACGCCAAGCTCCTCTCGACCGGCTGCTACCTGCCGGAGCGGGAGATCTCGAACGACCTCCTCCGGGAGCGCTTTCCCGAGCCGCCGGAGCTCATCGACAAATTCGAAGCCTCCACCGGCATCCGCCGCCGCTGGTGGGCTCCCGACGACTGGGCCACCTCCGACTTGGGCCTGCGCGCCGCCCGTCAAGCCCTGGAGGCCGCCGGCCGCGCCCCCGAGGAGGTGGACCTCATCATCCTGGGGACCGACTCGCCCGACTACATCACCCCGGCCACCTCGGTCGTGCTCCAGGGCAAGCTCGGGGCCAAAAACGCCGGCACCTTCGACGTCGCCTGCGCCTGCGCCTCGTTCCCCACCGGCTTCGCCACGGCGTCGGGGCTGATCGCGGCCAACCCCGGCCTGAAGACCGTGCTGGTCGTCGGCGTCTATCTCATGCACAGGCTCGCGGACCCGCAGGATCCCACGGTCTTCTTCTATGGAGACGGCGCCGGAGCCGCGGTCCTGGAGCCTGCGAGCTCACCCGGCTTCCTCAACTCCGCCTTTCAGGCGGATGGCACGTACGCGAAGCACTGGGGCATCTACTCCGGCGGCACGGCCGAGCCGGTGAGCGAGGAGTCCCTCCGTGCCGGCCGCACCTGCGTCAAGCTCGTCGAGCGCTACCCCCCCGAGATCAATCACGAGGGCTGGCCCCGGCTCGTCCGGCGGCTCGCCCGGGAGGGCGGATTCGAGCTGGAGGAGATCGATTTTCTCATCTTCACCCAGGTGCGGAAGCCCTCGATCGAGCTGGTCATGGCCGACTTGGGGATCCCGATGGAGAAGACCCACACCGTGATGGAGGACTGGGGCTACACCGGCTCCGCCTGCGTCCCCATGGCCCTGCACGACGCCCGGGAAAAGGGAAAGATCAAGCCCGGCGACCTCGTCGTCCTCGTGGGCTCGGGCGTGGGCTACAACCAGGCGGCCGTCGCGTTCCGGGCCTGACCACCCCATCCGGGGGAGGAGGAGAGATGAAGCGAGCGTCCATCCTGCCGTTCTCGGCTCAGCGCAACATGATCACGACGGCCTGCACCGGAACGGGATGCTGTTCCGGGTATGGCGACACCTGCCAGTGAGAAGTCCGTCCGGAAGGATGAAACGGAAGTCCTCCCCGGATCACTTCCTTTCGAGAGTGCCACGAGGCCCTCGAAGGACGGGGAGGACACCACGTGGAACACCCCTCGGATGAGCTCCTGAAGCGCTTCGCGAATGGAAAGGCATCACGGACAGAGGGCGGGTCCGTGGTCGCCCACCTCTTGAAGGGCTGCCGGTTCTGTCGGGAAAGGATCAAGGCCCTCCTGGAGCCCCACCCTGTGTCCCAAGACGCCCACGAGGCCGTCCTGGATCGATTCCAGGAAGCCCTCGCCCGGAAGCTGGACGAGGCGGACGAGACGGAACCGAAGCCAAGGCCTCCTGTCCCAGGCTCCCCTCCAGGCCAGCCGACCGGCAGGAAGCCCTGGCGTCGGTCCTGAGCTCTACCCGGCCCCGCGCCGGGCCGCCTGCTTCGCCACGGCTTCGGCGGCCTTGCGGGCTGCGTCGGGGTCGCCCAGGTAGTAATTCCGGAGAGGCTTCAGATCGTGGTCCAGCTCGTAGATGAGCGGGATGCCCGTCGGGATGTTGAGACCCACGATCTTCTCCTCCGACACGTCGTCGAGATACTTGACCAGGGCCCGCAGGCTGTTGCCGTGGGCCGCGATGAGCACCCGTTTGCCGGCCCGCAGGGAGGGCACGATCGTCTCGTGCCAGTAAGGGAGGAAGCGGGCGACCGTGTCCTTGAGCGACTCGGCGACCGGCAGCTCCTCCGGCGGGAGGTCGGCGTAGCGCCGGTCGTGGCTCGGATGGCGCGGGTCGTCGGGCGTGAGCGCCGGCGGGGGAGTGTCGTAGCTGCGCCGCCAGATCAGCACCTGCTCGTCTCCGTACTGCGCCGCGGTCTCCGCCTTGTTCAGCCCCTGGAGGGCGCCGTAGTGGCGCTCGTTCAGCCGCCAGCTCCGATGGACCGGGAGCCACATCAGGTCCATGTCGTCCATCACGATCCACAGCGTCCGGATCGCCCGCTTCAACAGCGACGTGTAGGCCACGTCGAAGGTATAGCCTCCATCCTGCAGCAGGCGAGCCGCCTCATGGGCCTCCTCGATCCCCTGGGGAGTCAGGTCCACGTCGGTCCACCCGGTGAACCGGTTCTCCAGGTTCCAGGTGCTCTGTCCATGTCGGAGCAGGACCAGCTTCATCATGCGCATCGCCTCCCTTCCGGTCTCTTCGTACGCCCGGCCGCCGGGCTCCGGCGAGAGAGGATATCAATCTCGAGCGCACCACTCGCGCCGCAGCAGGCCGTAGAAGAGGGTGTCCTGGACTCGTCCAGGAGACTCCTGGCTCCGGCGAGGTCGGTGACCGGCGGCGAGCTCCAGAACCGCATCACCTTGGAATCGGAGAAGATTGCGAAGAGGGCGTCCACGTCTCTCGCGGTCAGCCACCGCAGGCGGACCCAAGGCCCAGTGAGAGTCGGCAGCGCTCAACATCGATCATTTCAAGCTCAGCCCTGATGGGACAAGCTCCCCCCCGGGGGGGCGACCACGCTTGGAGATCCCCTACCTCACTTCTTCTGGAGAGCCTCCACATTCTCGCACGCCACCTTGTGCCCGCCGGCGCAGGCCTGCTGGAACAGCTCGAGAGCCCGCGCCTCATCCTTCGGCATGCCGTCGCCCGCGGCGAGGAGATCGGCGAGGTTGGCGCAGCCCAAGGCGTTGCCGCCATCGCAGCCCCGCTCGAAGAGCGCGGCAGCCTCGGGTTTGTTGCGCGGGACGCCCAGGCCGTCCCGGTAGAAGACGCCGAGATTGAAACAGCCCAGGGGATCTCCGGGATGGCAGTCCGTCCCTTCGCAGGCACGGCGGTAGAAGATCCTCGCCTGCAGCAGGTCCGCGGGAGTGGCCTGGCCACGCTCGTGAAAGAACCCCAGGTTCGTGCAGGCCAGGGCGTTCCCCAGGTCGCAGGCGCGCTCATAGGCGACCAGGGCGCGGGTCCGGCTCTCGACCGTGCCGCGGGCCATGTCGAAGTTGACGCCTGCGTTGTAGCAGCCGTTCGCGTCCCCCCCTTCGCAAGCCTGCTGGAACAGGGCCACCGCCCGGGCGTCGTCCTTGGAAACGCCCCGGCCCATGGCGTAGAGATAGCCGAGGTGGTCGCAGCCCGAGGCGTTGCCGCCGTCGCAGGCCTTGCGGACGAGATCGGCGCCTCGGGAATCGTCCGCGGCCACGCCCTTTCCGTTGAGGAATCGGATGCCGAGTTGGAGGCAGCCGGCGGCGTTTCCACCCTGACAGGCCCGCTCGAAAAGCCTGTGGGAATGGGCTTCGTCCGCCGCCACACCCTGGCCCTCGGCGGCGAGCAGCCCGAGCTGGTAACAGCTCGCGGCCCGGCCGGCCTCGCAGCCCTCCGAATACAGCGCGGGGGCGCTGGCCAACTCCACCGTGACCTCGAAGACACGCCCTCCCCTCCGCACGGTGAGCTTGGCCTCCTGCCCTGGTTGGCGGGCGAGGAGCTCGCGCTCGAGGTCGCATGGGCCCTCCACCGGTTTGCCGTCGAGGACCTGGATCAGGTCGCCAGAAAGGAGTCCGGCGGCGCCTGCCGGACCCGTGCTCTCGATCTCCCCAAGGAGCGCTCCCCGGGCTCCCGGGTTGCGCAGGCGGTTCGGGGGCCGCAAATCCGCGCCCAGGGTCGCGGGACCGGTCGGTGGTAAACCTTCCCCTGAGCAGGCGAGCGCCGGCAGCAGGATAAGGAGGAAGAGGCGGAGGGGGTGGGAGCGCATGGCGAGCCTCGGTGGCGGGAGGAGTCTAATCGAATCCCGCCCCGCTGATAGAATTGAAGAAATCCTGCATCACGGAGGAGGACTCCATGGCTACCAAGACCGGTGTTGTGACCGCGAGCGTGCTCAACCTGCGGGCAGAACCGTTGTCCAGCAGCTCTCTCCTCGGCACCCTTGCCCGGGGAACCCGGGTGACCATTCTGGAAACGTCCGGCGCCTGGTACCGGGTCCAGGCCGGAGACCAGAACGGCTTCGTCCATGGCGACTTCGTGAAGATTCTCGACACCGACCACGCCGCCGGATTCCTCAACGAGCGCGACGACCTGAAGAACGTGCCCCTGGAGCCGTCCGAGGCCGAGAAGATCCAGACCAAGGCGTCCTTCAACGGAACACAGAAGCTGGCCGCCCAGACCTGGAACAACCAGGGCGGGTTGCTGGGGGCTCTGAGCGAGATCGTCGAGGTGGACCCCGCAGCGGCGGTCGCCGTCCTCTGCGTCGAATCGAGCGGGCGCGGCTTCGGCGACGACGGCCGCATGATCATCCGCTTCGAGAACCACGTGTTCTGGGACAAGTGGGGGAAGGCCAACGCGGACGACTTCAACTGCCATTTCCGCTACAACGCGAGCAAGAAGTGGCTGGGCCACCAGTTCTGCGAGGCCAAAGGGGGCTCCTGGTCCGACTGCCACAAGAGCCAGACCGATGAGTGGCGGGTCTTCGGGTTCGCCCGCAAGCTGGACGAGCCGTCGGCGATCCGCTCGATCAGCATGGGAGGGCCACAGGTCATGGGCTTCAACCATCACCTTGTCGGCTATGAGACTCCGCGGGAGATGTTCGACAACTTCCAGGCCGACCTGCGCTGGCAGGTCATCGGCCTCTTCGACTTCGTGAAGGGCTCGGGCACGACCTCGCCGATGTTGCAGGCCCTGCAACGCCGCCGCTTCGACGACTTCGCCACCCGCTACAATGGCCCCGGCCAGGCCGCCGAGTACGGCGGCCGCATCCAGAAGTTCTACGAAGCGTTCGAAGGGCTGCGGTGAGCCGCTCCGTGCGCAGCCTCACCCTTCGCATACAGCGACTCCTGGTGGGCCGTGCCCTGGCGGACGAGCCGGATCGTGCCGTTTGCGTGGAGGCGGCGCAGAGCCGCCGAAGCCAGCTTGAAAGTGGCGGGCTTGGAGAGCTGGCGGCCATAGCGCCGGTTGACCTCCTCCGCCGCCCGGGCTGGCCCGAACACCTCTCCCAGGGCAAGCCCCTCCACCCACCGCGTCACCAGCCGGGACCGGACGATCGGGCCCTCGAGCGGCGCCTCCTCGCGCGCTGGCTCCTCCGGCGCTGGGGGTGGCGGCGCGACCACGACGCGGGCCGCGATCTCGGCCGCCGCCCCGGCCGTGGCCTTGAACGCCTCGTAGTGCCGGGCGACCGCCTCATGCTCGGCGGCGTGGAGAGCCCGCTGCTCCTTGTGGAAGGCCGCCTGCTCCTCGTGCCAGGCCTCCTGCCGGGCATGCTCGGCCTCCCGCTCCTGGTGGAACGCCATCTGCGTCTCCAGGTTCGCCAGCACCTGCTCCACGGACAGCTTTCCGCTCACGGCTCTTCTCCTTTGCCCCTCCGTGCGGCGCCGCCGCAGATCGCGACAGCGTCCTTCAGAGGGGACAGGTTACAGGCTGAAGTGCCGAAAGCTTATCCCAGATCGCCCCGGGTCGGGGAGACTGCCTGCCGCGGAAGGAAAAACCGTCGCGAACTCTCTCCACTTCGCGACGCCGACTGGAGCCTTCGGAACGCGTCTGGAGGATTCGCCCCGTCGTCGGCAGGCTTCGGAGCGGCGTCGCTCGACTTCGCAACGGTGTCGAGAGGCTTCGCCCCTCCGTCTGCAATCATCGGAACACCGTCCGGAGACTTCGGAATGGCGTCTGGAGAATTCGCCCCTCCGTCGGCAGACTTCGACGCTGCGTCGCTCGACGTCGCGACCAAATCGAGAAACTTCGCCACTTGTCTGCGAGCTTCGGAACGGCGTCGAGAGATTTCGGAGCAGCGTCTGGAACCTTCGCCCCGCCGTCGGCAGACGTCGGAACGGCGTCTCTCGACATCGCCACGCCGTCGGGAGACTTCTCCCCGCCGTCTGGAGACTTCGGAACGGCGTCTGGGGACGTCGCCCCTCCATCGATGGACATGCGACGGCATTTGGAGACTTTGCGACGATTTCGGGAGGTGTCGCCCCTCTGTCTGCGGACGTCGGAACAGGCCGCGAGACATACTGCTGATTCCGAGGGGACCTCGGCCAGACTGGTACAAGGACTTCGGCCCTTTGGGAGGGTCTGCGCTCCGAGGGAGACGACCCGCCGGCGGCGGCCTCCGGAGGGCGGGGAGATGGCGGACCGGCGTTGGTCTTTGGGCGATCGTGCTTCGCGGGTTGGGAGCGTCTCTACGGCCCTGATCGGGAAGGGTGTGCTCCTGGGGAGCTCAAGCCGTCGCCCGCTCCCCCTCCTCCTCCGCCTCGCCCGGCCGCCAGCGTTGGGCCTTGAAGCGAGTCACTGCGGAGGTCGCGGCGACGTAGGCCACCGGGATCAGGACCAGGGTCACCAGGGTCGAGGCGGTGAGGCCGCCGACTACCACGCGGGCGAGGGGGGCCTGGATCTCGGCGCCGGCGCCGATCCCCAGGGCCAGGGGCAGGAGTCCGAGGACGGTCGTCGTCGTGGTCATCAGGATGGGGCGCAGGCGGAGACGGCCGGCTTCGATCACGGCGTCGACCGCTCCCATCTGGTGCTCGCGGCGCAGCAGATTGATCGCATCCACCAGCACGATCGCGTTGTTGACCACGATGCCGATCAGCATCACCAATCCCATGATGCTCTGGATGTTCAACGTCGTGCCGGTCAGCAGGAGCGCCGGGACCACGCCGAGAAGGGCCATCGGCACCGACAGCATCACGATCAGAGGGTCGAGGAAGCGCTCGAACTGGGCGGCCATGAGCATGTAGACGAGAGCGAGCGCCATGAGGATGGCAATGGTGAAGTCGCGCTGCGCCTCCTGCTGCTCCTGATACTCGCCGCCGAACTGGACGGAGTAGCCGTCCGGGAGCGCCAGGTCCCCGAGCGCGGCGCGGATCCGTTCGATCGCCTCGCCCAGAGTGAGGTCCTCGGTGAGCCCGGCGTTGACGTAGGTCACCCGCTGTCCATCCACCCGCTCGATCGACACCGGCCCGCGGGTGCGGCTCGACTCCACCAGAGACGATAGCGGCACGACTGCGCCCTCCGGCGTGGTGAGGGAGATGTTGCGGAGGTCCTGGCGGTCGAGGCGGTCCCCGGGCTTGAGGCGCACGACGATCGGGATTTCGCGTCCCTCCTCACGGAAGCGGCCGGCCTCGACCCCGCCCACGTTGGCCTGGACCGTGCGGCCCACCTCGCGCACCGAGAGCCCGAGCTCGGCGATGCGGTCGCGGTCGAACACCAGGTTGTCCTCGCTCTGCCCTTCGCGCCGGCTGACGCGCACGTCGGTGATGCCGGGGATGCGTTCGAGGCGCTGCCGGATGCGGGCGGCGATCTCGTCGGCCCGCTCCAGATCCCAGCCGCGCAGCTCGATTTCAACGTCGTCCTCGCCGCCGCCGGAGCTGAAGACCCGGCGCAGGATCCCCAGGCCGGGCTGCGCGTCCACGGTGATCTCCGCCCCCGGGATTTGCCCGTCCACGGCGTCGCGCAGCCGGTCGGCGACCTCGGCGCTCGACATCGAGCGCTCGTCCTGCGACACCAGCGTGAGCTCGACCTCCGCGTCCCCGCCCCGCACTTCGGTGGAGACCGACTCGACCTGGCCGGGCGGCAGTGCCTCGCGCACCCGGGCCTCCAGCTCTTCGACATAGTGGCGCACGACCGCGATGTTGGTCCCCTGCGCCATCTCGATATCCACGTCGATCTCGTCCGCGTCCACCGGCGGCGTCAGCTCGACCGGGATCAACGGCCAGAGCAGCAGCGCCAGGGTCAGCATCCCGCCCGTCACGGCGAACACCCGGCCCCGATGCTGAATGGCGTGGCGCAGCCGCTTTGTGTACCACCCCTCCAGACGTGCCAAAAAGCCGGGCTTTCTGGTGCGCGCCCGCTTGCCGTCGGACAGCCGCAGGAAGCGCGCCGCGAGCATCGGCACCAGCGTGAGCGCCACCAGAAGCGAGCAGAGCAACGCGAAGACCACGACCAGGGCCATGGCCTGGAACAGGGCGCCGCTCGTCGTGCTGGTAAAGACCACGGGGAGGAAGACCACGCAGGTGGTCAGCGTCGAGGCCACGATCGCTCCGGCCACGTCGCCGGTGCCCACCCGGGCCGCTTCGAAGGCGGACGCCCCCTCTTCCTCGCGCTTCCTCACGATGCTCTCCAGCACCACGATGGCGTTGTCCACGATCATCCCAACGCCCAGGGCGAGGCCGCCGAAGGTCATCTGGTTGAGCGTCATGCCGCCGAAGTAGAGGAGGCCGAACGTCGAGATCACCGAGATGGGGATCGACAGGGCGATGATCACCGTGCTCGACCGGTTGCGCAGGAACAAGTAGAGCACCGCGATCGCGAGCAACCCCCCCCAGAGGGCCGAGTCGCGCACGCTGTCGATCGATTGGCGGATGAATTCGCTCTGATCGGAAAAGATCGTCAGGTGGATGTCGTCGCGCTCGGCGTTGATCCGCCCGACCTCCTCGCGGATCTCCTCGGCCACGGCCACGGTGTTGGCGCCGCTCTGCTTCTGGATCCCCAGGCCCACCGAGGGCACGCCGTTGATCTCCGAGAGAATCCGGACGTCCTCGTAGCCGTCGCGGACCGTGGCCACGTCCGCCACCCGGATCGGCTTGTCCGCGACGGTCGCGACCACGGTGCGGGCGATCTGGTCCACCGAGCGGTACTCTCCGAGGCCGCGGACGTAGAGATCGCTGTACCCGCTCTTGACGTTGCCGCCGGGCAGCGTGACGTTCTCCGCGACGAGGGCCTGCTGGACGTCGAGGGCGGTGAGACCCGCGGCCTTGAGGCGGTCGCGGTCGAGTTCGACGCGGATCTCCCGGTAGACGCCGCCGCGCAGCTCGAGGGCGCCCACTCCCGGGATCTGCTCGAAGCGCTGCGCCAGGTCGTCCTCGAGGATGCGGGTGAGCGATTCCAGATCCCGCGTCGAGGTCGCGGCGATGCTCACCACCTCCACGCGGTCGAGGTCGAGCTTCAGGATCTCGGGCGGCTCGGCCTCCACCGGCAGGTCGTCCCGCAGCTCGTCGAGCGCTGCGCGCAGGTCGTTGGCGGCCTCGTCCACGTTCGTGCCGCGCGCGAACTCCAGGCGCACCCGGCTCGACCCCTCCTCCGACTCCGAGGTGACCCGCTCCAGGTTGGGCAGCCCCGACACGGCGTTCTCGATCGGGTCCGTGATGATCTGCTCGATCTCTCTGGGACCTACGTTGGGATAGCTGACGCGGACCGTGAGCTGGGTGAACTCGACCTGCGGCAGCAGGTCCACCGGCAGGCTGCGGAGGGCCACGATGCCCACCACGATGAGGATGAGGAAGCCCATGGTCGTGGCCACAGGCCGACGGATCGAGACATGGGTGAGGGCCGCCATGTCAGCCTTCCTTCCTGCCGGGGGCGCCGTGGCCCAGGAATTCCTCGCTCGTGGGCGGCTCGGCGCCGCGGGTGCGCGCCCACTCCTGCTGGGTGTCGAGGAAGCTCTGGAGGAGGTCCTCCCGCTGCAGACCCTGGAGCTCCAGCACGCGCTCCCATCGGGTGGGACGGACCCGGGCGGTCGTCTCGCCGTCGCGGGCGAGCAGGTGCTGGCCCACGATCACCACCCATTCGCCCGGCTGCACGCCGCGCACACCCACGGTGGCGCGCCCCTCGGCCAGCACCTCGACCGGCCGGAGCTCCACCTTGCGCGGCTCTTGCGGGATCTCCCCGCCTGCCGTGGCGGGCTCCGCCAGCCCCTGGCCGTCCACCACGAACACGCCCTGGACGCCGGTGCGCGGGTCTTCCCACAATGCGCTCGCCGGTACCAGCGTCGCCTGCTCGCTCTGGCCGTAGAGCACGTCCACGGTGACGAACATGCCGGGACGCATCCTGCCCTGGTGGTTGGCCACATCGATCTCGCCGGTCGTGCTGAAGCTGCTCTCCTCCAGGAACGGAGAAATGCGGGTGAGGGTGGCGGAGATCGCGTTCCGGCCGAGGGCCGGGGAGCTGATTCTCACCGGCTGCCCCGTTCGGATGTAGCCGAGCATCTCCTCCGTCAGCGGCACCTCGACCACCAGGTCGCCCACGTCTCCGAGCACGAAGAGCACCTCGTCCGGTCCGGCGAGCATTCCCACCTCGGCGTTGCGCTGCCCCACCAGGCCGGCGACCGGCGCGCGGACCACGGTTTTCCCCAGAGCCGACCGCCGTTCTTCGACGGTGGCCCGGGCCTGGGCGACCCGGGCCGCGGCTTGGGCCCCGCTCGCCTTGGCGGCGTTGAGTTGCGCCTCCTGCATTTCGAGGTCCATCGCGCTCACCAGATCCTCGCGGGCGAGCGCCCGGGTGCGGACCACCTGGGCCTCCACCTCGGCCACCCGCGCCCGGGCCTCTCGGCCGGCGGCCTGCGCCAGCTCCAGGTTCGCCTCGGCCTGCCGGAGCTGCTCGCGCAGGGTGTCCCCCTCCAGGCGCACCAGCGGCTGGCCGCGCTCCACGGCCGCGCCGTTGCGCACCAGGACCTCGAGGATGGGAGCTTCGATCTCCGTCCGGACGGCGATCTGGTTGTCGGCCCGGACCACGCCGTTCAGCCTCTCCTCGAGAGGCAGCGTGCCGCGCCGGGCCGGAACCGCTTCGACCGCGGGCGCAGGACCCTGCTCGTCCTCGGCATCCTCGGCCTTGCCACAGCCGGCCAGAAGACCCAGTGCGAGCAGCAGGGGAGAGGCCAGTCTTCCGAGATGTGGATTCATCGCCATCCGCTGCTCCATCCTCACCCTCCCGTTGCGAAGAGGGTGCCACGCGACCCGCGTGCTCTGCAGATTCTACCCGTTCCCCAGAGCCACTCGCCTGGCGCCTGGCGCTTGGCGCTTGACGCGAGTGGCAGGACTAGGTAACCTTTTGAGAGTTCAAAAAACATCGAGGTCCCAAATGCCGATGGTGAGAGCGCCATTTGCGCGGCATCCGCAGAAGACCGCCCCCTCCTCCTCTCTGTACGGGCAACCCGCCCGGCCGTTCGTCGTTCAACCGAGGGCGGCGGAGGAGGCCGACCTCGAAGTCTGGCAACGACGTGCCGAAGCCTTCGGACATCGTCTGAAGCCCGGGGGTGCTGGCAAGTCGCTTCCACACGCCTTGCGGAGGAAGATGGAGGGGGCCTTCGGGACCGACTTTTCCAGAGTCCGAGTCCACGAGGACCACAGGGCCTCCTCCATCGGAGCTGTGGCCTATGCGCAAGGGGATCACATCCACTTTGCTCCGGGAAAGTTCCAGCCCCACACTGCGCGAGGGCAGCAGATCGTCGGGCACGAGCTGGCCCACGTCGTCCAGCAGCGCTCCGGGCGGGTGCCTTTGCCGCCAGGAGGGGGGCTGCCGATCAATGCGGACGAGTCCCTGGAAAGGGAAGCGGATCGCCTGGGAACGGAGGCTGCCTCGGGCCGCAAGGCGCTCGCGGGTGGCCAGCTTCCGGGCAGCCAGCTCCCGGGAAAGGCAACCGCTCCAGGAGCTGCAACTGCCGCTCCGGTGGCTCAACCGATGTTGCGGAGGCTCCTCGGATCAGGCAGAACAATGACGAGGGGCATGGGCGGAGGTGGAGGTGGAGGGGAAGACTGGCAGCGTCGTCTGGCCGCCCTGAAGGAGATGGAGAAGGCACGGAGGCAGTCCGGCAAGATCGACCTGAACACATATGATCCGAAGAAGAACCGTCCGTCAGGAAAGAGTCTCTATCGCTCGGACGACTTCCCGTTCCACTCCACCCAGCCGAAGTACAACACGAAGAAAGCCTTTATCAATTCGAAGCATCAAATGATGCCCGTCAATCCCAGTGGCAAGACGCCTCCCGCGCTGCACGTCCATGGCAAACCCCAGGACAAGGCTGAATCACGGTATATCTCCACAAGCTCGAATCTAAAGAAAGTCTCGTCCTACGGCAAGCATCTTATCGAGTTCAACCGCAAAGCGCTGAAGAAGCAGACAGTCAGTCAAAAGAGGATCCAGGAGGACATCCGAACGTCGACGGATCGTCGCCTGGACGAGACCGCCCGGAACGTGACCGAGCCAGGCACGCCCCTCTGGAAACCCAGCCGAGGGCAGAAAACAGAAGGGCGCCGGCTGGGGATCGACACCTCCAAACAAGAGTTCAACTATCGGGAACGGGCGGCCCTGAACAGTCAACGCGACCGCGAGCACCTCATCGAAGGTCCGACCTCCGACTTCCAATTCTGGCGCTTCGTTCCGTCAAGCCTTTTCGGCTCCAAGTACGCCAAGCTCAACATGGCAAAAATCGGGCGACAGCAGGGCAGGGACTCGCGAACCTTGCACCCGGAAGGCTTCCGCATACCCTTGGACGAGTACGGTGTCGAATACATGCGCCGACAGGAAGAGTACCGGCAGAGGCAGGAAGAGGTCGAGCGGGAGCAGCGGGAGGACGAGGAGTACCGGCGGTCCCTGTCGAACGGAGGAACCACCAGTACGTCACCGCCCCAGACTCTCGTGCAGGTCCAGCAGCAACCCCAGCGTCGCCGGGGGGGCGCGCAGCCCGGCAGGGAAGAGCAATACAATCGGCAGATCGCGAGAATGCGATCGAAACTGAAAAAGAAGAAAGACCAAAACAAGGGCGAGTAGAACAGATCCGGATCATACGGACTACCGGGCCTCGACCCTGCGGGCTGCGATCTTTCAGACGGCGTCCTCGCATACGTCGAGCACGACTTCCACCCTGCGGTTCTTCTGGCGCCCCGCCGGATCGTCCGAGCCGTCGGGCTTGGCGTTGGGGGCTACCGGACGCCGCTTGCCCCAGCCCTGAATGGGAGTCGTGGCGGCCAGAGCGTTCCGGGCCACCAGCCAGTCCTTCACGGTTTGAGCCCGCTTCTCGCTCAGGGTCTGGTTGTAGGCGTCGGTTCCCTTGGCATCCGTATGACCCTCGACCCTTGCCGGATGCTTGCCGGCCTTGGCGAGGAGAGGGACCAGAGCCTTCAGCGTCTCCTCCGCATCCGCCGTGAGGGTCGCCTTGTCGAACTCGAAGAGCGCGTCCGCTCCCACGAGGAAGCGCTTCGTGCACTTCGCCTCCTCGGTCCGGATCGCCTGGATGCCCTTCGGCACCTGGATCGCTCCCGGCTGCTGCCAGGTGTCTCTGGGCTTCTGGATCTCCCCGGGAGTCTGCCACTTGTCCTTCGGCTTCTGGATCTCGTGCTGCGCGGCGGCCGGTGCTGCAAGGGAAAGCAGCGCTAGAGCGACCCCACTGGCGCGGGTGAGGCGGAACATGATGAGCCCTCCTTCGGTTGCTCTTACTCTACAACACCCGCTTGCGCGCCGATAGCATCAGGCGCCCGGCCAGAGGAAGCGGAACACGAGCCCGGTCACCAGCCCGTAGATCGCGGCGTCGATCAGACCGCGCAGCGAGTTGGACCAGGGGATCCCCTTCCAGATCGAGTCCTGAAAATAGCCGAGCCCGTACCCGACGAAGGCGACCGTTCCCGTGAGGCGGAGGACCGTCAGGCCGTCCGCGCCGGGGGAGAGGGTGTGGCGGGCCACGTAGGATGTGACGAAGCTCACCAGGACGCAGAACAGAAACCACTGGCCGAGGTACTTCCCCATCGCGGGCGGGCCGTTTCGCAGCACGGTGAGCGTCGCAACGGGGCCCTCGTCGTACCTCTTGCGCACGGCGGGGTCCTTCATCTGGGCCATCTCCATGCAGTAGGGTATGACGTAGAGGCCGGGCGCCGGGGCGGCTTTGCGCACCGCCTGGGCGACGGACTCCTCGTCCGAGAGCTGCTTGTAGTCGGCCCGGTGGTACTTCAGGGCCATGTGGAGGATGGCGCTCACGAGCCAGACCGCGACAGCAGAAACCAGGACGGGCAGCCACAAGCTTCCGAAGGGCATGACGATCTCCTCACGAAGGTTGACCGCGATTCTATCCCCGAAATACACGCCCCGCAACTCGCTTCCGGCGCGCGAATTGCATACTTGATTAAGTTATGCCGATGGTTGAAAGGCCGAACGCCGGCTCAGGCGATGTCTACTGGGGGGATTTCCATGATCTGTGTCGAGGAAGACTACTCCGACCCTGCGAGCTGGGACGACTTCGTCGAAAGACAGCCAGAATCCCGATTTTGCCAACTGCACGGCTACGCTCGGGCAGCAGATGTTTATGGATATGAGTCCAGGCATATATGTTTCCTGAGAGATGACCAGATCCTTGCCGTTCTCCCGGCGTCCAAGACAGCAAGCCTCCTCTTCGGTCGAAAGCTCGTCAGCCAGCCCTTCTCCGAGTATGGCGGGATGCTGCTTTCGTCCAGCGCAACCGGCAACGACATCGAGGAGATCTTCGGCTTGATGCGAGAGATGCTTGCGAAGGGCTCCATTCCTCTCCTCGAGCTGCACGGCGAAGGCTCCCTCTCCCGCGAGAACCGGGAGATGTATCTTCTTCAGGTGAATCCACATCATAACGCGGTTTTGGATCTCTCCCCTTCTCTCGACGAGCTCTGGGACAAAGTCCTCAATCACCAGGTCCGTAAGTCGATAAGGCAAGCCGAGCGTTCCAAGCTGAACGTCTGGCAGGAGTGCAGTCCCCAATCGATCAAGAGTCTCTTTTACCCTCTTTATTTGCAGTCCATGAGACGACTGGGGGTACCTCCCCACAGCGTCAAATACTTCCTTCAGTGCCATTCCGGCCTTGGAGACCGTATGACGATCTTCTGGGCCGCCAGGGGCAGATTGATCATCGCTGCCCTCCTGGGCTTTCGCTGCGGCGACCGCGTCAACATCACGAGCACCGTCTCGGATGAGGTCTGTTGGGAATATCGGCCGAACGATCTCCTGCACTGGAGCTACATCAAATGGGCCAGGGAGCGGAACATCCGGTGCTTCGACTTTGGAAGCGTACGGTACGGCGGCCAAATGCAATACAAGAAGAAGTGGGGCTGCTCTTTCGGCGAGCACGCCTATTACCTGTTGTCCTCTGCTCCGCGGCAATCCGAGGCCAGAGTCCTTGATTCATCAGGGGATTCCATGAAGAGACTGTCCACGATCTGGTCGCGCTGTGTTCCCGATTCCGTGGGGAGAGCAATCGGTCCTATCTTGCGGAAACACCTGGTCCGTTGACGTCTAAACACTGTCAAGGAGAGAGCGGATGCGACTCGACAACCTTGTCCACAGCAGACCCGATTTCTACTCCCTCAAACTGCAGATCCTGAGCAGGACGAAGAGGACTCTTTACAAACTGCTGGGAGTCGACGGCAAGATCGAAGCGCTCCGAAGAAGCCTGGACCGGCGCAATAACGAGCTCCTTGCAAGGCATCTTACAGGCAAGTCCGTCCTGGAAGTCGGCTGCGGCCGAGGCGACTTCTTGGCCTTTCTGCAGAAGGATCTCAACTGTCAGTGCGTCGGAGTGGATGTTTCAGAGGAAATGATCCGCTCTGCCAAGGAGCGAAATCCAGGTCCGGTCTATCGAGTCATGGACAGCGCGAGTCTTGATTTCCCCGCCGGCAGCTTTGACTTCGTAGTCTTCAACTACGTGCTCCATCACGTCGCCGATCTCGATCGGACCGTCGCCGAGGCAAAACGGGTTGGACGACATATCGTCTTCTACGAGTGCTGCGCGTTCGATCGAAATCCTCTCAAAACCTTCTCGCGGTTCTACTGGAAAATCACAGACGGCGGGTACCGCTACATGAGCCTCGACGAATGGAAGCGATACTTCGCGATCCGGTGTGTCGAGGAGCTCCACGGCAACGGCCTTGTCAGATATGGCATGTGCGTGTTGAAGACGCAGGAGGTCTGAACCGGAGCCGGGAAGATTCCGGAGTCATGCGCGCACCTAACGTCGCGATATCAACCCCACCCGGTGCCCCTGTAACAAACCGGATGGCCCGAGCGCCTGAGGAGAGGTATAATCGCTGATCGGGAAAGGAGTCCCATGAACCTCCTCCTCCTCGGCGGCACCCGCTTCGTCGGCCTGCACATCACCGCGGCCGCCCTTGCCCGGGGCCACCGGGTCACCCTCTTCAATCGCGGCACCACCAACCCAGCCCTCTTTCCCGAAGCCGAGAAGCTCCGGGGAGACCGCGGCGGCGACCTCTCAGCTCTGAAAGGGCGGCGGTGGGACGCGGTGATCGACATCAACGCCTACCTGCCGCGCCACGTCCGTGCCACGGCGGAACTGCTCAAGGACGCGGTGGACCGCTACGTCTTCATCTCCACCATCTCCGTCTACGAGGATCTGTCCGTGCCGGGGACGACCGAGGAGAGCCCTCTCAAGGAGCCCCAGCCAGGAGATGAGGATCTGGACGAGATGACCCCCGGCAGCTACGGCCCCCTCAAGGTGCTCTGCGAGCGGACCGCGGATGCGGCCCTCCCGGGGCGAGTGCTGCGCGTCCGGCCCTGCATCGTGGCGGGACCGGAGGATCACACCGGCCGCTTCACGTACTGGGTCGTCCGGGTCGCCCGCGGTGGGGTAGTCCTCGCGCCCGGGAGGCCTGAGCGCCCGGTGCAGATCATCGACGCGCGGGATCTGGCGTCCTGGGTGGTGGAGATGACGGAGCGCCGCG
>DASQEB010000151.1:0-9122 GCA_035633875.1 Thermoanaerobaculia bacterium
GACGGGAACGACAGCGCCGCGAGCTTGTCCCGCAGGGCGCCGAAGCTCTCAAGCCCCGGGTAGTAGGTCAGGTCGAGGTGCAGCGGCGTCACCGAGATGCGCCCCGTGGCCACGGCCTCGTAGTCCGTGCCGCTGGCCCGCTCCCATTGCGGCACGCCGGCGATCCAGTAGTACTTGCGCCCCCGTGGGTCCACCTTCTCGACCACTGACTGCTTGTAGACCCGCCGGCCCAACCGGGTGAAGCTCACCCCCTGGATCGGCCCGTTGGGGACGTTGACGTTGAGCAGCAGGTCCCGGGGGAGCTTCTCCGTCAGCAGGGTCTCCACCAGCCGGCGCGCGAAGTCCGCCGCCGCCGCGAACGAGAACCCCTCCCCCACCTCCTGGCTGAACGCCACGGACGGAATGCCCAGGAGGGTCCCCTCGAACGTGGCGGAGACCGTGCCGGAGTAGGTCACGTCGTCGCCCAGGTTCAGCCCGAAGTTGATCCCGGAGCAGACGAGGTCCGGCGGGTTGTCCTTGAGCAGGGAGAGGACCCCCAGGTTGACGCAGTCGGTCGGCGTGCCGTCCACCGCGTACCACCTGTCCTCGATCCGCTGCATCCGCAAGGGCCGGGAGAGGGTCAGGGCATGGCCCATGGCGCTCTGCTCCCGGTCCGGCGCCACGACCACCACCTCCGCCAGCGCGGAGAGGGAGCGGGCGAGGCACCGAATGCCCTCGGAGAAGATCCCGTCGTCGTTGGTGATCAGGATGCGCGTCATTCGGCCTTGATGTACCGGCCCACGATCGGTTCGAGCGCCTTCAGGGTCTCGGCCGGGATCATGGAGCGCTCGGTGATGAGGGAGTACTTGAGGGCCTCGGCGCAGACGCAGTCGCGCGTGTGTCCGCCGGCCACCCGCTTCAGCATCTGGCGGACCACCTCCTGGGACATCTTCACGTTCTGCCGCACGACCTCCATCACGGCCTCGCCCGAGACCGCCTCCTCCGTCTCGTGCCAGCAGTCGTAGTCCGTGATCATCGACAGGGACACGTAGCAGATCTCGGCCTCCCGGGCGAGCCGGGCCTCGGTCAGGTTGGTCATCCCGATCACATCCACTCCCCACTGGCGGTAGACCTCGGACTCCGCACGGGTCGAGAACTGCGGCCCCTCCATGTTGACGTAGGTGCCGCCGCGGTGCACGGTCGCCCCTGCCGCCCGGGCGGCGTCCACGGCTACGTCGATCAGCCGCGGGCAGATGGGCTTGGCGAGCGAGACGTGGGCCACGAGGCCGTTGCCGAAGAAGGTGTCCACCCGGTGCCGGGTGCGGTCGAAGAACTGGTCGGGGACCACGATGTCCGTGGGCTTGTAGTCGATCTTCATCGAGCCCACGGCCGAGACCGAGACGAGCTCCTCCACCCCCAGGACCTTGAAGCCGTAGATGTTGGCCCGGTAGTTCAGCTCGGTGGGGAGCAGGCGGTGGCCGCGACCGTGGCGGGGCAGGAAGGCCACGGGCCTCCCCTCCAACTCGCCGATCACATAGGCGTCCGACGGCTCGCCGAACGGAGTGGAGATCCGGCGCTCCTCGCGCACCGTCATCCCCTCCATCTGGTACAGGCCGCTGCCGCCGATCACACCGATACGAATGTCACTCATCCGAAGACACCTCCTTGACGGGAAAACACTCCTGGCCGGCTCGGTGGAGCCGGCAGAGTCTAGCAGGAAGGACGGGGAAGGGCACCCCCGGGCAGGGCCAGGATGCGCTCGCCAACGGCGTCCGGCACCGCAATGCCGCACCGCGGCGGCGATCGCCGCTCCCTGCCCGTCCTCGCCGTGCGCCAGCGCAGAAAGAGCTCCGAGCTCAGGACGGCGGGCCGCTTCCCCCGCCTTGGGCGGGAATCAGTAGCGGGTTCCTCACGAACCGGCGGCCAAGAGGCCGCCGGTTTCTCGAGCATGCGCAATCTGACCCTGTCAATCCGGCACGTCCGCCGCCCGGCACAATCCGGCCGGGGATCGCTCCCAGGGGGGCGGCGGCTGCTCAGACGTGCTGGTCGACGAGGATGGGGTTTCCGTCAGGGTCCACGGCGACGAAGCTGGCGGGGCCCGTCGTGCTTTCGTCCGCCTCCTGAGCCAACTGCACCCCTTGTGCCTTCAACTGGCGTTGCAGGTCGCGGATGTCGGTGAACGAGTCGAGCTTCTGCGCGTTGCTGTCCCAGCCAGGGTTGAAGGTGAGAATGTTCTTGTCGAACATCCCTTGAAAGAGTCCGATGACGTGATCGCCGTTCTTCAGGATGAGCCAGTTCTGCGAGGCATCCCCGGCGAAGGCCGTGAAACCGAATTTTTCGTAGAAGCTCCTCGAAGCTTCGATGTCCTTGACCGCCAGGCTGATCGAAAACGCACCAAGCTCCATGCTCTGCTCCTTGTGGATAGCACCCTGCTGCTCACGTTCGGAGAGCTCCGTGCCGGGAGGCTCCTCGACTGACGATACGGTTTCCCACCCAGAATGGGTGCCAAGCAATCCGGGTGGGTGCCGGGGGATGGATATGTTCTGGCGCAGAAACGTTCCACGCCGTTGTAAGATTATCCCGAGATGCAACCCCTGCGCAAACGCAACGAGTGGCAGCTCTTCGCCGCCCTGGCGAAGGCGGACCGCGCCCTGGCCGGCGCATGGTGGACGGTGCTCGTGCTGCGTGGCCTTCTGCCCGCCCTGTTCGGCATCGCCATGGGCGTTCTGGTGGCCGCCGTCCAGCAGGGCACCGGGCTCGCGGCTCCCCTCGCCTTCGCCGGGATCGTCTTCGTCCTGCTCCAGGTCCTCACCCCGATCCACCAGGCGGTGAGCGCGAACCTGGGGGATCGCACCGCGACCTGGCTCTATGACCGCCTGACCGCAGCCTGCGTCCGCCCGCCCGGAATGGGTCACCTCGAAGACCCCAAGCTCACGAACGACCTTACGGTGGCCCGCGACTTCGATCTCGGCATGACCGCTCCCCCGCTCTCGATCTCCATGGACTTCATCGCCGGGGGCCTGGTCGAGATGATCGCCGGCCTCACGTTCGCCGCGGTGCTCGCGGGGTATCGGTGGTGGGCGGCCCTCGTCCTCGCCGGCGCGTGGCTGGCGACGCACTGGCTGCTGCGCGAGAGTGGAGTCTGGCACGACCGCAACACCGAGGTGGTGCGGGCGGCGCAGCGCGACGCTGAATATGCCTATCGGCTCGCCGTCGATCCGCCGGCCGCGAAGGAGCTCCGCCTGTTCGGTCTCGCCGGCTGGGTCATCGATCGCTTCCTCCACCGCCGCACCCGATTGCACGAGCTGCAGTACGAGGCCACGCGCCTGCGCGAAAAACCGCTGCTGTGGAGCATGCTGCTCGTGATCGGCGCCAACGTTCTCGTGTTCTGGTCGCTCGCCCAGGACGCCTCCGCCGGCCGGATTCCACTCGGCGAGCTGGTGATCTATGCGCAGAGCGCGGTCGGCGCCTCGATGATCGCCTTCGGCGGGCTCAACTGGGCGCTCGACAGCGCCGCGGCGCCGGTGGCCGCGGTGCTGCGCCTCGAGCCCGCCATGGCGACCGGCGGAGCGCTGCCCTCCGGGACCCGCGAGGCTGCGGGCAAGCCGGTCCAGGAGATCCGCTTCCGCAACGTCACCTTCGCATACCCTTCCGGCGGCTCCACCCCGGTGCTCGACGGCTTCGACCTGACCATCCCTGCCGGATCGTCTCTCGCCATCGTCGGCCAGAACGGCGCCGGCAAGACCACGCTCGCCAAGCTGCTGTGCCGGCTCTACGACCCGCAGGCCGGAGCGATCGAGATCGACGGGATCGACCTGCGGGAATTCGATCTCGACGCATGGCGGGACCGCATCACCGCCGTCTTCCAGGACTTCATCCGCTTCGAGCTGCCGCTGCGCGACAACGTGGCTCCGCAGAAGATGGCGAGCGGTGCGCAGGACGCCGATGTCCTCGCCGCGCTCGCGGAGGCCGGCGCCGCGCAGCTCGCGAGCCTCGACACCGTGCTGGCCCGCGGCTACGAGGGAGGCACCGAACTGTCGGGCGGTCAATGGCAGCGCGTCGCTCTCGCCCGTGCGCTCTACGCGGTGCGGCTGGGCGCAGGAGTCGTGCTGCTCGACGAGCCCACCGCGCAACTCGACGTGCGCGGCGAGGCCGAGATCTTCGATCGAATCCTCGCCGCCACCCGGCACTGCACGACCATCCTCATTTCGCACCGTTTTTCGACAGTGCGCCACGCCGACCGCATCTGCGTGCTGGAGCACGGCAAGATGATCGAGCTCGGCACCCACGAGGAGCTGATGGCGCTCGGCGGCCGCTACCGGACGATGTTCGATCTCCAGGCCCAGCGCTTCGCGGCGATGGAAGGCGAGGAGGGGCTCACCTATGACGTCCTCTCCTAAACGCAACCGCGAGACCGCCGCCCGGGGCGACGGCCTGCCGCCCGCGCTCCCGTCCATGTGGCGGCTGTGCAAGCTCGGGTACCGCCACGAGCCCGGCCTCATGCTCGCGGCGTTCATCCTGTCTTTGCTGGCGGCGTTGCCGGACGCGTTGATCGCCTGGTGGCTCGCGCTGCTCGGCGAGGGTTTGCTCGGGCGCGACGGAAGGATCGTGCGCATCGCCGCGATCGCGCTCGGCATCTCCGCCGCGGCCACCTGGTTGCTGCGCACCGTCAGCACCCGCGTGCAGCGCCGCTTCCGCGACAAGGTCACGATCGCGCTCGAAGCCCATGTGGCCCGGCTGCAGGCGTCGGTGGCCACCATCGCCCACCACGAGCGCCCCGAGGATCTCGACCGGCTCTCCGTGCTGCGCGATCAGGTGTTCGTGCTCGATCACATGTACATGTCGGTTTTTTCCACCTGCGGATGGCTCCTGCGGCTCGGCGTGACGATCGCCCTGCTCGTTTCGATCCACCCGGCGCTCGTGTTGCTCGCCGTCTTCGCACTGCCCACCGTGCTCACCTCCACATGGCGGCCCGCGGTCGAGCGCATGGCCCAGGAGCGCGGGGCCCCGGCGGGCCGGCTCGCTCGCCATCTCTTCACCCTGGCAACGACCGCCGCACCCGGCAAGGAAGCACGCGTTCTCGGAAGGGGGGGCATCGGCGGACGCCTCGCCAACGAGCGCCGTGCGGCCTGGGAGCGCTGGTATGGGCCCATTGCCCGCGCCCGCTGGGGCTCGGCCGTGTGGCATACGCTCGCCTGGGCCGTGTTCGGCGGCGCTTGGGCCGGCGCGGTGGCCTTCGTCTCGGCGGGGCTCCGGGCCTCCGCGGGCGACGTGCTGCTCGTCCTCGCGGCCGGCGCGCGCCTGTCTGCTTACATCGGCGCCACGGTCGGTGAAATCGGCTTCTTGCGGGGCATCTGGATGGACGGCTCCCGGCGCCTCGCCTGGCTCGAGGATTACGCGGCCTCCCTGGCCGCCCACGCGGACCTGCCCGTGCCGCTGCAACTGCGGCAGGGGATCCGTTTCGATCACGTTTCTTTCGCCTACCCCGGCACCGAGCGCCTCGTGCTGGAGGACGTGACGCTCGAGCTGCCCGCGGGCGCCGTCGTTGCGATCGTCGGAGAAAACGGCGCCGGCAAGACCACGCTCGTCAAGCTGCTCGCCAAGCTCTACGAACCCACAGCGGGCGCAATCTCTGTGGATGGACAGCCGCTGGCGCGCATGCGGGCCGACGAGTGGCGCGAGCGCCTCGCCGGAGCCTTCCAGGATTTCTTCCGCTTCGAGCTCCCCGCGCGCCAATCCATCGGCGTCGGGGACATTCCCCGCCTCGACGAGGAGCCCGCCGTCGTCCGCGCCGTCGAGCGTGCCGGAGCGGACGACGTCGTCGCGCGATGGCCGGTCGGGCTCGACACGCAGCTCGGCCCCACCTGGCCCGGCGGCGTCGACGTGTCCTTCGGCCAGTGGCAGAAGCTCGCCCTGGCCCGCGGCTTCATGCGCGACCACCCGCTGCTCCTCGTGCTCGACGAGCCGACAGCCGCGCTCGACGCGGAGACCGAGCACGCCCTGTTCGAGCGCTACGCTGCCGCCGCGCACCGGGATATCACTGCTGCCGACGGTCGCATCACGGTCCTCGTCTCGCACCGCTTCAGCACGGTCCGCATGGCCGATCTCATCGTCGTGCTCGACGGTGCGCGCGTCGCCGAGGTCGGCACGCACGAAGACCTCATGGCCAGCGGCGGCCAGTACGCCGAGCTGTATGGCATTCAGGCCGCGGCGTACCGGTGAGGTCGTTCTCTTCCCCGGGCCATCGCTGCCTAAGGGAAGCCCCCAGGAAGAAGATCGGTCCGCAGAGTATCCAGTCGCGAGCGAAGATGGCGGCCGTGGAGTCGCCGGCGCTCAAGGCGAGCCCTTCCCGCCCAGCGCCTCCCGCAGCAACCGCTCCAGGAGCACCCGGCGGAGCGGGCCCACCAGGGGCTCGAAATCCTGCGGCTTCAGAGGGCCGGGCTCCTCGGGGAGGGGCCGCGGGACGAACCGCGGAGGTGAAAAGAGCACGTCCAGGACAGCGTCCGGCTGCCGATACGCCTCCTCCATGCCACGCTCGTACGAGGAAAGCAGCTCGTACGCGCGATGGATGCGGGCGAAGCGCTCGGGGTTGAGCTCCGGAGGGAACCGCCGTACCAGCGTGCGGTAGGCCTGTCCGATCTGTTCGCTGCCGGCACCGGGCACGATCCCGAGCACCTGGTAAGGATCTTCCATGGACGTCTCCGCAAGGGTTCAGAAAAGATCGAGGCCAAGCTGATCTCCGGCCGCCCTGCGGCGGCGCGGAGGCCTCCTCCCGGCCTTTTTCTTCGGCTTCCGGTCCTCCTGCGTGCTCTCCCATCGGACGGCGCGCTCGAACCGTTGGATGTCCGAGATGTCGGAGAGGGCTCTTTCGAGGGCCTGCCGGTCCTCCGGCTTCACGCCGTCCTGCAGCAGCAGATCCTGGATTCGCTTGCGCAGCCGCCGCGCCTGCCCCCGGGTCGCTCCGAAGACCAGGACCGGCAGCAACGGCTGCCACAGCCGCCAGCGCAGGTCGAGGTGGGAGCGGGCCGCGTCCCGGGCGTGCCCGAGGGCCTCGCCGGTCGAGGTCGGGTCCCCCGGGCTCGACACGGTCATCAGCACGCGCAGAGCGGTGAGGTCCGCTTCGAGGTCTGCGGTTCGCGCGAGGAGCTCCTTGAGATTCTGCGGTCCGGCGACGCTGTCGGGCGGGACGCAGTCGAGGGCCGCTTCCAGGGCGGCGAATCCGGAGCGCTCGGCCAGCACAGGTTGGTAGATCTTCACCTCCCGGAAGATGGACCCAAGCGCCGCCTTCCCCTCGATCCGGAGGAAGGTGCTGGCGAAGTCCGTCAGGCTGCGGAGCACGATGGACAGGACCTCCGGCCAGACCTCCTCTCCGACGAGAGCGCGCAGCGAGGGCAGGACGAGCACGACGGCCCTGGAGTCCTCGAAGACGATCTGCTCCAGAAGGCGCAAGAGAACCTCCCGCTCCTCGCGTTGCGCCGGACCCCGGGAAGCAATCCGGGAAGCGAACAGATTTTGCGCCCGGAGGTCGTGCGAGCAGGCCGCTCCCGTCAACGCGACGACCAGGAGGGCCGGATCGTCCGGCAGGAGCTTCAGCAGGGCGCCGGCGGCATCGACCGAGTGGCTGCAGAAGCGCCGGGTCTCACAGAGAGCGAGGAGCCGGTCCCTCAGGAACCGTGCGGCTCCCGGCCTCTGGCCGGAGGGAAGACGGCCGGGGATCTCGGAGGCCATCCGGCCGAGCCGCACGAGAGCGGCATGAGACGCCGGCTCCTGGAAGCGATCCGGTTCGTCGTCCTCGTCCTCCTCTTCCTTCTCCGCCTCGTCCTCCCGCTCCCAGGCCCAGAGCTCGAGGCTCCAGAGCAGGACCACGCGCTCGGGCGCTTTCTCGGCGCCGGCCAGCTCCCCCAACTGGCCGGCGAGCTGCCGGTACTCCTCGTTCTCCCGCAGCCGGCGGAGGGGCGCCCGGGTCTTGAGCCTCTCCGGCGGGCCGCCGGGCTCCAGATCCAAGGCGAGGAGCGCCGGGAAGGCTTCCCAGAGACGGCCCCAGGCTTGCTGGTCTCCGCGGGATGCCACAAGCTCCAGGAGCGCACGCCAGCGCAGGCGCAGGGCGTGGTGGAGGGGACGGAGCACGGCGGTGGCCGGCGGGCCGTCGCGAAACACTGCGAGAAGGGGCCGGTTGAGGCCATGCAGCCGCTCCAGGAAGAATGAGAAAAGATCCGAGCGGGCGTGGCTCCGCAGCTCCTCCTCCAGGCCTGCCAGCTCGCCCAGCAGGCGCAGGTGCTCTCGCGCCGCCTGGAGAGCTCTCCCGAGAGCCGGCTCTGCGGGCAGAGAGGTTGCGAGAGCGTCCACGGCCCCGGAGAGCTCTTCGAGCCCGGCGGGCTGAGGGCGAAATCCCGCGCTCCAAAGGGCGTTGAGAGCCCGGGAAAACCGCCGGATCGCCTGGACGCCGTCCAGTCCGCCCAGGCCTCGCGGGAGATCCTCCGCTTCCCCACCGGGCGAGCTGAGGGCCCTGAGGGCTGCAAGGAGCGAGGGGGACAGATCGCGGGTTGCTGGATTGATCGCGGGCAGCGCGGCCAGCGCCGCCAGCCCGGCCCGCGCCTCGTCCAGCCGGCCGGCGGCCAGGTGGGCCACCGCTTCGGCCAGCGGGCCCAGGCGCCGCGAACGCGCAGTCCTGCCAAGTTGGGACAGCAGTCGCTCCAGCCGCGGCAGGTCGGCGCTCGCCAGCGCGCTCTCCAGGGCGCGGTCGGCGATCTGTCCGTACAGTTCGGCCATCTCCGGCGTGAGCTCTCCGGCCCGCCCCCGGGCCAGCTCGAGGAATTTCTCGCCGTCTCCCTGCCGGGCGAGGCGCTCGAGCTGGCTCTCGAGCGCCCCAAGGCGGGCGCGCTCCTTTTTGAGCTGCCGCTTACGGCTCACGGTCCCAGGACCTCCTCCTCCACCTCCGCGAGCAGGTCCAGAAGCTCGTCTTCCGCCTCGTCGAGATCCCGGGGATCCTGCGCCTCCCCGGTCAGGGCGCCCTCGTAGGCCGCCGCTGCCGCCAGCAACTTTTCCTGACGCGGACCGGAGGCCAGGGTCCCGGCCAACTGCCGGGCCTTGCGCAGAATGTAGTTGTCCACCGGCCGCGGACCGGCCGGCGCCGCCGCGCTCTC
>DASQEB010000152.1:0-2764 GCA_035633875.1 Thermoanaerobaculia bacterium
ACCCCCTCCTCGGACGTCGCTTCCTGCCCGAGGAGGAGACGCCGGGCCGGGACCAGGTCGTCCTGCTCGGCCATTCGCTTTGGCAGAACCGTTTCGGCGGAGATCCGCACGTTGTCGGCAAAACCTTGACACTCAGCGGGGCCCCTTACGTCGTGGTCGGCGTCTTGCCCCCGGACTTCCAGTTCCTTCGCAGCGAGGTGGGGTTCTGGTCGCCGATGGCCCTGGACCTCCAGACGCTCGTCCGCAAGCGCCGCGGACTGAACGTGGTCGCGCGGCTCAGGCCGGGTGTGACCATCAAGCAGGCCCAGGCGGGGATGGCTGCGATCGCGCAAAGGCAGGCGGAACGGTATCCCGAGACGAACACCGGTTGGGGAGCACAGGTCGTGCCGCTGTCTGAACGCATACTCGGGCCGGTCCGTGCGCCTCTGCTCCTGCTCGCGTTCGCGGCCGGCCTGCTGCTACTCATCTCGTGGATCGATGTCGGCCATCTCGTCCTGGCCCGCGCTCTTGCCCGCGGTAGGGAGTCTGCGATCCGCATGGCTCTCGGAGCGGGGCGGTGGAGAGTGTTCCGGGGTCTCCTGATGGAGAACGGCCTGCTCTCCGCGGCGGGCTGCCTCGGCGGGCTCCTGCTCGCCCGTTGGATGCTGGCCGCTCTGGTCGCCTCGAGCCCTCACAACGTACCGCGGATCGAGCAGGCCAAGGTCGACGTCCCGACGCTGGCCTTCGCCCTCGCCGCCGCAGGGATCATTGCCATGACGTTGAGCGGCCTCTCGGCCCTCCGGCTCTTCCCCGACGTGGCGGTCCTGCTCAAGGGGGGAAGCAGGGCCACCGACGGACCGGCGCAGAGGCGAAGCCGGGAGATCCTGGTGGCCGCACAGGTCGCGGTCGCTCTCTGGCTGCTCATCGTTTCGGGTCTCCTCGCCCAGAGCTTCGTGCGCCTCCTGCGCGTGGATCCCGGTTTCGATCCGAGTTCCTTGGTGGTCGCCAGCTTCCTCCTGCCGCTCGACAAATATCCCGACGCAGAACAGCAGCTCTCCTTCTTCGACCGCTTGACCGAACGGATCGAATCGATCCCGTCCGTGGTCTCCGTGGCATCGAGCTCGGCGGTTCCGCTCAACAGGCCGGCGCTCGACCTCAACCTCGAGCTGCCGTTCATGACCGATCTGGAGAGCCGGGATCTCGAGAGGAAGGCTGACATCCGCCTGGTCAGCCCGGACTACTTCAGGACGCTCGGCATCCCTCTCACGAAGGGTCGGGATTTCGATGCCAGGGACCGCCGGAACGCACCATTGGTGGCGATCGTCAATGGGGAGCTGGCAAAACACACCTGGAAAGGGGAGAGCCCGCTCGGCAAGCGGCTCTATCTGCAATACCGGGGGGAGGAGACCTGCGAGGTCGTCGGCGTGGTCGGGAACGTTCGGCATTACGGCCTGGACGAGCAGCCACGGCCGGAGATCTACCTACCTTTCCAACAGTTCCCGATCTTTCGCTCGTCGCTCGTTCTCCGCACGAACGGCTCTCCGGCGAAGGCCCTGGAGGAGGTTCGCGGGATCGTGCGAGAGCTCGACCCGGAGCAGATCGTCACTCTCGCCACCATGGAGGACAACTTCGCCCGCTCCCTCGGGCAACGCCGCTTCACGTTGCTGCTGCTGATCGTCTTTGCGGCAGCCTCGACCACCCTGACCCTGGTCGGCGTCCACGGCGTGATGGCCCACTGGGTCTCCCAGAGCAGGGCCGAGATCGGCGTGCGGATGGCGCTCGGCGCAAGACCTTCCACCATCCTGGGGACCGTGCTGGCGCACGGCCTCGCGTTGACCGGCATCGGCCTCGTTGCCGGCCTGGTCATGGCGATCGGGACGGTCCGGTTCCTCCAGAGCTTCCTGTTCGACGTCTCTCCTGCCGACCTGACGACCTTCTCCCTGGCCTCGCTCTTCCTGCTGGCGGCGGCTTCGTTGAGCTGTCTCGTGCCGGCGCAGGCGGCGATGCGGTTGAGCCCGGTCGTGGCCCTGCGTTACGAATAACATGACGGACGAGCGCGGTCATGAGCTTCACCTTCCTCTCGAGCCGTGCGGGGAGCCTTTGGCGCTCGACGTCTGCCGCGGAGGCCGTCGAGCCGGAAAAGCTCTTCAACAGGAGCTTCCTCGTCCTCTGGCAGGGGCAGGCGGTGAGCCAGTTCGGCAACCAGGCGTTCGCCGTGATGATGATGTTCTGGACTCGCGAGGCGACGGGCTCCGCCAGTCTGGTCGGTCTGCTGATGATGCTCTCGTCTCTTCCGGGGCTCCTGCTGGGACCCTTCGGCGGCACCGTGGCGGACCACCATTCCCGCAAGATGTTGATCATCGGCTCGGATCTCGTGCGCGGCATGGGCCTGCTCTGCCTCGCCGGCGTGATGGCGCGGCATGGCCGGTCCGTGGAGGTCGTTCTCCCCCTTCTCGTCACCGTGGCCCTCCTCGAAGGGATCATGAGCTCTCTGTTCTTCCCGGCGATCTCAGCCTCCATTCCGGACCTCGTGCCACGCGAGAAGGTCGCCTCCGCCAACTCTCTGTTCCAGTTCTCGTCGCGCAGTGCCGTCACCCTCGGTCAGGCCGCCGGCGGCATGCTGTATGGAGCGCTCGGTGCGGTGACGCTTTGCCTGATCGATTCCCTGTCGTTTCTCTTCTCGGCTCTGTGCGCGGCGTTCGTCTCCATTCCCCGACACCGGCCCTCCGGCAACGCCGAGCGAGGGACCTACCTCCCGGACACCCTCGAAGGGCTTCGGTTCGTA
>DASQEB010000153.1:0-6553 GCA_035633875.1 Thermoanaerobaculia bacterium
CAACCTCGTTCCCCGCGATGTCGCGGCCCGTAACGCCAAGAACGTGGTGGACGAGGGCCGCGGCGTGGGCCCGCAGAAGAACGGCGTCTACCTCGACTTTTCCGACGCCATCAAGCGCCTGGGCCGCAACGTCATCGAGGAGCGGTACGGGAACCTCTTCGAGATGTACGAGAAGATCACCGGCGAGGACCCGTACGTCGTCCCCATGCGCATCTACCCGGCCCCCCACTACACCATGGGCGGCCTCTGGGTGGACTACAACCTGATGAGCAACGTCGAGGGCCTGTACGTCCTGGGCGAGGCCAACTTCTCGGACCACGGCGCCAACCGACTGGGAGCGAGCGCCCTCATGCAGGGCCTCGCGGACGGCTACTTCGTCATCCCGTACACCATCGGCGACTACCTGGCGGGCCACCTCGGCGAGGCGGTCTCGACGGAGGTTCCCGCCTTCCGGGAGGCCGAGGCCGAGGTCGCTGAGCGAACGAGGCGGCTGCTGTCGATCAACGGCCGGCGGACCCCCGATTCCTTCCACCGCGAGCTCGGCCGGATCGTCTGGGACTACTGCGGCATCGCGAGGAACGCCGAGGGCCTGCGCAAGGCGCTTCAGCTCATTCCGGCCCTGCGCGAGCAGTTCTGGAGCAACCTTCGCGTAGTCGGCACCGCCGAGAGCCTCAACCAGGAGCTCGAAAAGGCGGGCCGCGTCTCCGACTACTTCGAGCTCGCCGAGCTGATGTGCATCGACGCCCTGGAGCGCGACGAGTCGTGCGGCGGCCACCTGCGCGAGGAGCACCAGACCCCTGACGGCGAGGCGCTGCGCGACGACGCGAATTTCTCCTTCGTCTCTGCCTGGGAGTGGAACGGGGTGGGCAAGGCTCCGGCGCTCCACAAGGAGCCCCTGGAGTTCGAGTTCGTGACGCCCACCCAAAGGAGCTACAAGTAATGAACCTGACCCTTCACGTCTGGCGGCAGAAGAGCCCTGCGGACCCGGGGCGGATGGCCAAATACGAGGTCCAGGGCGTCAGCGAGCACGCCTCGTTCCTGGAGATGCTGGACGTCCTCAACGAGCAGCTCGTGGAGAAGGGCGAGGAGCCCATCGCCTTCGAGCACGACTGCCGCGAGGGCATCTGCGGCTCCTGCGGCTTCATGATCAACGGCGAGGCCCACGGCCCGCAGCCGGCCACCACGGTCTGTCAGCTCCACATGCGGCACTTCAAGAACGGGGACGTGCTCCATCTGGAGCCTTGGCGCTCCAAGGCCTTCCCGGTGGTCAAGGACCTGGTGGTCAACCGGAGCTCCTTCGACCGCATTGTCGCCGCGGGCGGCTTCATCTCGGTCGCGACCGGGAGCGCCCCGGAGGCGAACCTGATCCCGGTGCCCAAGCAGATCGCCGATCGGTCCTTCGACGCCGCCCAGTGCATCGCCTGCGGCGCCTGCGTGGCCCAGTGCCCGAACGGCGCGGCCCAGCTTTTCACCTCGGCCAAGGTCTCCCACCTGAACCTCCTGCCCCAGGGGCAGCCCGAGCGTTTCGACCGCGCCCTCTCCATGGTCGAGGCCATGGAGCGCGAGGGCTTCGGGAGCTGCACCAACTACGCCGAGTGCGAGGCCGTCTGCCCGAAGGAGATCTCCATCGATTTCATCGCCCGCATGAACCGGGACTACCTGAGCGCCAAGGCCAAGGGCGTGATGAAGCCGCCGCTGAGCACGGCGGGGTAGGGCTCCCTATCGATTGCCGGACGCCATCCGCTCCGCCTCGGGCAAACCCCGCAGGCGGAGCATGCTCCGGATCCCGAACGCGGGGCCCAGAGCCAGGACGGCGAAGGCCCACTCCCAACCGACGAGGTCCACGAGAGGTGGGATGATCCGGATGGTGAACAGGGTGAGGAGGAAGCCCAGGCTCGTCTGGAGCGTCAAGGCCGTCCCGACGTAGCGCGAATCGGCCAGCTCGGAGACGGCGGCGCTGAATTGGGCGCTGTCCGCCACCACCGCGAATCCCCAGACAAGACAGAGGGCCGTGAGGACCGCGGGCTGGCGGAAGAAGAGCCCCGCCAGCACGCAGCAGGCTCCCGAAGCGATCAGGCTCCAGGACGTGATCCGGGTCCGCCCGAGCCGGTCGGCGAGCCGCCCGGCCAGAACGGATCCGGCCGCTCCAGCCGCGAGCACACCGAAGCCGGCAAGCCGGGCGGCGCGCGGGCTCCAGCCTGCCTCCTCATAGCTCGCGAGAAGAAAGATCGGCACCCAGGCCCACATGGCGTAGAGCTCCCACATGTGGCCGAGATAGCCGAAGTTGGCGAGCCGCGTGGGCCGGTCCGCCAGCACCCGCCCGGCGTAGCGCCAGTCGAAAGGGGGCGATTTGCCGAGGAACGGGCCTGGATGGACGAAGAGGAAGGCGAGAGCCGAGGCCACCGCCGCCAGGATCGACGTCGCGAGCAGCACCGTCCGCCATGGGGGCATGCCGCCCTCCCCGAAGATCGGCAGGGCGTTCAGCAGATGGGGGACGCCGGATCCCACCGTGAGCGCTCCCACCAGAATGCCGATCCCCAATCCCCGGTCCTCCCTGCACCAGGACGCCACGAGCTTCATCCCCGGCGGATAGACCCCCGCGAGAGCCACGCCCGTCAAGAAACGGAGGAGGAGAGCGAGATCCGGCCTCGCGTCGAGGACCGGGATGGCTGCATTGGCGACGGCCGCGGCCAGGGCGCTCGCCGCGAGGAGCCGGTGGGCGGGGATGCGGTCCGACAGGTTGAGGATCGCCGAGAGGAGGGCGCCGGCCACGAAGCCGATCTGGACGCTCATCGTCAGCCACGATCTCTGCGCGCCGGAGAGATCCCACTCTTCCGTGAGCTGGGGGAGCACCGCCGAGGCGGAGAACCACACGGTCTTCGCGAGGAGCACCGCTGCGGCGAGGAAGCCGACCTGGGTCCATTTCCGAGAGACGATGGAATCCACGACGCCGGATCTTACCCGCTTCACGAGAGGAGAAACTGTTGCAAGAGGAGCCGACGTGTTGCAAGGAAGCCTTGGACGCCTCCGTTCAAGCTTGAACTGCTGCAATGAAGGTTTGATCTACAACAAATAGCGCTCGGTTTGTCGCGATGATGGTTTGAGTTGCTGCAACCAGGCCCTGCTGCGCTCCTCTAAATCTTGATCCGCGTGGCTCAGGCTTTGAAGACCTTCTGCCAAGCTCGAAGTGCTGCGTTGCCTTCTCATTTTGTTGCGATTCCAGGGTAAGGTGTTGCGAATCAAGCTTGGATTGATGCAAAGAGGGGGTATCCTTCCCGACTTCGAGGATTGTGGCCCGCATTCGAGAGAGGAAATTGCAACACCTTGAGGCCGTGGGCGAAAGGTACAGGCTTGAGATGCTGCAATGCAAGCTTGACAGGGGAGTTTCAAGCTTGAATTTTCCTGAGTTAAGCTTGCTTTGCTGCAATCTTTTGCGGAACTGTTGCGATCCAGGGTGGAAATGCTGCGATGAGAGGGCGTTCTGTCGCGATCTCTCCTTGAAGACCGGGGCTCAAGGAGAGACGGGGAGCCGATGCACTGTCACCGTGCCTGTCAGGCTCCGGCCACCGGCATCCAGGTAGAGCTCGCCGCCGGTGCGGGAGAGACCGATCTCCATCCGGCGGTCGAGGAGGGAGACGAGCTCCCGGACGAGATCGCGGTCGAAAAGATAGATCGGGATCTCCTCGCCGCGGTGGATGCGCTTGCCTTCGAGCTGGCGCCTCAGGCTGTGCCACTCGCGGGTGGCGTAGACAGCGACGCGGTCCGCGGCCTTGCCGGCCCGGTGGAGGCGGTCGGCGTCCGGAGCTCCCACCTCGATCCAGGCGCGATATCGTCCGGAAGGATCCCGGACGAAGACCGCCGGCTCGTCCCCCTCGCAGACCCCCTTCGAGAAGGCGATCCCCTCCTCGTGCTCCAGACAATAAGCGAGAACCCGGGTGACCAGAAACTCCTCCGTCTCCGACGGATGCCGGGCGACGCGGAGCGAGAGGGTCTCGTAGACGCCGCGGTCCACGTCGGAGAGGGTGATCTCGAAGCTGTGGAGGGTGGAGGGGAGGGCCATGGCGGGAGACTACGTGAAAACCCGGAACCACCTCTCGAACAGCCTCTTCACCCTCGGCGTGAGCTTGCCCCGCCGCCACTGATCCGCCGCCTTCTTTACCGCCTCGCCCTGGGTGGGGTAGGGATGGATAACGCTCGCGATCTTGCCCAGGCCGATGCCGTGAGTGACCGCAAGGCAGAGCTCGCCGATCATGTCTCCCGCGTGCTCGGCGACCAGAGTGGCACCGAGGATCCTGCCGTCCTTCGATCCCTTCTCCACGTGAACGCGGAGGAAGCCCTCGTCGGCGCCGTCGAGGATGGCGCGGTCGACGTCGGCCAGGTGGACGGTCAGGGTGTCGATCTCGATCCCCTTCTCCCGGGCGTCCTTTTCATACATCCCGACGTGGGCGATCTCCGGGGTGGTGTAGGTGCACCAGGGGATGATGAGGGCCGAGGCCTTGGCGCGGCCGAAGAAGAGGGCGTTCTGGATGACGATGCGGGCCTGGGCGTCGGCCACGTGGGTGAACTGGAAACGGGAGGCCACGTCGCCGCAGGCGTAGATGTTCTTGTTGCTGGTGCGCAGGTGGTCGTCCACCTCGACGCCGCGCTTGCCATAGCGCACCCCTGCGGTCTCCAGGCCGAGCCCCTCGACGTTGGGGGCACGGCCCACGGCAAGGAGGATCTCGTCCACCACGGTCTCGTGGCGCTCGCCGTTCCGTTCGAGAGCGACGACCTTCTCGGCACCTCGGCTCCGGACCTCGGCGACCTTGATGTCGAATTCGAACCGGACGCCGTCCGCGAGCATCGCCCGCTGGACGACCTCGGCGGCGTCCGCGTCCTCCCGGGGAAGGACGTGCCCCTCCTGGACCAGATGGGTCACGTGGCTCCCGAAGCGGGCGAAGGACTGCGACATCTCGCAGCCGATCGGCCCGCCGCCGATCACGGCCAGTCGCTTGGGGAGCTCGGTGAGGTTGAAGATCGTCTCGTTGGTGCGATACCCCGCTTCGGCGAGCCCGGGGATGGGGGGCTCGGCGGCCCGGCCACCGGTCGCGATGACGGCGCGGCGGAAATGCAGGCGTTTGCCGTCCACTTCGATAGAGTCGGGAGAGACGAAGCGGCCGTCGCCGAGAAAGACGTCCACCCCGAGGCTCTGAAAGCGCCGGGCGCTGTCGACGTGGCTGATGCCGGCCCGCAGGCGGCGCATGCGCTCCATTGCGGTAGCGAAGTCACCGGTGCCGTCCGCCACAGTCGGGCCGCCGAAACGGGCGCGGGCCTCGCGGGCGTCCTGCCAGGCGCGGGAGGCCCGGATCACCCCCTTCGAGGGGACGCAGCCCACGTTCAGGCAGTCACCGCCCATGAGGTGCCGCTCGATCAGGGCTACCCTGGCGCCGAGCCCGGCCGCGCCCGCGGCCGACACGAGTCCGGCGGTGCCGGCGCCGAGGACCACCATGTGGTAGCGCGGGGCCGGCTCGGGATTCACCCACGTGGACGGGTGGACGTTCTCGATCAGCTTGAGGTTGTGCTCGTCCAAAGGCTCGATCAGGGACGGCGGATGGGCGAGCGCGGGCTCAGACATGGCGGTCCTCCGGAGCGGCTGCCGGCGCGTCGAGCTCGCTCTTGAGCGCCCGGCTGGCCAGGCGGGTGACGTAGGTGGTGACGACGATCGTGGCGAGGAGCCCCACGCCGAGGAAGATCCAGGACTCCGCTCCCTTCTCGGTCTCGGCGCCGCTGGCGAGGGCGGCGAGGCTCCCGGCGGCCTTGCCGTAGTAGACATAGAGCAGGGTCCCCGGGATCATGGCGACGGAAGCGGCCGCGTAGTGGAGGAACCGCACCTTGGTCAGCCCCAGGGAGTAATTGAGCAGGTTGAACGGGAAGATCGGGGAGAGGCGCAGGAGCGCCACGATCTTGAACCCCTCCCGGCCCACGGCCCGGTCGATGGCGTCGAACCTCGGGTTGCCCGCGATCTTCTTCTCGATGGCTCCCCGGGCCCCATAGCGGGCCACGAGGAACGCGGCCGAAGCCCCCAGAGTGGCGCCGATGAAGGTGTAGAGCGTCCCCTTCGCCAATCCGAAGATGGCGCCGGCCGCGAGCGTCAGGAGCGACCCCGGGATGAAGGCCACGGTGGCGACGGCGTAGCCCAGGATGAAGACGACCGGTCCCCATACGCCGAGGCTCTCGACCCAGGCGGCGAACTGGGGGACGTAGGCGCCCGCCTTGCGGCCGGCCAGAATCAGGACGGCCAAGGCGAGGCCCACGACGGCGGAGAGGATGAGCTTCCCCCTGGGGGATGCGGTGGTGGCGGCAGGCGTGTTCAAGGCTTGCTCCTCTCGGACGGGCATCGTCGAACACTACGTCGGTGCCGGTCAAGGCGGATGCCCGCCCGCTCGCTCGTCTCTGTCCGGGTGCAACGCGAAACGTGCAGGAGCGTCACACTTTGGAGATCACTGTGCACGTTTGAGCATTGCATGAGGGCGGAAGGACCCCTATGATCCGCCAATCGTTACGGAGGGGGCGA
>DASQEB010000154.1:0-12709 GCA_035633875.1 Thermoanaerobaculia bacterium
ACAGGAGTGCATGACGATGGCATTCTGATTCTGGGCGCGGACGATGTCGGAGCCCTGCTCGCGGGGCGCGAGCAGGAGGTAATGGACACGGTGGGCCGGGCCTACCGCGCGCACGGCGCGGGCCAGAGCTCGCTGCCGCACTCGACTTTTCTGCGCTTCCCGGACGATGACACCAACCGGATCATCGCGTTGCCGGCTTTTCTCGGCGACGGTTTCCAGGTCGCGGGCATAAAGTGGATCGCGTCGTTTCCAGGCAACGTTGAGCGGAGAATGGCGCGAGCTTCCGCCGTCATGGTGCTGAACTCCTGCGAGACCGGGCACCCGGAGGCGATCCTCGAAGGCTCCCTGATCAGCGCCGAGCGAACCGCGGCGAGCGCTGCCCTGGCGGCCCGGGTGTTCCTGGACAGCCGTCCGCCCGAGGCCGCCGGCTTCATCGGCGCCGGCCTCATCAACCGCTCGATCGCGCGTTTCCTGGGCGCCGCCCTGCCGGGGCTCGGCCGCCTCCAGGTGTTCGATCTCGATCCTGGGCGCGCCGCCCGGTTCGCCAGCGACGTGCGCGAGGCTTCCGGAGGCGCTGCCGAGCCCGAAGTCGCCTCGAGCCTCGATGCCGTCCTCCGGAGCTGCGCTCTGGTCTCGTTCGCGACCACCGCCATCCGGCCACACGTGGAGGACCTGTCTTCTTGCCCTCCCGGCGCGGTGATCCTCCATGTGTCCCTGCGCGACCTGTCCCCGCAGGTTATCCTGGGCTGCGACAACGTCGTGGACGACGTCGATCACGTCGCCCGGGCCCAGACTTCGATTCATTTGGCCGAGCAGCGCACCGGCTCGCGTGGCTTCATCCGCTGTACTCTTGCGGAGATCCTGGAGGGCACGGCCTCCCCACGGGTGGACGGGACCACGGTGACCGTCTTCAGCCCATTCGGACTGGGAGTCCTGGACGTCGCCGTGGGCAAGCACGTGCTCGATCTCGCCCGCCGCGAAGGACGAGGCACGGCGATCCGCTCATTCCTATCCACCTGATAGAAAGTCGGCGCCATCGGTGGGGTGGAGGATGGTCTCCGCGAGTGAAGAGTAACGAGTCTGCATGACCAAAGCTGTCATCTACGCTCGGGTGTCGAGTCGATCACACGCTGCCATCTTGAATTCACTGGTCGAATCCCTTCGCTGAGCTCGGTGCTCATGTTCCGTGCGCGGGTTTCGGCTGGGTTCACCGTCTTCGCGGGATCGCAGGGAAACAACTGGGGAACTGGTCTCCACGAATGTTCGGTGCAGCTTCAGCACCCCTTCATCGACTTGCGAGGCGGCGATCAGGAAGCTGAGCGACTCCCGGCCGGTGAAGGCATCGAGGATCTCGATGCCTGTTTCTTCCAGCGCCCGGAGCGCGTCGAAGAGGGCCCCGGGCCGGGAGCCGAGCCCAAAGCCGATGAGCGAGACGGCTCCCAGGTCGCCGTCGACCGAAACGAGCCCGCCGAAGCGCTCGTCGAGATCCTTGCGAAGCTGCTCGGGATTGGGGATCTCCAGCGTGGAGAGGAGAAGGTCCACGGGGCCACCGACGCTGTTGAGCCGACCGAAGACCAGGTCGTACCCTGAGATCAGCTCGAACAGCTGGTTCCAGAAGCCCGATGGCAAGGCGGAGCCCGCAAAGGAGAGCCGGAGGAGGTCGGTCCTCCCGGAGACTCCCGCCACCTCGGCACGGCGCGGGACGAAGATCGCCTCCTCCCGCGGCTCTTTGCAGACCGAGATCCTCGACTTGGGGGTTTCGCTGAACGCCGAGCCGATCTCGAATCCGATGCCGTTGTTTTGGGCAAATTCCACAGCCTCGGCCTTCATGACCTGGGCCCCATGCCAGGCCATTTCCTGCATCTCGTCGCCGTGAAGCTCGAACAGGGGCTGTGCACAGGGCACCTTGCGAGGGTCGGCACTGTAGACGCAATCCACGTCGGTCAGGATCTGGCAGGAGTCGGCACCCAGGGCGGCGGCAAGAGCGGTGGCGGTAGTATCCGAGCCGCCCCGACCGAGGGTCGTGACCTCTCCGGTGGTGCTAACGCCCTGAAATCCCGCCACGACGACCACCGTCCCGCGAGCGAGCTCCTCCCGGACCCTGCCGGTGTGGATCCGCAGGATCCGCGCGTTGTTGTGGACATCGTTGGTGACGATGCCGCTCTGGCCACCGGTCAGAGAGACCGCCTCCACACCGAGGCTGCGGATCGCCATGGCAAGGAGCGACATGGAGGTGAGCTCTCCCGTGCTCAGGAGGATGTCCAACTCGCGGCGAAGGGGATCGTCCGCCACCTCGCGAGCCGAGGCCAAGAGCCTGTCCGTGGTGTTGCCCATGGCCGAGACGACGACCACGACCTGGTGCCCCTGTCGCCGGGTGGCAACGACCCTTTGGGCCACTTTTTTGATCTTCTCCGTCGTTGCCACGGAGGTCCCGCCGTATTTCTGGACTATCA
This sequence comes from Thermoanaerobaculia bacterium, assembly GCA_035633875.1. Lineage (GTDB taxonomy): Bacteria > Acidobacteriota > Thermoanaerobaculia > Multivoradales > UBA5704 > DATARR01. The sequence goes on from DASQEB010000154.1 coordinate 2,454, forward strand.
GCCGTGTTTTCATAAATCCCTCGATCCGCTCAGAGAGCCGGGGCTCAGGCGCCCACGGCCACGGGCTCGCGCAGCACCCGGGTCTCCAGGGCCTCGACCAGGGAGTCCTCGACGATCCCGATTCCTTCGAGCAGCTCGGCGTCGGAGATCACCAGGGGCGGCAGCAGCTTGAGGACATTGTCGCGCGGGCCCACGGTCTCGATGAGCAGGCCGCGGTGGAACGCGATCCGGGCGACTTCGGAGCCCAGGTCCGGAACGCGCAGGTCGAGCCCGAGAATCAGGCCCCGGCCCCGGACGCTCGCCTCGGCCTCGGGGTAGGCGGCGGCGATCTCTTCCAGGCGTCGGCGCGCGAGATCGGATTTGCGCAGGACGTCGCGGGAGAAGGCATCGTCCTCCCAGTAGGAGAGGGCCTCGGCGCCCGTGATGAAGGCCAAGTTGTTGCCGCGGAAGGTGCCGTTGTGCTCCCCGGGGGCCCAGACATCCAGCTCCGGCCGGATGAGCACCAGGGCCATGGGCAGGCCGAAGCCGCTGATCGACTTGGATAGGGTGACGAGGTCCGGCTGGATGCCGGCGTGCTCGAAGCTGAAGAACGTGCCCGTGCGTCCGCAGCCGGTCTGGATCTCGTCGACGATGAGCAGGATGCCGTGGCGGGGCAGCAGTCCGGCCAGGCGGCGCAGCCACTCGACGCTCGCCACATTGACGCCGCCCTCGGCCTGGATCGTCTCCAGGATCACGGCGGCCGGCCGATCGAGCCCGCTGGAGGAGTCTTCCAGGAAGGCTTCCAGGTAGCGGAGGGAATCTTCCCGGCCTCCGAGATAGCCCTCGAAAGGCACGGGCATGGCGTGGGCCAGCGGCACGCCGGCGCCGGCGCGCTTGGCGGTGTTGCCCGTCACGGCGAGCGAGCCCAGGGTCATGCCGTGGAAGGCGTTGGTGAAGAACACCACGTTCGTCCGCCCGGTCGCCTTGCGCGCGAGCTTGATTGCCGCCTCGACGGCATTGGTGCCCGTCGGGCCGGCAAACTGCACCTTGTGGCGAAGGCCGCGGGGCGCGAGGATCGTGCGCTGGAAGCGCTGCAGGAACTCGCGCTTGGCCGCGGTCGCCATGTCCAGGCTGTGGGTGACGCCGTCGGCATCGAGATAGTCCTTGATCCGCTGCTTGAAGCGGGGGTTGTTGTGGCCGTAGTTGAGGGCGCCCGCGCCGCTGAAGAAATCGAGGTAGCGGCGGCCGTCCTCGTCGAAAAGCTCGCTGCCCACGGCGCGGACGAAGACGGTGGGAAAAGCGCGGGAATAGGTCCGGACTTCGGACTCCAGGCTCGCGAAGGTCTGCATGAGGGTGTGTCTCCTGATGTCTCTCGGCTCGGACGGTCAAAAAGCCACGGCGGCCGTTTCCACGGATGCAGGCTCGGTGACGATGCGTCCATTCTCCAGCTTGATGATGCGGTCGGCGGCGTCGAAGTAGCGGTCGTCGTGGCTGATGACCACCGCGGTCTTGTTCCGTTTTTTGAGCTCGGGCAGGATCTGGTGATAGAAAACCTTTTTGAAGAAGGGGTCCTGATCCGCAGCCCACTCGTCGAAGAGGTAGATCGGCCGGTCCTCGAGATAGGCCGTCAGCAGGGCCAGCCGTTTGCGCTGCCCCTGCGACAGGTCGAGGGTGGAGAGCCGGCCGTCCTTCACCTGTACCTTGTGCCGGAGGAGCAGCATGTCGAGGTAGTGCTCCGCCCGCTCGTCGAGGCCGGAATCGCCGAACCCGGGCAGGGTGGGGAAGAGGTAGAAGTCGGAAAAGACCGCGGAAAAGCTCTGCCTGTAGGCCTCCCGGTTCTCGTCGGTGACCGGCCGGCCGTCCCAGAGGATCTGCCCCGTGTCGGGGACGTAGAGCCCGGTGAGCAGCTTGGCGAGCGTGGTCTTGCCGCTGCCGTTGCCGCCGGCGATGAACACGATCTCCCCGGGGCGCAGCGTCAGGTCGATCGGGCCGAGGACGAAGTCGCTGTCCTCCCCCTCGCGGTGGTAGGCGTGGGTGACGCCGTCCAGCTCGAGCCGGTTCCAGGAGGCCGTGACCGCCGGCAGGGCGGCGGAGGGGGTGGCCAGCGACGAGAGCTGGAGCCCCATGGCGTCGACCCGCTCGACCGAGACGGCGGCGCGCCCGAAGACCGGCATGGAGTTCATCAGGGTCTGCATCGGCCCCATCAGGTAGAGGAGCGTGAGCGTGTAGCCGGTGAGGACCTTGTCCTGCACGTCCCAGAGCTCGGGGACCACGAAGAGCAGCAGCCCGACGACCACGAAGATGAAGACCTGCCCCCAGCTCGACGCCAGCGTCAGGATGCGCAATCCGAGGAGGTTCTCGTTCCGGTACCGGCCCGCCGTGGTCTCCAGCTCCCGCGTGAAGAAGTCCTCCCGCCGGCCGCGATGGAGCTGCAGCTCTTTTACGCCCTGGGTGACGGCCCGGAAGTGGTTGTAGAGGTCGTCGTTGAGCCGGCGCGCGGTGCGGATGTGGCGCGCCGCCTTCACGATGGGGAGCTGGTAGGACACGACCCCCAGGACCACGAAGACCATGGCGACCGCGAAGACCTTCCAGGAGAGCCAGGCCAGGTAGAAGAGGCCGCCCGCGAACACGGCCACGTTGATCGCGAGCACCGGGATCTGGTTGACCACGTTGGTGATGGTCGGGATGTCATCCGTCAGGGTCGCGAGAATGCGGTGCGAGCCGAGCTCCTCGAGCCGGCGCAGGGGCACGTCGAGCACGCGGCGGCTCAGGTCGAGGCGGAGCCGGAAAATCGTCTGCTGCCCCAGGTAGCTCAGGAGCAGCTCGGACGCCACGCGGCTGGCCGGGACCAGCACGCAGAGGGCGATGAACCCGACGAGCAGCGGGCGCCGGGAGCCTTCCGGATCGGTGAGCAGGGCGTTGATCAGCGCGAGGAGCCCGGTGTTGCAGGCTCCGCTCACGAGACCCGTCAAGACTACGAGGACGACGACGCCCCGCGAACGTTGAAGGAGAAAGCGGATCAGCTTCATGGATTCAACTTCCTAGGCCCGGCGCAGGGCGATGTTCGGGTTGAGGCGGAGGGTCCGCCGGGCTGGGATGTAGGTGGCGACCAGCGCGGTCGCGAGCAGCAGGGCCGCGGCCGCGGTATAGACCCACGGGTCGAGCGGGCTCAGGCCATGGAGCTGGTTGGTCAGGACCGGAGTGAAGGCCAGGGCCGCCCCCAGCCCCGCGCCCAGCCCGATCAGGCTGATTGCCAGGCTCTGGCGGAACACCATCTCCAGGATGTCGCGCGGGCTCGCCCCCATGGCGACCCGGATGCCGATCTCCTGTGTGCGCTCCGCGGTGGACGAGGCCATCACCGCGTAGATCCCGATGCCCGCGAGCACCAGTCCGAGGAGCGCGAACGAGGCGAGCAGCAGGGTGGCGAAGCGCTGCCGCGAAAGCGACTCGCCCAGCCACTCTTCCATGGTCCGGATCCGGGCTACCGGCTGGTCCGGATCGATCTCCAGGATCTCCGCGCGTACGGACGCGGCCAGCACGGCCGGATCGGCCGAGGCCGACCGCAGCACCAGGAACATCTCGGGGCGCGGCATCTGCGAGAGCGGGAAGTACATCTGCGGCCGGGACTCGGCGTCCAGGCCCTTGTGCTTGACGTGCCCCGCCACGCCAACGACCGTCAGCCAGGGGTCCTCCGAGTCGGGCTTGCCGAGCTTCAGCCGCTTGCCGAGCGCGCTGCCGTCCGGCCAGAAGCGCCGCGCGAGCAGCTCGTCGACGATCACCGCGGTGGAATCCCCTTCGGTGAAGCCACGCCCCGCGACGACCGGGATGCCCATGGTCTGGAAGTAGCCGGGGCCGATGGCGCGGCGCGCGGCTTCGTTGGCCCCGGTAGCGGTGTCGTAGGGCACGCCCTCGACCGTGAAGTCGCCGGAGTAGTCCTGGCCGCTCAGAGGCAGGTGGGAGACGGCGCTGGCGCTTTCGACCCCAGGCACGGAACGGACCTGCCGCAGGAGCTCCTGGTAGAAGCTGGAGACCTGCGGCCCGGTCTGGTACTTCGTGGCCGGGAGCGACAGGGAGACCGTGAGCACGCCCTCCACGTTGAACCCGGGATCCACGCGGTAGAGCTTGGAGAGGTTCTTGACCAGCAGGCCCGCGCCGATGACGACCAGCAGGGCCAGGGCCATCTCGGCCATGACGAGAGCGCCGCGCAGCCGGCGCGAGGCCGTGCCCTGGCTCGACCGGCCGCTCTCCTGCTTGAGCATCTCCGCCATCCCCCGGGTCGCCTGGAGGGCCGGCACCAGACCGGCCAGCGCTCCGACCAGGAGGGAGATGGCGAGGCTGAAGACGAAGACGTTCAGGTCGAAGGGGACGTCCATTCGCCGCGCCGCGTCGGCCGGGGCCAGGGCGAGGAGCGTGGGCAGCGACCAGTGGGCCAGCACGAGCCCGAGCAGGCCGCCGGACACGCCCATCACGAGGCTCTCGGTCAAGAGCTGCCGGACGATGCGGCCGCGGGTGGCGCCGAAGGCGACCTGGACCGCGAGGTCCTTTCTCCGTCCCCAGACCTGGATCAGCCAGAGGTTGGCGATGTTGCCGCAGGCGATGAGCAGCACCAGGCCGCCGGCGCAGAGGATGACGAGGAGGGCGGGCCGGATCTCGCCCGTCTGCTCCTCGCGCAGCGGCACGGCGCGCAGCCCCCAGCCGCTGCCGGCGGGATAGAACGAGGGATGGTCCTGCTGCAGCCGGGCGGCCAAGGCCGTGAGCTCCGCCTGGCTCCGTTCGGGGGTGGCGGGCACGCGCGCCACCCCTTCCAGGTAGTGCGCCCCCCGCGTCGCCGGATCGGTCGCGCCCAGCGTCAGGGGGACCCAGACGTCGGCGTCGGGGAAGCGCCCTTCGCGCGGCAGGACGCCCACGATCTCGAACGGCTGGCCGTCGAGGTTGAGCGTCCGGCCGACCAGGCCGGGGTCCGCGCCGAACTGCCGCTGCCAGAAGCCGTGGCTCAGGAGGAGGGTTGCGCGCCCTCCGGGGCGGCCCTCCTCGGGCAGGAAGCCGCGGCCGATCGCCGGGCGTTGGCCGAGCACGGACAGCAGGTCGGTGGTGACCAGGGCGGCGGAGACCTGCTGCGGCTCGCCGACGCCGGTCAGGTTGAGCTTCTGGGTGGCGAAGGCGCCGACCCCGGAGAACGCGCCGCTCTGCCGCAGGTCCGCCAGCTCGGGCTCGGAGAGCTTCCCCTTCAGGCGGTCCTGCTGGGTGAACTGCGTCCAGACCATGACCAGGCGGTCCGGGTCCTCGAACGGCAGCGGTTGGAGGAGGGCGGCGTTCACCAGGCTGAAGATGGCGCTGTTGACGCCGATCGCCAGGCCGAAGGTGAGCACCGTCACCAGGCTCCTCGTGGGATGGGTGCCGATGCCCCGGAAGGCGCGGCGGAGATCGTTGAGCAACATGGGCATGGCTCCTACACGGCGGAGTGGGCGTTCAGGGGCGTGGCCGCGGCGTAGTCCGCGGACCCGCGGAAGGCCGGGAACAGGGGGACGCCGTCCCCCGGTCCCCAGACCCTGGCCAGGTGGTCCTTGAGCCGCAGGCACGTCTCGTACGTCCGGGGATACACGTCCAGCTCCTCGGCGGATTCGAGGAAGGCCTCGATGCGGCCGAGGACGATCTCGCGAAGGCTCGCGAGCCCCCAGGGCTGATCCTTTTCCAGGGCCGAGGTGCGGTCGTAGCGGCTCCCCGGCTTTTCGAAGGCGAAGGCGAGGGTCACGGCCAGCCAGTAGGCGCAGCCGTGGCCCAGGGCCTTCCGGAAGGTCCGGTCGTCGGCCGCCTCCGGGCATCCCCGGACGAGCTCGGCCCGGTATGCGTCCTCCATCCGGGAGACGACGGACGGCGGGACCCGGTTGACCCGCCAGCAGGTCGGGAAGAGCATGCGGACGTAGGCTCCGTCGGTCATCGCGTGGCGGAAGCCGCCGTGCTCGAAGTCGATCAGCACCGCGCCCTGCGCCCGGAGACGGACGTTGTCGGGGCAGAGGTCGTTGTGGGTGTAGACCAGGAAGGGGCCGGGCTCGCCGAGGGCGCGCACGGTGCCGGCGAGCTCCGCGTAGAAGCTCTCCTCCGCCGTGAACCCGACGTTTTCGAGATTCGCCCGCAGCTTGTCCACCATGATCCGCAGCCAGGGGCCGGTCCCCCACACCTCGCGCTCGTCGCCGCGGGGACCGAGGGCGAAGCGGATCGCCTCGTAGGTCTCCCGCTGGCCGCGGCTCGCCGCGTGGATACGGCCGACCGCCCGCGCCATGTCGAGCAGGCCGCGCTCGGCGGCCCCGGCGTCCGCACCCAAGAGGACCTCCTCGACGCTCGTCTCCCCGGCATCCTCCATGAGCATGAAGCCGAGGTCGCGGTCGCCGGCGACCCAGCGGGGGCTCACCCCGCCCTCGCCGCAGAGGCCGGCGAGGAAGCGCAGGCCGGCCCAGCTGTTGAACAGCCGGTAGGCGGAGCCCTGCGCGTTCCCGTCGGAGGGGTCGAACTCCCGCCGGCCTTGGGCCGGCTTGCCCGCCTTGAGGAACACCGAGGCAGGGACCCCGGGGCCGGCGCCTTCCAGGGAGCAGCGGAACGTGGCGCTGCGGACTATGTCGCCGCGGGCCTGGAGCCGGGTGCCGGGGCCGAGCTGCTGCGCGACCAGGCGGCGGGCAGCGGTCAGCAGGGCGGCCGAGCGCTTGCGGTCGTTCGACTTCTGGAGCTGCAGGGCGACGAATCGCAGGACGTTGGTCACCACGTCGGTCATCGCGCCTCCCCCTGGCTCTCGAGGCCGAGATCGCGGGCGTGCACGGGGTCCGTCATGCCGACGCGGATCTTGCGCTCGCCCCGGTAGGGGGTCCGCCCGTGGGCCACCCCCATGTTGTCGAGGAGCAGGACGTCCCCCTCTTCCCAGGGAAAGGCGATCTGCTCGGCGCGGTAGGCCGCGCGGACCTCCTCCAAGGCTTCGCTCTCGATCGGCGTACCGTCGCCGTAGTAGGCGTTGCGCGGCAGGTCCTCCTCCTCGAAGACCTCGCGCAGGGCCTGCTCGAACGCGGGGCCGAGGCTGGAGACGTGGAACAGGTGCGCCTGGTTGAACCAGAGCATCCTGCCGGTGCGCGGGTGCCGGGCCACGGCCTGGCAGATCTGGCGGGTGCGCAGCCGCCCCTCTCCCTTCCACTCGTACTGCAGGCCGGCCTGCCGGCAGAACTCCTCGACGGCGTCCTTGTCGCTCGTCTGGAAGACCTCCTGCCAGGGGAGGTCGGCCCCTTCTCCGAAGTTGCGGACGTAGCTGACCCGCTTGCGCTCGAAGCGCTCGCGCACGGCGGGCGAGATCCGGTCGTAGACGCGGTCGCTGTAGGCGATGGGCGTCATCCCCCCCTCGGCGGCCTTCTTCTCGCAGTAGAAGAAGAGCTTGAGCGGCCAGAGCCGGGTGTAGGAGTTCTCGTTGTGCAGCGGGATCTCCTGGTCGGCCGGGTACTCCGTCGAGGTGTAGATGTTCTGGCCCACGGCGTTGCGCGGGGTCGAGCGCAGCGTGTACTCCAGGGGCTCTCCGCTCATGGCCTCGATGACGCGCCGGAACGGGACGACGCCCTGGACGTCGAAGCCACGGAAGAGCACGCCGCCGTGGCGGGAGAGGCTGGTTTCGACGAGGCTCCGGTTGTCCGCCGCCCAGGTGGCGAGGTCGAGGTCCGGGCGCAGAGCGCGCGCCAGCAGGGGGAGGTTGGAGCCGGACAGCAGGGGCTCCACGGTCACGGGGCTGTCTCCCTGAAGGCGAACGCTCTTGCGCTCGACGCGGCGCAGGGCGGGTTGTCCGGCGAGGGGTAGATGGGTCATCAGTTTCTCTCCTGCATCGGTCGGTTGGTTTCAGACGCGAGATACCGTCTCAGGGCAGCGGCGAGGACGCGGACGTTCGGCTCCCGGATCATCGACTCGTGGTGGCCTGGCACCGGCTCGACCTCCACGTCGCGGGCGATCTTCGACCAGCCGTAGCTGGGGTGGTTCAGCAGGGCGTTGCGGTAGATCTCCTGGATCGCTTGCAGAGGGATCTCGGAGTTGACCTCGCTCGTCCGGTAGAGGAGGACGCGGCCGGGATAGGGCTGCGGCACGTAGTTGTTCATGGCGTCGATGCGCGCCATCCGCACGTGGAAATAGCGGCGCAGCATCTCCCGGTCGACGTCCAGGGGGAAGGCGTCGCGCCGGGCGAGCTCGCAGAGCAGGAGCTCGAGCTGCTCGTCCATGCTGAGGTGCACGACGTCGTGCGGCGTCAGCGGCAGGGGCTCCTTGCCCGCCGTGATGGCGGCGTCCCGGGCGTGATCGATCATCAGGTAGGCGCGCATGAGGTCCGAGTCGATCTGCGAGATGAACTCGGTGATGACCGGAACGCTGCAGTCGAGGAGGTGGACCTGAGGCACGCTCTGGCCCGCCCGCTGGAGCTGCTGGGCCATTTCGAAGGCGATGAGGCCGCCGAAGGACCAGCCTCCGAGCAGGTAGGGCCCTTCCGGCTGGGCCTCGCGGATCACCGCGACGTATCGCGCCGCCATTTCCTCGACGCTGACGTAGGGATTGCCGTCGTAGTCGAGGTCCAGCGACTGCAGGCCGTAGAACGGCTGGTCGGGACCCAGGTGGCGCGCCAGCTCGAGGTAGCAGACGACCGTGCCGTGGCCCGGATGGACGAAGTAGACCGGCGGCCTCGTGCCCCGGGGCTGGACCGCCACCAGGTGGCTGTGGAAGTCGGGCTCCCCTTGCAGGAGCCTGGCGAGCTTCCGGATGGTGCGGGCGTCGACCAGCGCCGACAGAAGCAGGCGCTGGTCGAAATGCCTGCGGATCTGGGCCACCAGGCGCACGGCCAGGAGGGAGTTGCCGCCGAGCTCGAAGAAGTCGTCGGTGACGCTCACCGGCGAGATCCCCAGGATCTCCTCCCAGAGGTGCACGAGCCGGAGCTCAACCTCGTTGCGGGGAGGCACGAGGCTCCGCGGCCCGGCCTGGAGGCCCGGGGCTGGCAGCGCGCGCCGGTCGATCTTGCCGTTCGAGGTGAGCGGCAGAGCATCCAGGCGGACGAAGGCCGCCGGCACCATGAACGGCGGCAGCCTGTCTTCGAGGAAGCGGCGCAGCTCCGCCTCGCCGACCTCGGCCGGGGCCGCGACGTAGGCCGCGAGAGAGCGGTCGCCGCCCTCCTCGCGGACCGTCACCACCGCGTCCCTCACCGCGGGGTGGCTCCGCAGAGCCGCCTCGATCTCGCCGGTCTCCACGCGGAAGCCGCGGATCTTCACCTGCTGGTCGAGGCGCCCCAAAAACTCCACCCGGCCGTCCGGAAGCCGGCGCGCCAGGTCGCCGGTGCGGTAGAGCCGGGCCCCGGGCTCGGAGCCGAACGGGTCGGGGATGAACCTCTCCGCGGTCAGGCCGGGGCGGTTTAAGTAACCGCGGGCCACGCCCGCGCCGCCGACGTGAAGCTCGCCGCCGACGCCGACGGGGACGACCTCGCCGCCTCGCCCGAGGATGTAGAGTTGCGTGTTCGCAATCGGCCTCCCTATCGGTATCGGCCCCGCGACATCGCCTTCGGCACCCACCTCGTGGACGCAGCACCCGACGACGGTCTCGGTCGGCCCGTACTCGTTAATCAGCCTCGGCCCCGCGCCGTCCCGCCGCCAGAACCGCAACGCCTCCGCGTACAGCGCGTCGCCGCCTATCACGAGCGCCCGCGCGCCTTCAAGGGCCTCCTCGCCCAACGTCTGCGCCAGCACTTCCAGGTGCGAAGGCGTCAGCTTCACCAGGCTGTAATCCCGCCCCGCGCCGAGCGCCACGCGCAGCGCCTCGACCCCTTCCCCCTCGACCAGCAGGAAGACGGTCCCGCCCTTCAAAAGAGGTGAGAACAGACTGGTGACCGTCAGGTCGAACCCGAGCGGCGAGTGCACGGGCGCGCCGCTGCCTCCCGCAACGTCGTAAGCCTCCGTACACCAGTGCAGGTAATTGACCAGCCCCCCGTGAGGGATCATCACGCCCTTCGGCTTGCCCGTAGAGCCCGACGTGTAGATGACGTAAGCTATGTTCTGCGACCCGGCGCGGCGCGGCGGATTCTCCGCGCCCCACCCGTCCAGCGAACCGAGCCCGCCGTCCACACACAAACCCTTCGCGTCCCCCGACGGCAGCCTCTCGGCCAGCCGTTGCTGCATCAACAGCACGGACACTCCCGCGTCTTCGAGCATGAAGGAGAGACGCTCCCTCGGGTAAGAAGGGTCGAAGGGAACGTACGCCGCCCCGGCCTTCAGCACGCCGAGCAG
>DASQEB010000155.1:0-4467 GCA_035633875.1 Thermoanaerobaculia bacterium
CCCGGTTGGGGGGAGGGCGATGGGAGAGGGGGACAGGGGGTGAGGTCTCAGGGAGGGGGCGCCGCCCTCGGAGGCTCGAGCTGACAGCATAAAAAAAAGGGCTGCCGCGATCGGGGCGGCAGCCTTCAAAGGCGCGCGAACATCACCCGCGCGTTACGCGGGGTCTCTGAATTCCTTTAAACGACCTCGAATCCGCTCTGGGCCAGCTCCTTCTTCTCGATCTCCCGCTGGATGCCCGTCTCCTCCTCGACGACCCGGCCGTCGAAGAGGTGGATGGTGCGCTGGGCGTAGCGCGCGAACCGGGGATCGTGGGTCACCATGCAGATCGTGGCGCCCTCCTTGTGGAGGTCGCCGAGGAGGTCCATGACCGTCTCGCTGTTCTTCGAGTCGAGGTTGCCGGTGGGCTCGTCCGCGAGCAGGATCGACGGCTTGCCGACCACGGCCCGGGCCACGGCGACGCGCTGCTGCTGACCGCCGGAGAGCTGGGACGGATAGTGCTTCATCCGGTGCGACATGCCGACCCGCTCCAGGGCCTCCTGCACGCGCTCGCGGCGCTCCTTGGCGGCCATGCCGCGGTAGGTGAGGGGCAGCTCGACGTTCTCGTAGACGTTCAGATCGCCGATCAGGTTGAACGCCTGGAAGATGAAGCCGATCTCCCGGTTGCGGATGCGGGCCCGCTCTGAGAACGAAAGGTCGGCCACCTGTTTGCCGTTCAGCCAGTACTTGCCGTCGCTCGGCGTGTCGAGCAGGCCGAGGATGGACAGCAGCGTCGTCTTGCCGCAGCCGGAGGGCCCGGCGATCGAGACGTACTCGCCGTTCTTGATCTCCAGGTGGATGCCTGAGAGGGCGTGGGTCTCGACCTCGTCGGTCATGAAGACTTTGGTGACCCCGTCGAGCCCGATCAGCGTGTCATTGGTTGCAGTCATCGGTTTCCTCCCGGTTCTTTCCGGATCACTCCAAGCGGATGCGGTCGTAGCCGTCCTGGGCCGAGGTGTCCGACAGGATCACCCGGTCCCCGGCTTCGAGGCCACTGACGATTTCGATGGTGTTGAACGAGCTGCGGCCGAGCTGCACGGGAACCCGCACGGCCTCCTCGCCGTCCTTGACGACCTTGAACAGCTCGATCTTCTGATTGGGCTGCCCGTACGTGGGCCGCCCGACGAACAGCACGTTGTCCAGGCGCTCGATCTCGATCGTGCCGTCGACCGACAGATTGGGCCGCGCGCCCTTGGGCAGCGGACCCTCCATGGCCACGTCCACGATGACCGTGCCGTCCTGGGCCGAGGGCGCCACGCGGGTCACCCGCCCCGGCACCACGCCGTTGCGCGTGTCGATCTGGGCAGGCAGGCCCACCGCCACGTCCTTGGCCAGGGTCTCCGGGATGCGCAGCTCGGCCTTGAGCTTCTCCGGCCGCGCCACCCGGGCGAGGGTGGTGCCCGGCGTGACCCGCTGGCCCACCTGCATCGGCAGCTCCTGGAGCACGCCCGGGATGCCGGCCCGCACCTTGAGCGAATCCACCTGGCGCTGCCGCAGGCCGTAGAGGGCGCGCATCTGGTTCACCTGGGCCTGCTGCGCCGAGAGCTGCGCCTGCTGCGAGCTGCGGATCTTGCCCAGCCGCTCCTTCTCGATCTTCGCCTGCTTGGTGAGCTGCTCGGCCCGCAGGCGCGAGAGCTTGAGGTCGAGCTCGGGGATGAGCTCGTCCTTGAACAGGCGCTCGTCCGCGTCCACCTGGAGCCTCGCCTGCTCGGCCTGGGACTCGATGATGGACACCTGGGACTGCTGGCTCAGGAACTCGCTCTCCAGCCGCGCGCGCAGGTTCTGGTAGTCCGCCTCGGCGGCCCGGAGCTGCGACTCGGCCTGGAGGGCGTTCTGCATCACCTCCGGATCGCTCATCTCGAGCAGCACCGTGTCGGGCTCGACCCGCGCGCCCGGCAGGGCCGGGATGCGCTCGATCGTCCCCTCCACCGGCGCCGAAATCGAACGGACGTCCTCCGGCACCAGCGTGCCGGGACCACGGACCGCCCGCAGCATCGGGCCGCGCTGCACGGCCTCGATCCAGACGGTCTCTTTCTTGACGGGTGGGGCGGCCGGCTCCAGGCGGGCGAGACCGACGGTGACCAGAAGGACCACCGCGCCGATCCCGACGACGATGGCGGTGCGCTTCATCCGGCGCTTTTGGGCTTGTCCTGTACGAGGAATATCCATGGCTCTTTCTCCACATTCCTCTACGCATGGCACGTGCCATGGTTGCAAGGGCCGTAAACCGTTGATGGAAAATAACTTAAGAGTTCGTTAACGAACCGGAACTGTCCGATCGCGGGACTGCGCTGTCCCAGAAGCGGACACTTTCAAAACCCTGTTTTCTTGCGCCGGAGGGCGCCCTCTCCCGGGTGGGGGGAGAGCGGAAAAACGGGACACCCATGGTAGCCTCCCGCTCCGTGAGTGTCGAGCAGCACCGGTCCCTGGCCCCCGCCGCCCTCGGCTTCGCGGTCGTCACCGTGAGCGACTCCCGCACGACCGCGGACGACACCAGCGGCCAGGCCCTCCGCGACCTGGCCCTGGGGGCCGGCCACCGGGTGGAGGGCTCCCGCCTGGTGCCGGACGACGTCGCGGCCATCCGGGCCGCCCTGCGCGAGATGCTGGCCCTGCCGGGGGTGGATGTGGTCGTCCTGACGGGCGGCACCGGCTTCTCCCCCCGGGACGTCACCCTGGACGCCGCCGGGCCTCTCCTGGAGAAGCCGGTCGAGGGATTCGGCGAGCTGTTCCGGATGCTCTCCTACAGCCAGGTGGGCGCCGCGGCCATGCTCAGCCGCGCCGCCGCCGGCCTGATCGGCGGCCAGGCCGTCTTCCTCCTCCCCGGCTCGCCCAAGGCCGTCACCCTGGCCATGGAAAAGCTCATCCTCCCCGAGGCCGGACACCTCCTCGGGCAGGCGCGGAGGTCCCTGGAGCCCCCGAACCAGGCGAAGTCCCAAAGGACCTAAAGGACATAAAGGACCTAAAGGACTCAAAGGACCTAAAGGACTCAAAGGACCCAGAACCGTCCTTCTGGTCCTTTCTGTCCTTGGGTCCTTGACGTCTTGCCTGGGGGACCCTTTCCGGCCCGGCTCGGCTACCGCCGCCGCCGTCCCGCCAGCATCCGCCAGATCCCCAGCAGCAGGATCGAGCCGAGGACGGCGATGACGAAGCTCCGGAAGTCGAAGCCCGAGACGCCGCCGTAGCCCAGCCAAGTCGCGATGAACCCGCCGAGCAGGGCGCCCACCACCCCGATGATGATCGTGATGATGCAGCCCCCGGGGTCCTTGCCCGGCATCAGCATCTTCGCGATGGCCCCGGCGATCAGACCGAACACGATCCACGACAGGAGTCCCATGGCTTCCATGTCCTCTCTCCTTTTCCCATGCCGCCCCCCGCGGCTGTCGTCGGACGACTGCTCCTACCTCTCTCTATACGGAGTGCGAGGGGCGTGCCAGACCTCACCCCCTGTCCCCCTCTCCCATCGCCCTCCCGCCGCCCGGGAGAGGGGGGACGCGCCCGGGATGGGGCATGGGAGAGCCGAGGCGGCTTGCCCCGCTGCGGGAGCCCTCACCCCGGCCCTCTCTCATCCTCCCGTCCTTCCTCCGGCAGAGGGCGCCCCCGCCCACCTGTCCCCAACCCCCTCTCCTGCCGGCAAGCTCCTCGGTCTCCCCCCTCTCCCGGAGGTGGACGGGAGGATGGGAGGTGAGGGCCCGGGGCGGCACGTCCCGTCGATGTTCAGCGAACGTGTCCCGGGCTCGTCCCCCCTCTCCCGGGGGACGGGAGGGCGATGGGAGAGGGGGACAGGGGGTGAGGTTCCGCGCGCACCCTCTCTCTAGAGCAGCGCTCCGTCTCTATATAGAAATCCCGCCTCTGCGCCCTGCAATCGCCCCCTCTCTATATAAATCCGGACCTGTTCTATATAGAACCGCCCCTCTGCAACGTGCCGCCGCCTCCTCTCTATATAACGCCGCCGCTTCTCTATATAGAGAAGCCGCCGCTGCACCTTGCAAAGCCCCGGTTGCAGCCGGCGACGGAGGATTTCTATATAACGCGGCGGCAATTCTATATAGACGAGGTCCCTCTGCAGGCTCCGCGGCTCCCTGTTTATATAGAATCGCTCCCTGTTTATATAGAAACCCACTCTCCCCACGGGGACACGGCGCTCTGTTATATAGATTCCGTCCGGATTTATATGGAGCGGCCGCCGCGGAACGTTCCGCAGGCGCCGCGGAACGCTCCGCAACGCCCCGCGGGCCTTCCGGCGCTCCCGCGCAACCTTCCGGACAGGCGACAATACCCTCGTGATCCCCTACCTCCGCCTCCGCCACACCCTGCGCGCCGCCACCCGGGCCCGGCTCCCCCCGTTCAAGGGCTCCCTTCTACGCGGCGCCTTCGGCCACGCCCTCCGCCGCGCCGTCTGCCTCATGGGGCCGGACCAGCCGTGCGTCACCT